>NZ_JYHN01000061.1:0-458551 GCF_000954015.1 Clostridium sp. FS41
ACCACAGAATAATCATTCTGTGGTGATGAGTCTGCATATCAAATAATGAGAACCTGCATTGTATGTATTTTATAACAAAATGTGGGGGGAGTCAATATACATAAAGCTGTTTTTTCTCCAATACAATGAGGCCGGGAAGGATAAAATCATGAACCGGCCTTTTCGTCATGGGTATTTTTTCTTTTGAAGTTCCACTCAAAAGTCACAATACCCATTTTTATTTGATTTTCATTTAAACATTGTCATCAAAATACCGCAGAATGATTATTCCGTGGTGGATAAAAATAAGGGGACATGTTAAACAGTGGCTTTCATATGTTGGATGATATTACACATGGAAAGGATGGTCATATGGACACTGGAGTACAGGATGGTTTGATTATTGCGGAGGACGATATCCTGAGAGATGGAGGACAGTATCCGGAATATACCGCCACCATGTTTATCGTGATTGAAAATTATTATAACGGAATCGCAAAAGATTATTTACAGACATTTTATTACGAAGAACCTTTTTACTTTTTTGGGCTTGATAATATGCTGATTCAGCTTGAGAACGTTATGGACATGGCCGGTGTTCCGCGCAAATGCAATGAATACCGATATCTAAGCAAGAATCCGCCTGCGCGGAAACGGGCAAAGGGGACTGAAAAAAGGAACAGTCCTGTACCTCTCCAGCATGTAAGGTTTAACCCTAACAACATATGTTCCGCCAAGAACATTTTCTCCATCAGGGTGTATTCCAGACGGAACGCAAGCATTCAGGGAACCCTGAAGAATTCCAAAGGGCAGATGAATTTCAGAAGCGGTATGGATGTGATCCGTGGGATCCACGGGTGGATGGAAGAGGTAGTGAATGAGGGAGATGAATTCTGATAAGGGATGGGTGGACATACATACCCATATACTGCCGGGGGTTGATGACGGGGCTGGGGACTGGGAGGAAACCATAACCCTGCTGAAGATGGCATATGAGCAGGGGACACGCCATCTGATAGCTACCCCTCATTTTTCGCGCAGACAGGAAGTTGGCCGTTTAAAAGAACTGTGCAGGCGCCTGGAGAGGGAAGCCGGCAGCATTTCCAGTGATTACCATGTAAGCCTGGGGCAGGAGATCATGTATTTTGAGAGTATCCTGGAATACCTGGGCGAGGGAAAGGCCCTGACACTGGCAGGGAGCAGGTATGTGCTGGTGGAGTTTGCACCCGGGGACAGCTTTGGCAGGATAAGCAGGGCAGTCCGTCAATTAGTGCAGGCATCCTATTTTCCGGTAATCGCGCACGTGGAACGTTATCCGTGCCTTGCCCGGGATGAGTTGTTGAAAGAACTGATCGATTATGGTGCATATCTGCAGGTGAATTTTAAAAGCCTTACCGGTGTGTGGATGGACAAAAGACTCCGGTGGTGCAGACGGAATCTGAAAAAAGGGTATATTCATTTCCTGGCAACAGACATGCACAATATAGCGGTCCGTCCCCCTGGAATGCAGGAAGGGATATTGTGGCTGAAACGGAATGCGGGCGAGGAGAAAGCAATCCGGATCCTGCGGGAAAATCCCGAATTTATACTGGCAGACCGGATGCTGCTGTAAGAAAAAAGTGTGGAAAAGGTAACAGTGATGGAAAACAAACTATACGAAGACAGAGATGAAAATGAAATAGAGATTGATGTAATGGAACTGCTGTATGTGTTCAAGAAAAAGGCATGGATCATCATACTGGCCGCAATTGCGGGATGTATGGCGGCGGGCCTTTACAGCGTGATGATATTAAACCCGGTCTATACATCAACATCTATGGTGTACGTTCTGTCTAAGGAGACAACATTGACTTCGCTGGCAGATCTGCAGATCGGCAGCCAGCTGACAAAGGATTACAGTGTCATGATAACCAGCAGGCCGGTACTGGAACAGGTGATCGAAAAGCAGGGCCTGGATCTGACCTATGACCAGCTGAAAGAAAAGATTACGATCACCAACCCCACGGATACCCGTATCCTCAATATGACGGTATCGGATGAAGACCCTGTAAGGGCCAGGGCAATCGTGGACGAGGTGGCCAGGGCCTCATCTGATTACATAGGCGATATTATGGAAATGATACCGCCCAAGATCATAGAAGGCGGTGTAGTCCCGGACAAGCCGGCTTCCCCCAATGTGACAAGGAACGCTGCGCTGGGAGGCATGGCGCTTGCCGTGATATCCTGCGCAATCATAACCCTTCAGGTCATTATGAATGACACCATACGGTCTGAGGATGATGTGTCTAAGTATCTGGGAATCAGTGTCCTGGCCGCCATACCTGATAACGGTGAGGCGGAAAAAGAGCAGCCTATAAAGTTCCGGGGCAGAAAAGAGAGCCGGAAGAAACAGAAACCAGGATATAAGAAAAAAGGCAGGGAGGATTAAGGAATGGGACAGACATTAAGCCTTAAAAATACAGGCAGGAAAGATTACCATTACGAGGAAGCGGTCAAGACGCTCCGCACCAATATCCAGTTCTGCGGAAATAACCTGAAGACCATTATGTTTACAAGTTCATTGCCCAGTGAAGGAAAGAGTGATACGACCTTTGCAGTTGCAGCCTCCTTTGGGAGTATAGGCAAAAAGGTACTGCTGATCGATGGGGACATCCGCAAGTCTGTGATCGTAAAAAGGCATGAGATCCAGGGAAACCCCTGCGGGCTGTCCCAGTATTTAAGCGGACAGAAAACAGCGGAGGAGATCTGTTATGGGACAGATGTGGAGAATCTGGATATTATCCTTGCAGGCCCCTATTCGCCCAACCCATCGGAACTCTTAGAGGATCCCCTGTTTAAGGAACTGCTGGACCGTGCCAGGTTAAAGTATGACTACATTATCATAGATACGCCGCCCATGGCAAACCTTATAGACGGAGCCATTATAGCCAGCCTGTGTGATGGGGCCGTGATCGTTATTAACAGCGGGACCATCAGCTACCATCTGGTGCAGAAAGTAAAAAGCCAGCTGGAAAAAAGCGGGTGCCGTATCCTGGGGGCTGTGCTGAACCGGGTGGGGACGGATTACGATAATGGATACTATAAAAAATATTATGGAAAATATTATGGAAGATACTATGGAAAAACTTACGGCGGAGGGGGCGAGAAATACCAGATCCTGGATGAGGCCAGGTGAAATGAGGCCAGGTGAAATGAGGCCGGACCAGATGAAGCCGGACCAGATGAAGCCGGGCAGGATTCGGAATGAGGATATGGAATGAAACGGATCAGAATAAAACGGAATCAGACCCGCAGCTGGTGGAAGCAGGTATTTACAGCAGCCGGCGTGGTCCTCCTCGCTTTCTTTGTTTACCATACCTGCCAGTTATATCTGGACAGGAAGGCGTCGGCAGAGCAGGCGGCGCAGTGGCGCCAGGACCAGATCGGATCCACTGCAAAGGGCATGGGGGACAGGATCGAGTATGAGGGAAAGACCTACCGGCGCAATACTTATGTAAAGGCCATCCTGTGTATGGGAATAGACAGGACCGGAAGCCTGGGGGAATCCAGGGTAGCGGGACAGGGGGGACAGGCGGACGGAATCTTTCTCATAGCCCAGGACACTGCAAGGGACAGGGTAAAAATCATGATGATCCCCAGGGACACCATGACGGAGATCACTCTGACAGACCTAAGCGGCAATGAACTGGGACAGGGGATACAGCATCTGGCCCTGGCGTATGCCTATGGAGATGGAAGGGAAAAGAGCTGCCAGTACATGGCGGATGCGGTGAGCAGGCTGCTTGACGGGCTTTCCATAGATGGATATATGGCTTTCAGCATGTCGGTCATACCGGTTGTGAATGACGGGGTGGGCGGCGTTGCCGTAACCATAAAGGACAGGGAACTGGAAAAGGCGGATCCTGACTTTATTTATGGAAAGGATCTTACGCTCCGGGGAAAACAGGCTGAAGCCTATATCCGTTACAGGGATACAAAACAGGCTCAAAGCGCAATCGGCCGAACGGAGCGGCAGAAATCCTATATAGAGGGTTTTTTAAAGGCGGCCAGGAAAAAGGCCGGCCGGGATGATGGCTTTGTGCCATGGATCCTGAAAGAAATAGAACCTTACATGATAACAGACATGACAAAGGACAGATATTTGGATATGGCCCTGGCATTTATTGAAAAGGGGCAGGATGTGGGGATAGGCGATATGCTGACACTTCCGGGTAACGCTGTGGAAACGTCAATCTATGATGAGTACTATCCTGACAAGGATCAGATCCGTCCATTGATCCTGGAACTGTTTTACAGACCGGAGGAATAGACGGGTACAAAAAGGGAAAATAAGTATAGCAACAACTACTTATTGATAGAAAGATACAAAATTATGCAATGGAAAGGAAGAGTGAGAACTATGAGAAAAAGAATCACAACAATCGCATTGGTTGCTGCACTGGCTGCATCACAGTCAGTATGCACGTTTGCGGCTAACAGCCCGGGAACAGGCCCGGTGATCAGCGATGGAGGCAGCGATGGAAGCAGTTATGACGCGGGAACCCGCACCAACACAACTGCAAAAACCGGGACTACCACCAACAAGGTACAGTTTGGCGGAGGAGTACAGACCAACAGTAGGGGGCAGGCCGTGGTAGGCGATACGGCTCTGGAACTTGTAAAGGACACTGGCAGCGCTGTTGCCGGACTTCCGGAGAGCGTGGTTAACGCCATCAACGGCATCAACAGCGGGCGTCCGCTGAATGAAGCTGTTCCAGGTGTGGACCTGACCGGGTACAGTGCACTGGTTGGAACCCAGGCAATCGTTACAAAGGATGCCTCAACCAATGCTGAGAAGGCAGGGGCAGTGGAAGTTCCTATGTATATCCCCAACCTGGTTGACGGACTGGGAAATGTACAGGTGCTTTTCTACAATAACTTAACCGGAACCTGGACTGTAATACAGCCAACCAGGATCGATACAGCGTCCAAGATGCTCTATTTTAACATTCCAAACTCAGGTACGGTTTCAGTTATTTACAAACGTTAATGCCAATGCTCTGAGCGGCTGGAAAAAAGGTGGGTATGAAAGTGGCATGTAAAAACAAACTTGTTTTAGAAAAATGTCTGCCCCATAGCAAACGGGTAAGAATGGGGGTCCTCTGGGCCTATGACATGGCAATGGTCTGGATTTGTGCATGCCTGGCTCTGGGGCTTAGATTTGACCTGAACCTGTCGGCCGTCCCGATCCAGTATGCCAGGGAACTGTGGAAGTACGGTTTTCTGCAGATGGCAGTGGTGTCCCTCGTATTTTACGGGGGACACCTGTACGCCATCATGTGGGGAACAGCCGGTATACGGGAAATGGTACTGGTAGGCCTGTCCTGCCTGTCGGCTGCACTGGTGCAGCCGGTTGGGATACTGCTGTTTGATGCACGGATGCCCAGAAGCTATTATGTGCTGTGGTTTGTGCTTATGACGGCAGCGTCCATGTGGGGGCGCAGCAGTTTTCAGGTGATGCAGAGAATCGTAAACAGGCTGAACCGGGCGATGGACAAGGAAGAGCCTCCCCGTGTCATGATCATTGGCGGAGGAAAGGCAGGGACCCTTATTGTCCGGGAGATGAAGGGCAGTGAGAAGATCCACGGCCTGCCTGTGTGCATTGTGGATGACGACAGGGACAAGCAGGGCCGGATGATCGATGGTGTTCCCATAATGGGGACCAGGCAAGACATCGCAAAGCTTGTAAAAGAAAAGGAAATAGATAAGATATACGTTGCCATCCCGGCCGCCGCGCCTGAGCAGATACGAAATATTCTTGGAATATGTCAAAAGACAGGATGCCAGGTTAAGACACTTCCCGGCGTATATCAGCTGATGAACGGCGAGGTGAATATTTCCAGGCTCCGGAAGGTAGAGATCGAGGACCTTTTAGGCAGGGAGCCGGTCCGTACCAATCTGGATGAGATCATGGGCTATGTAAAGGATAAGGTAGTCCTGGTCACCGGGGGCGGTGGTTCCATTGGCAGCGAGCTGTGCAGGCAGCTGGCGGGACACAAGGTAAAACAGCTCATTATATTTGATATATATGAAAATAATGCCTATGAGATCCAGCAGGAACTGAGACGTAAGTACCCGCAGATGGATCTGGTGGTGCTGATCGGTTCCGTGCGCAATACAAACCGTCTGGAATATCTGTTCCGTACATACAGGCCAGACATTGTATATCATGCAGCGGCCCATAAGCATGTGCCTCTGATGGAGGACAGTCCCTGTGAGGCCATTAAAAATAATGTGATGGGAACCTATAAGACAGCCAGGGCAGCCATCAAATATGGGGTAAAACGCTTCATTCTCATTTCCACGGATAAGGCAGTCAATCCCACCAATATTATGGGCGCAAGCAAACGGCTCTGTGAAATGGTTGTGCAGATGAGCAACCAGAAAAGCAGTACGGAGTTTGTTGCGGTCCGCTTTGGAAATGTTCTGGGAAGCAACGGAAGTGTCATCCCGCTGTTTAAAAGACAGATTGAAAGCGGCGGACCGGTAACTGTGACACATAAGGATATCATACGGTACTTTATGACCATACCGGAGGCGGTCAGCCTGGTGATACAGGCAGGAGCCTATGCAAAGGGCGGGGAAATATTTGTCCTGAACATGGGAAATCCGGTCCGGATTCTGGACATGGCCGAGAACCTGATCCGTTTGTCCGGCTATGAGCCGTACAAGGACATTGATATCTGCTTTACCGGACTCAGACCCGGGGAAAAACTGTATGAGGAGCTGCTCATGGATGAAGAAGGTCTCCAGAAGACGGAGAATGAGCGCATTTTCATAGGAAAGCCCATAGAAATGGATTATGACAGGTTTGAGCGGGCGCTTCACCGTTTGGGGGAGGCTGCCAAAAGCGAGACAGGAAACGTACGCCAGCTGGTACATGAACTGGTGCCGGAATACCATTACAAGGGTATGGACTCAGATCTTGCTGCCGCAGAGGCTGCAGCGGGTCGGGAATCCGGTGTTGTGGCTTTGAACGCAGACCGGTTGACCGGGCATAAGAAGGTTGCAATGTATCAATTGGGATTAAAGTAGGATGAAAAGGGTATGAAAGCAGAATTGTCGCTTTGCCGCATTCTGAGGTCATACCTGTTATATTGTTACTCTCAGTGGACAAGGGGACACATGCCGCAGAAGCGCAAATCTGTGGCGCAAAGCCGTGTGTCCCCTTGTCCACTTAGGGTAAGCCTTTTTCTATGGAAAGATTGCCGGATCCTTTGGAGAAACGTAAGGCGGCAGGTCTTGTCCATGGGATGGCGGAGCATGCCCTTTTGAGTGGAACAACAAACCGTGAAATCAATTAGGATTGAGGAACTGAGAACGGATAAAGTCCCTGAAAAGCTGGAGGATATGGGAATGGAAAACTGGTATGCAGTGCAGGTGAGGACCGGAAGGGAAGAGTCTGTTCTGCATTTGATCAAAAAGATTGTGGACAGGACAGTGCTGACAGAATGTTTTATCCCGTACTGTGAACGGATGAAACGCTATCAGGGTGAATGGCATAAGGAGCGGTCTGTTTTATTCCCAGGTTATGTATTCCTCATTACAGAGCGGGTGGATGAATTGTTTCAGGAGTTGAAAAAAATACCGGAATTTACAAAGATCCTTGGAGATGGTGCGGGGTTTATACCTTTAAGGGAGGAAGAAAGGAAAATGCTGACAGATACAGGCGGCCGCGATCATCTGTTTGAAATGTCCCGGGGATACATTGTGGGAGATCAGGTGATTATTACCTCCGGCCCCATTAAGAAAATGGAAGGAAAGATCACATTTATTGACCGACACAAACGGTTTGCTGTTGTGCAGATGGACATGTTCGGAAGAAAAATTGACGTAAAAATAGGACTGGAGATCGTTAGAAAACAATCCAAGGGAGAATATAAACATGGTAACTAATAAATTCTTATCTGACCCAAGATTTCAAGGGATCAAGCCGTTTGAGAGTAAGGTTTGGCTTTCTTCCCCTACTATGCACGGTGATGAGCAGAGATGGGTAGACGAGGCAATCACAACAAACTGGGTGAGTACGGTTGGAGCAAATATAAATGAAGTCGAGTCTGCTGCTGCTGCAAAGGTCGGGCGTGGATATGCTGTTGCACTGTCAGCCGGCACGGCAGCACTCCACCTTGCTGTTAGACTCTGTGCTGAGCGAATCTACGGACAGTCAAAGATAGGCAAAGGTTCCCTGGAAGGACACAAAGTATTCTGTTCTGATATGACCTTTGGCGCAACGGTAAATCCCGTAGCATATGAGGGAGGAGAGGCTGTTTTTATAGATACGGAGTATGATACTTGGAACATGGACCCGGTTGCCCTGGAAAAGGCGTTTGAGATTTACCCGGATGTGAAGCTGGTTGTAACAGCCCATCTGTATGGAACTCCTGGGAAGGTTGATGAGATCAAGGCTATCTGTGAGAAGCATAGAGCGCTGATTGTGGAAGACGCGGCCGAGTCCTTTGGTGCCACATATAAGGGCGTCCAGACCGGTATGTTCGGTACAGAGTCAGTAATTTCCTATAATGGCAACAAAATTGTGACCGGCAGTTCCGGGGGAATGCTTTTGACCGATAGCCTGGAGGATGCAAACAAGGCAAGAAAATGGTCCACACAGAGCCGGGAGGATGCGGCGTGGTATCAACATGAGGAGCTGGGGTTCAACTATCGCATGAGCAATATCATAGCAGGTATTGTTCGCGGACAGCTTCCTTATTTGGAAGAACATATCAGGCAGAAGAAAGCAATTTATAAGAGGTACAAAGAAGGCTTAATCGACCTCCCTGTGGAGATGAATCCCTTTGACGCTGAGAACAGTGTGCCGAACTACTGGCTGAGCTGTCTGACCATTAAAAAGGAAGCAATGTGTCCGCAGGTCCGCGGTGAAAAGGACTCGCTTTATATCAGCGAGCCGGGAAGGTCCTGCCCTGCAGAGATTTTGGAGGCCCTTGCCGCTTTTAACGCAGAGGGCCGTCCGATCTGGAAACCGATGCATATGCAGCCTGTCTACCGAATGCATGGATTTGTTACCAGGTTTGGATCGGGGAGGGCTGGAAGTAACGCCTATATCAAAGAGGAGGATGTGGTGGATGTGGGCGCTGATATTTTTGAGAGAGGACTGTGCCTTCCCAGTGACAACAAGATGACGGCAGAGGAACAGGATGTTGTGATAGATATTATACATAGGTGTTTTGAGTAACAATAAAAAGTTGAAAGATAGGAAGGATTAATGGGGATGAACAAAGATGTTGCCGAGCAAATGGAAATAAGAACAGATATCCCAAAACCACGTAATACAATTTATTCAAAATATATAAAAAGGTTGCTTGACATTCTGCTGAGCGGGATTGCAATCATTGTATTGAGTCCATTGTTAGTGGTTATTTCTATTCTAGAACTGGTGTATCATGGAAAGCCTATTTTTTATATTGATAAGAGGCCAGGAAAAGATGGAAAAATTTTCGGTGTATATAAGTTTCGCTCCATGTCTAATGAGTGTGATAAGAATGGAAAACTTCTTCATCCAAGTAAACGTATTACGCCATTTGGCCGTATATTGAGAAGATATTCTCTAGATGAATTAGCAAGCCTTTTTAATGTGTTTAATGGGACTATGTCAATCATAGGCCCACGTCCATTGATGATTGAATATTTACCACTTTATAATGAGCGTCACAAGTATCGTCATAGTGTTCGCCCTGGACTTGGGTGCTGGAAGATTGGTGGAGATGACAAATTGACTGCGGCGTCCTGGACGTGGAATGTACAGTTTGAGAGCGATATATATTATGTTGAACATGTCAGCTTCCTCCTTGATGTCAAAATGGTATTAAAAACAATTAAGATTATGCTTTCTAAAAGTGAAATGAGAACGAACTCCGATAGGATTAGGTTTAATGGAACAAATCTTAATGAAACACGACCGAGGCATGAAATTATAAAGGAGGAAGCTGAAGTAACGGAAAAAGGGCAATGAGGAAGACATCATTGGGGCATAGGTTGGCAGGAGATTTTAATGTATGTATATAAAAAATAGGTATTTTAAAATATATAAATATGGATTCATCACTTATGGTATTGACAATAACTCGCTGGTTGATCGGTTTTGTGCATTTATTCTTGCAATCAGCTGTATTTTGCAGCATTATAAGGGCTTTTACAAGAATGCTGGTTTTTCTGCTCTTCTTGTAATATCGCCATATATATTGCTAAAGCTGCTGAAGAAAATGGTAAATGGGAAATTTGATTCAAGGTGTCTGTTGGCGATTAGTCCTTTGATGTTGTTCCAGCTTTATAAGACATTTTCTCACGATATAAGCTTTAGCAAACTGTTGTATGGTGCGTTTATGATGGTTTTCTTTTTTGCAATTGCAAGTGGCTGTGTTAATGTTCGGTATTTTGTAAAATCTGCAACACATATAAGCTGCATTGCAGGCGTTTGTTTGATCATACAATACATACTATATTATCTATTGCATTTTCATCTCCAATTTGTCCCCACATCTCTCCTGCTTCCGGAAAGCAGTATATGGATACTTGGGGCTAAAACCGGCTTAATTAATATAACAGGCAGAAGTAATGGTTTTTATAGACCAAGTGCCTTCTTTTTGGAGCCCTCTCATCTATTTATCTACTGCTTCCCTGTCCTGTGCTTGCTTTTATTATCTCCTAATATGAAGCCATGGAGGATGAAGATGGCGTTTATTATTACGGCGGGCATGGTCCTTTCCACATCAGGTATGGGACTTGGTGTGGCAATAGGATTATGGGGGGTGTATTTTGCTTTATATAAAAACGGGAAAAGTGATGAGAATATAGCAAGGATCCGGAATTTGATTTCGCCTAAGAATGTGGGGATTTTAATAGTATTTCTTACTGTGTTGACTGTAATGTATTTTGAGGTGGATATTTTTCGGAATATTGTAATACGGATTTTTAATTCCGGATCAGGCAATCAATCAACGGCGATCAACGGAAGGGTCAGGCTGGCAAGGATGCTGGTCGGAGGCTTGTCAGGTAAGTCATTCATATTTGGAGTGACAGATAATGTCAGTGAGATAGAATTCAATTTGTCAGGATTTTATGCAACGTTGTATAAGTATGGGCTTATTGGGATCTTTCTTTCGTATGCATTTTATGTCCAGGGATTATTTAAGCTAAAAGGAGCATACTTTTGGTTGACTTGTATCATTGTAGTTATTTCCTTTTTTACGGCTCATACACATGGAACCTTTTATATGATGTACTACATTATTGTACTAATGGATGGACACTATGCGTATGATAAGAAATTTCTGAAAAGGTCCATAAAGACCGGGAGTCCATGGAATGAAGGATGGCACATATGAAAACAACTGAGTCAGTGAATACAAAAATATTATTAAAGTCAAGTTTTTGGTATGTGGTATCAAATTTTTTGACGCGGGGTCTAGTCTTTATTACCACACCTATTTTTACCAGACTGATGACAACAAAGCAATATGGGAATTTTTCTGTATTTGCAAGCTGGCAATCCACCTTTCTGATTATCTGTGGTCTGGAAATATACGCGACATTGAATAGGGCAAGATTTGATTACAAAGAGGAAGGGGAACTGGACAGCTACATTACATCCTGTCTGGTCCTGAGTAGTATGATAACAGCTGTTGCGCTGGCGTTATACTTAATTTTTCCGGAATTCTTTCACAGGCTTCTTCTCCTAGACCGGAAGTATATCCTTATTATGTTTGCCTATCTGTTTGCACAACCTGTTTTCTTAATGTTTCAGGCAAAACAGAGAGTTGAATACAAATATAAGCTTAGCTCCGCCATATCCTTTGCATTAGTAGTGGGATCTTCTCTGATAGCAGTGGCTCTGGTGTATTGGCTGGAGGATGACCGGCTGCTTGGCAGGATTATTGGACAGTATGTTCCATATATTATTGCCGGTGTTATATTCTATGTTTTTTTTATAAAAAAAAGTGCAGTCATACGTCTGAAATCCTGGAAATATGCATTGGCCATGGGACTCCCTTTAGTATTTAGTTTTCTTGGAAGTCAGATCCTTTTAAATTCAGACCGGGTGATTGTGCAGCATTTGTGTTCATCGGACGAGGTTGCATGGCTTGTGCTTGCGACAACATGCGCACATATCATGCTGATTTTTGTTCAGTCCCTCAATAATGCCTGGGCGCCATGGTTTTATGATAAACAGGACAATCAGGACTATTTTGCTATCAGAAAGGCATTTCGGGTCTATATGTGTTTTATTCTGTTCTGTACGTTCGGTGTATTAATGATTGGCCCTGAGATTGTAAGGATATTGGGGGGTAAAAGTTATGCGGAATCCGTATATGTTCTTCCCGCAAATATGCTGTGTGGAGTGTTTACGGCTTTGACATCACAATTTGTAAATCTTGAAACATTTTATAAGAAAACACATTATGCAGCAATTCTAACTTCTATTGTAGCAGTTATTAATATTGGTTTGGATATAGTGGGGGTGTTGATGTGGGGATACCGTGCCGCATGTTATGTGACAGTTTTCTGCCAGATCTTATTAATTATGATGCATTATATCATAACCATCAAGATGGATATCAGTAAGATACTTCCTGCAAAAGATTTGGCTGCAGAACTTCTGGTATCTGTAATATTAATTCCGGTTTCGCTGATATTTTATCGGTTCACAGTGATTCGTTGGGGATTTATCATGGTACTCATTCTATGTTCAGGAATTGCAGCTGTAACGAAACGCCAAGAAATACTAGGATTTGTTAAAAGATATAGGAAAGTGTAGTGGCACTGCTACTTAAAATGAGAAAACTGGGAGGAAATGTTTATATGAAAGCCTTTGTGTTGGCAGGGGGCTTGCCTCAAATAACATTAATTAAGGAATTAAAAAAACGCAATATTGCAACAGTACTTGGAGATGGAAGCGAAAACGCCCTTGCACGCCCTTATGCGGATCAGTTTTGCCAAGTCAATATTTTTGATATAGAAGCGGTGAGAAATATTGCTGTTCAGGAAGGCGTTGATTTTCTGATCACCTGCTGTGCGGACCAGGTGCTTTTAGTTGTAGCCCAGGTATCGGAAATGCTGGGGCTTCCTTGCTATCTTGATTATAAGACTGCAAAGATGGTATCTGATAAGGAACTGATGAAAAAGGTTTTTGTTGAGAATAGGGTACCCACATCACAGTATGTTGTAATGAATGAACTGGATCTGTCCCGAATCAGGAATTTGCAATATCCTCTTATTGTTAAACCTGTGGATGCTTATAGCTCTAAAGGGGTGAGAAAAGTGCGGAATATGGAAGAATTGAAATGCGCTTTTGATGATGCAGTGCAGATCAGTCGTACTAAAACTGCATTGGTAGAAGAATTCTTTGCCGGGGAAGAGATTAGTGCAGATATTTTTGTGGTGGATGGAACGGTGCATATTCTGTGCGTTTCCAACAGCGAAAAAATAAGGGATGATGATCGTTTTGTCATCTTCCGCGGCAGGTTTCCAGTGCATGCTTCTCCTAAACTGTTTGCTGAAATCAGGAAAGTTTCTCAACAGATTGCAGATGCTTTTGAGATTGAAAATGCACCTATGCTGGTACAGATGATTACAGACGGAGAGCAAGTGTCTGTTCTAGAATTTTGTGCACGTACTGGAGGGGGAATGAAATACCTGCTTATCAGACATTCTTGTGGGGTTGATGTCATAAAAGCAGTGGTTGATCTAACTATGGGAATTAAGCCGGTTATTGAGGTTTGCACACCTGAGAATAAATATATTGTTAATGACTTCATATATTGCAGGCCTGGCGTTTTTGATCACATGGAAGGGTTTGAGGAACAACTGAAAGAGGGAAACATATCTGATTTTCATTGCTTGAGACCGAGGGGGATGAGGTTTAATGGTATTACAAGCAGTAGTGACCGTGTAGCAGGAGTTACGATACAAGCAGATACCATAGAAGAATTCAACCAAAAACACAGAACGTTTGTAGATTCTGTAAAAGTATTAGATACGGATGGGAATGATATTATGAGGCATGATCTGTTGCCTGAGCTTACAGTATAAACTAATATTAATGCTGTATTTACAAAGGAGTAAGAGGATGAAAAAACTGGTTGTATTAGTATTGTGCCTTGCGAGTTTAAATATGATTTTGGTCGGATGTGCACACAAAGGAAATATATCTGAGAAACATGCAGTTCAAAGTGTTGATGCTACAAGTGCTGTTATGCAGGAAAAAGATGCCCAAGACGCGAACGAAACACTGACGGCTGTAGGTGGGGGGGGGGGCATTCTGATCAAGAGATAGCGGATGTATCGAAACAACCGACTTTGCTGCAAAAAGGAGTAAAAGAGTCGAATGGAATGTTTTATGAAGGGGAGAATGGTAGTTGGCATATTTATGGAATACCTGAAAAAGCCAGTTTTGTATCCCTTTCAGGTGGAAAGAACAGTATCCCGGAGTGGATGGCAACAGGAGAAATTGTATATGTAGAACTTAATTCAGATTCACCAGTGGAGTTGGTTTTCAGGGCTTTTAATGAAGAATATCCAGATGGATTCAGGTTATTGGCAATACAGGAGAGTGCGGTTTATAAGATACCGGATTTGAGCTCTTTTTCCGGGATTGATGTTAGACTACAGGTTTCGAGTGGTGAGGAACATATTGATACGGTTCTAAATCCTAAAATCAGTTTTACATTACCCGATTACGGAAATCCAATGCTAACAATTATTGATGCTGACGGGGGAATCCTCTATCTAAAAGATATTCTTCCTCTCTGTAATGAGATGGGGGTAAGTATTTCAACTGCGGTAACGACTACTCGAATTGGCAGCAGTAGCAAATGGATGACTTGGGAGGATATTAAAACCTGTCATGCTATGGGGGCAGAGGTGTTGTGCCATACCTATTCCCATCCAACCCCCAATGATCTGTTATTGCTATCAGATCTAGAGATTAGGGAAAGGTTGACTACAGCTAGAGATAAGTTGTTAGATGAGGGAATTGAAACCGGAGATATTCTTGTTTATTCATCCAGTACAGGATATGAGATACGCATGTTAAATGCAGCAAGATCTGTATTTAAAGCTGGAATCATTATTGGAGGAAATACGATCAACTCAAAGGATTCGGATCCATATAGACTAAAACGCTATAGGATTGATTTTGCATCCGGTGATGGTGATAAGTCCAGGGAAGATTATGATTTAGAAGATATTAAAAGATATATAGACACAGTATCAGTTTGCGGTGGTTGGGAAATTATGATGTTTCACACTTCAAATACAAAATGGTGTCAGTTGGTGGAAGTGGACACAGATGGGCAGCCTGTATATGACGAAAATAATGAGGTGATTCCATTGTATGATCAGGAAGGAAAACCACTTACTGACAGCGATGGAAGTGAATATGAAAGAACTGTGGGACATCTGGTGTATGTACCAATGCTAAAGGAGGCAATTGAATATGCCAGAAGCAAGGGCGTTGAAATTGTGTCGGCAAAAGATGGCTATGAGGCATATTTCCAGCATTGACCCCCAGTTGACTATTAAGAATAAAAAGTAAATTGATGAGATTGGAGATTGGTGCGTGAATACTTCAAACAGGTTTATTAATTCAATAGACAGGATTCAAAGGCAGATGGTACCGGAGAATGTCTTAAATAGAGCAAGGCAATCCTTGCTTGATTATGTTGCGGTTACAACTGCAGGGGCAAAATTTCAAAATAAGAAGATTAAAGACTATATTGCATTTGCTAATCCGGAACAGGGAGAGTTTACGGTAATTGGAACAAAAGAGACTTTGGCATTAAAAGAAGCCGTATTTCTCAATGGTTTAAATGCCCATGCACTTGATTTTGACGATGGAACCAACTCCGGGATCATACATCTGGGTTCTCCCATTTTTTCACTGCTTCTTCCACTGGCCCAGAGGTATGATGTAAAGATTGAGGATATGCTGAAGGCTGCAGTTATTGGTTATGAAACTTCTTATACAATGGCTGTTTCCATCCAGCCCGGACATAAAGCACTTGGTTATCATGCAACCGGTACCTGCGGTGTATTGGGGGCAGCGATAGCAGCATCCTATATGCTGGACTTTTCGGAAGAAGAGAGGTACAACGCGTTTGCGGCAGCATGTGTATCCGCCACGGGGATGTTAAAAGTCCTGGATGACGGCTCGGAACTGAAACCCTACAATGTGGCAAAGGCTGCATTGCTTGCGCTCACCTCTATACAGCTTGCAAAAGCAGGTTTTAAGGGACATCCGGATCCACTGGGGGGAAACCGCGGCTATTTCAGGATGATGACAGGAAAAGAGGATATAGAGTTAAAGCCCATGGTTTTGAATGGTACATACGCGATCCAAAAGACCTACACAAAGCCATATGCCTCCTGCCGTTACACGCACCCTTCCATTGAAGCCGTCATTCAGCTGAGAAATGAGTATGGCCTTACAGCAGGGGATGTGGAGAGCATTCATATCAAAACGTATTCACTGGCTGTCAGCGGCCATGACCATGTGGATATCCTGGGATCCTATTCGGCAAAGATGAGTATACCTTACAGCGCAGCGGCAGGCTTCCTATACGGTAAAGCAGGCCTGCAGGAGTTTAGTGAAGCAGGTGTTCAGGACAAGGTTGTCCTTGATCTGACAAAGAGGGTAACGGTTGTCCCGGATGAGGAAATCAGCGCAGCGTTCCCAGCGGTTCAGGCTGCGGTAGTGGAGCTTAAAACCACGGATAACAGGACACTTGAAAAACGTGTTGACTTCCCCAAAGGGGAGCCTGAAAATCCGCTGAGTGATGAGGAGTTTAAGGAACGGTACCATGGGCTGATGGATTATGCAGGCATCGGCAGGGAAGCCGGCAGCCGTATTTTTGATACTGTTTACCGGGAAAATGTGTCTGTGAGAGAAATACTGGAACTGTTTATAACGGAAAGGCAGGAGCCTGCAGATGAATAAGAAAATAAAACTGGTTCTCGGCACAATGACATTTGGTGAATCCGTGTTTCATCCGGACGTGGAGGCATTTATCCAGACGTTTCTCCATGCCGGATATGAAGAATTGGATACCGCTTATGTGTACAACGAAGGCCGGTGTGAGGCCCTTTTGGGGGAAGTGATAAAGAAAATGGGTAGGGATAAAATAAAAATCTCTACCAAGGTCAACCCCAGGATATCCGGAAAACTGGACGGAGAAGCTGCCTTTAAACAGCTGAACGAGTCCCTGGACAGATTGGGGATTGACAGCGTGGATACATTTTATCTTCATTTTCCTGATCTGAATACTCCTGTGGAGTCCGTACTGGAAGCCTGCGCTGTTCTTTATGATCAGGGAAAATATAAAGAACTTGGACTCAGCAACTTTCCCGCCTGGCTGGCGGCAGATGTTTACCACAAGTGCAGGGAACATGGCTGGGTACTGCCAACAGTCTATGAGGGCATCTATAATCCGCTGACCAGAAAAGCGGAAACAGAATTAAATACAGCCCTGGATTACTTTGGGATGCGGTTCTATGCCTACAATCCTATGGCAGGTGGATTGCTGACAGGACGGTATGGCAGGTTTGAGGAAACACCGGAGCAAGGGCGGTTTACACATCGGCCCAACTACCAGAAACGGTATTGGAAAAAGTCTTACTTTGATGCGGCGGATGTGATAAAAGCAGCATGTGAACGGAATGGCATCAGCATCATTGAGGCGGTATACCGCTGGCTGGCGTATCACTCCATGTTGAATGAACGCCGGGGGGATGCCATCCTGGTGGGAGCGTCTAAGCTGAGCCACTTAAAGCAGAATATGGAAGCTGTGAATGCAGGTCCGCTGCCCTCAGATGTGACCGATGCTTTTTCTTCAGCCTGGGAACTGTGTAAAGCGGACAGCCCGGAGTACTTCACATTTTTTAAAGGCACTGCAAAAGAGTAGTAGGAGGAGAGATGTTAGATCAAAATCTAGTGTTGGATGAATTGAAAAAGAATGGTGTAACCTTTTTTACCGGGGTACCGGATTCATATCTCAATGGTTTTTGCAATCATATATTAAAGAACGCACCGGACCGAACGATTATTGCGGCAAACGAAGGCAATGCCATAGGGATTGCCTCAGGGTATTATTTTGCCTCAAAGGAGATACCGCTGGTATATATGCAGAACAGCGGAATGGGCAATACGGTAAATCCTCTTGTGTCATTGGCGGACGAGCATGTATATGCTGTACCTATGCTGCTGCTGATTGGATGGCGGGGACGGCCGGGTACAGGCGACTGGCCGCAGCATGAGCTGCAGGGGGAGATCACTCCCGGCCTCCTGGATATTATGCACATCCCTTATACCGTGCTGGAGGATGACAACGGGAAGATAGGAGATGTACTGGCCGCAGCTGTCTCTTATGCCCGTGAGAACCGGAAGCCTTACGCACTGATTGCTCCAAAGGGGGTTATGGCCGGGGAAAAGACAGACAACAGGGATGACAGGTATCCGATGAACCGGGAAGAGGCGATTGAGATCATACTTGACCATTTGCCTTCTGAGACGATTTATGCTGCCACCACGGGACGGGCTACCCGAGAACTCTTCTTTTTGAGGGAGAAGCGAAAGGAAGGTAAGGACCATGATTTCCTGAATGTAGGAGCCATGGGACACACATCTTCGGTTGCCCTTGGAATTGCACTGGAGAAGAAGGACAGGAAGGTGGTTTGTCTGGACGGCGACTCGGCAGTGATGATGCACCTTGGGGCTATGACCATGGTCAGTAAACTGGATGTACCCAACTTCATTCATATTGTTTTGAATAACGGTGCCCATGAATCCGTGGGCGGGCAGCCTTCTGCCGGTCATCTGGTGGATCTCACCGGAATTGCCCAGGCGTGCGGCTACCGGACGATCGGAAAACCTGTGGGCACAAGGGAGGAACTGATCAAAGCTTTGGATGATTTAAAGAATAGTGGTCAGGCCTCTTTCATAGACGTCCGGATCCATAAGGGGCTTAGTGGAAAGCTGCCGCCCCTTGATTTCTTACATAAAGAGGCGGTTGACGGTTTGATATACGAACTCAACAAAGATTGAGGGAAAGGATCATTGAATGAACAGTATGGAAAAAACAAGAGAATTTTTAAAATCAATTGGACTCCCGGGCGGTGATGCATACCATCTCCCTGACTCTAAGAAGCGGTTTGCTGACGGCGGGCAGTACCGCTTTGAGGTTCCTGGTATCCAGGGGCCCAAAGCTATGATCGCTCTATTGGAGGCAATGGATTCCTATGGACTTTACCTGCACCGTGTTACCCAGACCCAGGGTATCATGCGTATGACAGATGATGAGATCACAGAAATGGTGGAGTATGCCAAACAGTGGCAGACAGACCTGATCCTTGCCATTGGTCCGAGAGCGACCACTGACACATCCGCTTCCGTGCATACGGAGGAGGGGGTGAGAATGGGATACCGCCTGCGCGGACAGGAGCAGATCGTAAGGGCGATCGAAGATGTAAAACGGGCGGCACGCCTGGGCTGCAGAGGCTTCCTTGTCTATGACGAGGGCTGTCTTTATGTGCTCAATGAAGCGAGGAAGGCGGGGGAGATACCAGCTGACTGCCATTTTAAACTTTCGGCTCATGCAGGGCATGGCAATCCTGCGGCAGGTAAGCTTTTGGAATCCATTGGCGCGGACTCTCTGAACCCTGTGCGCGACATCCAGCTTCAAATGCTGGCATCGCTGCGTCAGGCAATTGACATCCCCATTGATATCCATACGGAGAATCCTAAATCTACAGGCGGCTTTATCCGCCATTATGAAGTTCCGGAGATGATCCGGGTTGCCGCGCCTATCTATCTCAAGACAGGAGGCTCTGTGGCTGCTACCCACAGCTGGGACAGCACGGAGGATGATGCAAGAAAGCGCGCAAAGCAGTGTCTTCTTGTAAAGAGAATGATCGATGAATATTACCCGGAGGCTGTATGGTCTCCACGGGGGAGCCTTGTCTAAGGCGGACCCGGATTACTGAATAGATAAAAGAAAGGAAAATAAAGTGACTTATGAGACACCATTTGTATAACCCTGATTTTAAATTTGTTGTGGAGCCGGAGGACTTTAACAAGTACACGGAACGTGAAATGCTGCAGTATTGTTTAGGCGCAACCATGTATATGCCTGGGACAAAGGATTTTGCCCCCAAGATCATTTCCGGATCAATGCCCGGATTGACCACCATTGTCCTTTGCTTTGAGGATGCCTGCCCGGTGGATCAGGTGGAAGCTGCTGAGGCAAATGTACATAGGCTTTTGGATACCGTTGCCGATGCTGTTGATGCAGGAGCCCTGTCCCCGGAAAAGATACCTCTTATCTTTGTCCGCATCCGCAATCTTGCCCAGTTCAAACGCTTTGGGGATGCATTGACAAAACGCCAGGTGCGCTTTCTCTGCGGTATCAATTTCCCTAAATTCAATGCTGAGAACGGATATGAATATTATGCCTATCTAAAAGATCTAAATGAGCGGTTTGGAGAGATCCTTTATGGCATGCCGATCATTGAAGACCCGGAAGTGGCTTATAAAGAAACCCGTATGCAGGAACTGGTGGGCATTAAGAAGATCCTTGACAAGTACCATGACCTTGTTCTGCAGGTGCGTGTGGGCGGAACCGACTTCTCATCGGTATTTGGCGTGCGCCGCGGTGTGGATTATTCCATTTATGACATCATGACCGTCCGTGAGTGCCTTGCAGATATTGTAAATGTCTGCGGCCGTGAGAATGATTATGTGATTTCCGGACCGGTCTGGGAATATTTCCGTGCTCCCAAAGCAATGATGTTTGAGGAACTTCCCCATCACGGACTGGAGGATTATCTGATGAAACGGCTGCCTATTGTAAACAATGAGATCGATGGTCTGCTCCGGGAGGTGATCCTTGATAAGGCCAATGGTTTTGTGGGCCGCACTGTCATCCATCCCACTCATGTAAAGTTTGTTAACGCGTTGATGGCTGTTACAAAGGAAGAGTATGATGATGCCTGTATGATCCTGGGACATACACAAGGCGGCGTTGTCAAGGGATCCGGGGCTAACAAGATGAATGAAGTTAAGCCGCATACCAATTGGGCCAGAAAAGTGTGCAACCGTGCCAGGGCATTTGGCGTGATCGAAAACGAAGGGGCTTATATTAAGCTGTTTGCTGTCAACGAATCATAACAGGAACCAGATGTACATCATTACAAGGAGGACATATGGCAATGGAGATCAATACGCCCATTACTGAGGAGTGTATTGCCAAGCTGACGATTGGAGACACGGTATATATATCCGGCAGTATATTTTGCGGCCGCGATGCTGTTCTGCCCAAGGTGGTACAAATGATCCGGGAGAACAAAAATTTTGATCATGGCATTGAGTTAAAAGGCAGCGTGATATTTCATACCGCTGTAAGCCCGGCAGGAGTAGGTCCTACTTCCAGCAATAAACTGGAAATTGAGAGCAGTATTGGGCCCTTATCTAAGGCAGGTGTAAAGCTGCATCTGGGCAAGGGTGAAATCGGCAGAGGAACCATTGAGGCGTTAAATCAGAACCATGCCGTTTATGCAGTCATACCGCCGGTAACGGCCCTGCTGGGTGATAAGACAAGGGGGCAGGAATTGGTGGCATTTCCGGAATTGGGAATGGAGGCACTGTACCGGCTGAAGGTTGAACGGTATCCCGCAATCATTGCAGCTGCCCATGGAAGGAGTATTTATGAGCAGCACGTTTGATTATGAAAAGGCAGTGGAACTTGTAAGAAGTGCCCTTGTGGAGGCAGGGTCAACCTTTCGGGAGGATAAGAAGCATGCCTATGAAAGGGCGATCAAACATGAAAAAAATGAGAAGGCCAGATGGGTTCTTGAAACAATCCTGGAAAATGCGGAAGCTGCTGAGAGAAACCACAGTCCTCTCTGTGATGATACGGGTATTCCTCATCTTGTGTTGGAGGTAGGGCCTGACGTTTTTGTGACAGGAAGGATGTTGGATGCGATCAGGGATGGAATCGCAAGCGGGTTGAGAGAACTTCCCGGCCGCCCCATGGGGATTATGGGAGATGATAACCGCAGGGTCGACCAGTCCGGCGGTCTGGATCCCGATCCTGCCGGTGTTGAACCAGCACCCATTCTTCTTAGAACATGTGGGGATAATGTGGTCCGGCTCCATATCATGATGTTTGGCGGCGGGCCGGCGATCAGGGCCAAGACATACAGGGTGTTCCATAAGCACAACACCCAGGTGGTCATTGATGAGATCGTGAAATGGGCAACAGAAGGAATTGCCCAGCTGGGATGTTCACCCTGTACGCTTGCTGTGGGCATAGGGCGTTCTCATTTTGAAGCAGCATCCATGATGCTGCAGGCACAAGCGGATGGATGCTATGATGTGCAGTCGGAGATGGAAGCGGAAATTACCAGGCGGGTCAACGAGTCGGATATCGGACCATTGGGATTACATGGAAGGACCAGTGTGATCGCAACGTTTGTAAAGGTTGGTCCCCAAAGGGCAAGCGGTGTGAGGATAGTTTGCGTCAGGCCCGCCTGCTGCTTTGAGCCGAGGATCGCAACCGTAGATTTAATACAGTAAAAAATGTAAGGCAGGTATGCGATATCGATTATTATTTATCATCAGCCCTGGCATCGCTGACCCCCAATATGATTCTGGCCGCCCTGGCACTGGCCGCAACCGCCGGTTTGATATGCATTTGTGCCTGTCACAGGCGCAGGCCGGCGCTGGCACAGTGTGGGGCGGTTGTTATCCTGGTCTTTTATCTCGTACTGGTGTTTGCATCCACCGTATTTGGCCGGGAACCGGGAAAGGCATATAGATATGAGTTGACGCTGTTCTGGTCGTACAGGGAGATCATGGCGGGAAGGACAAAACTGATAGCAGAAAATTTCTGGAATGTGATGATGCTTTTGCCGGTTGGGGCGCTTCTTCCCACGGCGTATGCAAAAATGAAATTATCATCAGTTACAGCGGCAGCCTTTGCGGTTTCCCTTACCATTGAGCTGACTCAGCTTATTACAAAGCGTGGCCTCTTTGAGTTCGATGACATGTTCCATAACACGTTAGGGGCAATCATAGGGTATGGGGTCTATCAATTGATCAGGACACTACACAACATTACAGATTAAGGAGAGAAAAAAACTCATGGCCAAATACTTCGGCACCGATGGCTTCCGCGGCGAAGCCAACAAAACACTGACAGTGGAGCACGCATACAAGATCGGCCGGTTCCTGGGCTGGTACTATGGCAGGGAACATGATGGCAGGGAAGAAGGAGACAGGGAACAAGGAGACCAGGAACAGGTAGACAGGGAACAAGTGGACAGGGAACATAAGACATGCCGGGTTGTCATCGGAAAGGACACCCGGCGTTCTTCCTATATGTTTGAGTATGCCCTGGCAGCGGGGCTTACAGCGTCCGGCGCGGACGCCTATCTTCTCCATGTGACCACAACCCCCAGTGTCTCATATGTGGCCCGGACGGAAGGATTTGACTGCGGTGTTATGATCTCGGCCAGCCACAATCCCTATTATGACAACGGCATCAAGCTCATCAACGCCCAGGGGGAGAAGATGGATGAAGACACGATCCTTCAGGTTGAAGCATACCTGGACGGCATTTCCGGGGAGATACCCCTAGCGGTCAGGGAGCGGATCGGCCGCACCGTGGATCATGCCGCGGGCCGGAACCGGTACACGGGCTATCTCATTTCCCTGGCCACCCGCTCCTATAAGAACATGAAGGTGGGACTGGACTGTGCCAACGGGAGCGCATGGATGATCGCTAAAAGCGTGTTTGACGCCCTGGGGGCATCCACCTATGTGATCAACAATGAACCGGACGGACTGAACATTAACACAGGCTGCGGTTCCACCCATATGGAGGGCCTGATCCGATTTGTGAAGGAAAAGAAACTGGATGTGGGCTTTGCTTTTGACGGGGATGCGGACAGGTGCCTTTGTGTGGATGAGAAGGGAAATCTGGTTGACGGGGACCTGATCCTCTACATCTATGGCCGCTATATGAAAGAGCGGGGGAAGCTGGCTGGGAATAAGATCGTCACCACGGTCATGTCCAACTTCGGCCTGTATAAAGCCCTGGATGAAGCGGGCATTGAGTATGAGAAAACAGCGGTGGGAGATAAATACGTGTATGAAAACATGGCCTTAAACGGTTACCGCATCGGCGGTGAGCAGTCGGGCCATATTATTTTCCGAAAATATGCAACCACAGGGGACGGTATTCTCACAGCCATCAAGATGATGGAGGTGATCCTGGAGAAAAAGCAGCCCCTTAGCAGGCTTGCGGAGCCGGTCCATATCTATCCTCAGGTCCTTGAGAATATCCGTGTAAAGGACAAACAGGCGGCCAGGGAGGACCGGGATGTGCAGGATGCGGTGAACCGCGTGGAACAGGAACTGGGAACAGAGGGGCGCGTCCTGGTAAGGGAAAGCGGTACGGAACCTGTCATGCGTGTAATGGTGGAGGCCCGGGACGGGGACAAGTGCAGGGAATATGTGGACCGGATCATACGGGTGATGGTGGATAAAGGCCATCAGGATGTGCTGTCTTAAGGGGAAAAGAGGAGAACGGGAAATGCCGGATACAGAAGATATTTTCATACAGACCTTTAACGGGTTTGATGTATGGATCAATGGCAGGGCTATCTACTTTTCCAGCAGCAGGGCCAAGGAACTTCTGGCGATCCTGGTGCATAAGAGGGGAGGCAGCGCCTCCCTGGCACAGCTGGCATACCTTTTGTATGAAGAGACGCCGGAGGATACGGCCAAGCAGAATATAAGGGTGGTGGCTCACCGCCTGCGCAGGATCCTGAAGGAACATGGGTGTGAGGAGCTGGTGATCCACAGACGGGGAGTTTATCTGATCGATCCAGGGTTATTTACATGCGATGTATATGAATTTATGAAAGGGGACAGGAAGTATTTGTCCGCTTACACCGGAAGCTATATGCCGGAATATCCATGGGCTTCTGATACGGTTCCCTATCTGGATGTGATATATGGGAAATACAGAGAGGGATAAGAAGCCGGGAGGGGGAGAAAAATGGGATACATAAAAATGATCATCGGGACAGCTGCATTTGCTGCCGCGGTTTTGATCATGCCGGCTATCCCTGCAAAGGCAGCGGATGGCTGGCAGCAGGACTCGGCCCAGGAGTGGGTCTATGTGGAACACGATAAAAAACTGGTGAACCAATGGGTTCTCTGGCCGGACGGAACCATGCGCTATGTGGGGGACAACGGCCGGATCGCTGCGGACCGCTGGGTCAATGTGGGAGAAGCCCGGTACCGTGTGCGCGCAGACGGTTCCAGGTATGAAAATGAGTGGTTCAGCCTTGTATCCAAGCCATCGCTGCCCTCAGCCTCCCCTGTCACCAGCTGGTACTACGCGGGAAATGACGGAATCATTCTGAGAAACGGATGGTATGAGCTGGGAGGAAAGGACTACTATTTCTATGAGTGGGGCAATTCTCCCAGAAAGGCATTCTTTAATCTGGAGGACAAGCGGTATTACGTGGATGAGGAAGGAGCCAGGAAGGCCCCGGGCTGGTTTTCCATTGACAAAGTGGACAGCAGGGGAAAACCCTACAGCAACTGGTATTACGTGACCGGGGACGGCTTCCTTTTAAGGGACGGGTGGCATGAAGTGGAAGGCATGACCTGCTATTTTGATACCTACGGCATAGCCTACCGCAACCGATGGTTTAACCTGGGCGATGACCGGTATTATGCGGATAAAAACGGAGCCCGCCAAAGCGGCTGGTTCTCCATTTCCGGCACGGGGGGCAATGGACAGGAATATACCAACTGGTATTACGGCGGCTCCAACGGCGTGCTCTGGCGCAACGGCTGGAGGGAGATGGACGGAAACTGGTACTTTTTTGACACCAACGGCCTGAATTACAGAAAGCGCTGGTACACGGACGGAAACGGGGAACGGTATTATCTGGATGAAAATGGAGTCCTTCAGGAGGATGGCTGGTTTAAGATTGAGAATACCAACAGCAGCACCGGCGCCGTGTCCGAGAGCTGGTACTATGCCTTAGAATCGGGTGCGGTGCTCAAAGGCGGTTTTAAGGAACTGGAGGGAAGGAAATACTATTTTGATTCCAACGGCTATAATTACCGGAAGCGGTGGATGAATGACGAGGATGGCAGGAGACGCTACATCGGGGAGGAGGGGTTCCTGTACCAGGACCGGTGGTTTGTCATGAGCGGCCTGGATTCCAGAAATTCGGAGTACAATAACTGGTACTACGCGGGCAGCGATGGATATGTACGCAGTGACGGCTGGTATAAGATTGATGGGCAATCCTACTGTTTTAATTCTTCCGGCGTGATGCGTACGGGTTGGCTGACAAAGGAGGCTGACCGTGATGATGACGAGGATTCCTATTACTACTGCGGGGAGGACGGCGCCAGGGCCGCGGGATGGCAGTGGCTGAAGATCCCGGACAGCTGGCTGGATCAGTCCTACGTGCTGGATTATGTGCAGGAGCACGGACAGTACGCCTATTTTTATTTTAACCGGTCCACGGGGAATAAAAAACGTTCCTCAGGCTGGAAAAAGGAAGTCAAGGTGGATGGGGTGACCTATTGCTTTGATGAAAAGGGGATCATGCATCTGGGGTGGGTGAAGCTAAGCGGCACAACACCGCAGATAAAGGGATACCGCTATTTTTACCAGCCGGAATCAGAGGGGGATCAGGCGTTTACAGAGGGAGAAAAGGCAGCCGGGACATGGTTAAAGCTGGAGGGGCCGCCCGACCTTGGAAGCGCGGGGCAAAAGGAATGGTACTACTTTGACCGGTCGGGGAAACCCATATGCGGGCCGGAAGACGGCTACGCCGTGGAAAAGATCCACGACAGCTACTACGTATTTGACATGTATGGAGCCGCCCAATACGGGTTGGTTGAGGTGAAGGGCGAGTTTTATTATTGCGGAGCGCCGGAGGGGGACAGGAAATGCGTTATTGGAAAAACAATGGTGGACGATGGCATGGATTCCTCCCGGTCCCGGTATTATTTTGACCTGAAGGGAAAAGGGATCACGGGTATAAAAGACGGAAGCTTTTACTACAAGGGAAAACTTCAAAAGGCGGACTCCGCTGCAAAGTACGAGGTATTTGATATACCCGGGGAAGGAAAGCGCCTGATCAATTCCAGCGGGAAGATCATGAAGAATACAAAGGTGACGGACGGAAATGACCAGAGGTGGACCCTTGGCTCAGGAGGAAAGATAGTAAGCTATGGTTCCAATGAGGTGGCGGAGATCCTGGAACCGGAGGCTGTGGTCTCCTACTAGAGCGTGTTTGTAAATTCATTCCCGTCATCTGCCCTAAGGAATCCCCCAGGCTCTGCCCGGTACCCCTTAGGACAAAGCACGCCCCATTTCGCGGGTTATTTGGGCCAAATTCAGTTAGCGTAGCCCGCTACGCCGCCTTCATTTAGCCCAAATCCCCCACAAACTGTGACGCACAGCTGCCAGAAAGCAATTTTCAAACACACTCTAGAGCGTGCAAAGAGCAATCTTTAACACGCTCCAATACGGCAAGGAGGAAGGTCGGATGGAAAAACAGCAAAAGATAGCGGTGGCCGGCATGGGATATGTGGGGCTGTCCAATGCCGCGCTGCTTGCACGGGACAATCCTGTATGCGCAGTGGATATACAGCCTGAAAAGGTGGATAAGGTCAATAGGGGGCGGTCGCCGATCGCGGACCCGCAGCTGGAATCCCGCCTGGGTGAAAAAGGCCTGATGCTGTCAGCCACAACAGATATCAGGGCAGCGTATGGGGATGCGGATTTTGTGATCATTGCAACGCCCACTGACTATGACGCGGAGCAGAACTATTTTGACACATCCTCTGTGGAAGCCGTGGTGGAAGCGGCATTAAGGATCCAGCCGGACGCCTGCATTGTCATAAGATCCACGGTTCCCCTGGGGTTTACAAAGGAGATCAGTTCCAGGTACCCGGACGGATGCATCCTGTTTTCCCCGGAGTTTCTAAGGGAAGGCAGGGCTCTTTATGACAACCTGTATCCCTCAAGGATCATCCTGGGGCTGGATACAGGGGACCCTGTCCAGATGGAGAAGGCCCGCCTGTTTGCCGGCCTTCTAAAGGGGGCGGCCCTGAAGGAGGATGTCCCTGTCCGCTACATGGATGCAACCGAGGCGGAGGCCGTTAAGCTGTTTTCCAACACATATCTGGCCATGAGGGTGGCTTTTTTTAATGAGCTGGATACCTATGCGGAGGTGTACGGGTTAAACACCAGGAACATAATAGAGGGCGTGTGCCTGGATCCAAGGATCGGCACCCATTACAACAATCCCTCCTTTGGATATGGGGGATACTGTCTGCCCAAGGACACAAGGCAGCTGCTGGCCAATTATGGGGGCATTCCCAACTGTATTATGACAGCCATTGTACGAGCCAACCAGACCAGGAAGGACTTTATTGCAGGACAGGTGTTAAGCAGATCCCCAAAGGTTGCAGGGATCTACCGCCTGACCATGAAGGCGGATTCGGACAACTTCCGCCATTCCTCCATCCTGGGGATTATGCGGCGGCTGGAAAAAAAGGGCGTTAAGATGGTCATCTATGAACCCGCTTTGAAAGCCGGAGCATTTTTAGGCATGGAGATCATCTCTGATCTGGAGGAGTTTAAACAGAGATCGGATGTGATCCTGGCAAACCGGTATGACAGGCAGCTGGAGGATGTAAGGGACAAGGTATATACCAGGGATCTGTTCCTGTGTGACTGAATAGTTACGGATTAAGAAAGATAAAGATGAGGATAAAGGCAGGGATGGGCATGAAGATTGGAATGATCGGACATAAACGGGTTCCCTCCAGGGAGGGCGGGATCGAGATTGCGGTGGAAGAGACAGCCCTGCGCCTGGCGGCCATGGGACATCAGGTGGACTGTTACAACCGGTGGCAGGATTTTAGCAGGAAGGAGGACCGGGCTCCCAGGGAGTACAGGGGGATCCGCCTGATCCGGATCCCCACCCTGTCCCATCCGTCCCTGAATGCATTTGTCTACTCCGTACTGGCTGCCATACGTGCTGTGTTCGGAGGGTATGATGTGCTGCATTTTCATGCGGAAGGGCCCGACGCCATGACCTTCCTGCCCAGACTGCTGGGAATCCCCGTGGTGGCAACCATACATGGGCTGGACTGGCAGAGGGCCAAATGGGGAAGGTTTGCCACCCGTTACCTTTTGTGGGGGGAGAAAAATGCGGCCCGTTACTCCAATGCCCTGGTGGTGCTGTCCCGTGGGAACCAGCGCTACTTTATGGATACATATGGAAGGGAGTCCGTCTATATACCTAACGGGGTGGAGATGATACCCTGCCGGGAGCCGGAGGAGATCGGGCGCAGGTGGGGCCTTAAGAGAAACACCTATATCCTTTTTCTGTCAAGGCTGGTGCCGGAGAAGGGCCTGCACTACCTGCTGGAAGCATATAAAAACATGAACACCCAAACCCGCCTGGTCATAGCGGGGGAACTTACAAAAAACAATGATTATGTAAACCGGATACGCCGCATGGCAGAGGGGGATGAGAGGATCCTGTTCACGGATTTTGTCCAGGGCCGTGTGCTGGAGGAGCTTATGTCCAATTGCCGGGTCTATGTGCTTCCCAGTGATATTGAGGGCATGTCCATCAGCCTGCTGGAGGCCATGAGCTGCGGAGCCAGGTGCCTGGTCAGCGACATAGAGGAGAACGTGGAGACTGCCGGAGGATATGCCAGGTATTTTCCAAAAGGGAATGTCCCCGTGCTGGGCTCCTGCCTGGAATCCATATTGGGCGAAGATGAGGATCTCCATGACCGGGAAGGGCAGATGTCCTTTGTAAGGGAGCGTTACAGCTGGGATACCGCAGTACAGGAACTTTTGCAAGTCTACGAAAATGTAAGAAAGAAAACCACAGCACAAATATGAGAACTGAAAAAAGTATCCGCAATCTATTTTATGGTGAGGTCAACATAATCTTTACCGTGCTGCTGAGCATGGTCACCAGAACCGCGCTGGTCCGTATCCTGGGACTTTCAGCAGTGAGCCTGAACGGGTTATTTACGGAAGTGATCGCTGTTTTGTCCCTTGCGGAGCTGGGGGTGGGTTCTGCCATCACTTATCATCTGTACCGGCCCCTGGCTGAACATGACAGGAAAAAGGTGGTACAGCTGATGTGGTTTTACAGGAGCGCATACCGGATGATCGCAGGAGTGATCCTGATCTCCGGCCTGGTCTTCCTGCCCTTTGTACCTTGGCTGATCAAGGATGCGGCGTTTAATGTCAGATATTTGAGGCTGGTGTATGTGATATTTTTGCTGAAAACAGTCAGCTCCTATTTTTTCTCCTATAAGAGGACGCTTCTGGACGCGGACCAGAAAATGTATCTGATCTCCATGACCAATACAGTCTTTCGGTTTATTACCGTGGCCTCCAACCTGGGGATTTTGATCCTCACACAAAATTTTATCGCCTACCTGTTGTCTGACGGGATCGTCACGGTGGCCAATAACATTGCCATCGCCCATATTGCGGACCGGCAGTATCCTTTTTTAAAAGAGGCACGGAAACTTCCAAAGGAGGAGCAGAAGAAGATATTCTTCCATATCAGGCAGCTGTTTATCGGGACATTATCAGGTAAAATCACCAATTCCACGGACAATATCCTGATCTCCGTTTTGGTGGGGACCTTGCAGGTTGGACTCTATTCCAACTATTCCCTGATCATTTCCAATGTAAGGAGGATACTGCTCCTGATCCCCGATGCGGCGGCGGGAAGCATTGGGAACCTGGCAGTGTCTGAGACCAGGGAGCGGTGCCACCAGGTCCTGTGCCGAATGACGTTCATTATTTTTATGGTCACATCATTTTGCGCATCCTGCATCATGTGCATGTCGGATCCCTTTGTGGAGATCCTGTTTGGAAGGGAGTATCTTATGGACGATATCCTGAAATACTCCTTTGTGGTGAACTTTTTTTACTATGTGGTCAGGGAGCCGCTGTGGCGGATGATGCTGGTGTCAGGATTATTTTCCAAGGATAAAAACATATCCATTGCCGGAAGCAGCATAAACCTGATCGTCTCCGTGGCGCTGGGGCTGAGATGGGGGATTCTGGGAATTATGCTGGGGACCACGTGCACCCTTGTCATCCAGATCATTTTAAAGACCAGGCTGCTCTACCGGGAGTTCTTCTACATGGATCCGGCCTATTATCAAGGGCTTATGGTAAAGATTTCCACAGCGGGCCTGTCTTCGGTCCTGGTCTGCAAAATGCTCTGTGACAGGATTACCCTGGCATCCCCCTATGGAAGGCTGGGCGTTTACTTTGCGGTGGCGGGGAGTGTCTCGGTGATATTGTCCGTTGTATGTTTCCATAAAATGGAAGAGTTCCGCTATTGCAGGGATCTGGCAGCCGGAATGTTTCAGAAGAATACGTAAAGAAAACGGCTCAGAAGCCGTCTGTACAAAAGGGAGAAAACAATGAAATTTTCCATTGTGGTTCCTGTGTATAACACGGAACCAGCCTATTTCCACCAGTGCATGGAATCCATATTGGGACAGGATTACAGGGGAAGATATGAGGTGATCCTCATTGATGACGGGTCCACCACGGATATCGGCAGGATATGTGATGAGTACGGGCGGAGGGATCCGCGGGTCGTGGTGGTGCACCAGGAGAACAGGGGCGTTTCCGAGGCAAGGAACCAGGGAATCTGCAGGGCGTCAGGGGAATGGCTGTATTTTGTGGATCCCGATGACTGGATCCAGACGGATACGCTTAAAAGCGCGGCGGAGCAATTGGAGCAGCATCAGCTGGATATTCTCTGCGTTGCGTATCAGGAGGAATACGGACAGGAGTCCATTTCCTATGGATACGGCTGGTCAGAGTACCGGGATCTGGGCCCGGAGGTCATAGATACCATCTGTCTGGGACTTATGGATCCTTCATACTGCAGCCTGCCCTGCTCCTTTGGTTCGGTGTGCACCCAGTTTTACAGGGCGGATTTCCTGGGAAAAGGGCATCTGATGTTCCCGCCTGACCTGCGCAGGATGGAGGACACCATGTTTAATCTTCAGACCCTGGAAGCAGCCCCGCGCATGGGGGTATTGGACCGGGTGTTTTACCACTACCGGCAAAACCCCTCCTCTGTCTGCAACCGGTATAACCCTGGGATCCAGGATCATATACTGGCGTTTAATGGGGCGCTGTACCGATACATACAGGGAAAACCCGGGGAATGGAAGCAGGCGTTTGAATATAAGATGACCAGGAATTACTGCGAGATCCTGCGCTTATATTATTTTAATCCCGGATGGACAGGCGCCAGGGTGCAGAAGCTGGTACAGTGGAACCGGCTGGTCAAGCACACGGCCTATGCCCAATATCTGGGAAAGCACAGTTATAAACATATATGGAAAAAGAGCGGACGATACGGGGTCATATTATTCCTGACCTATAATCTGCCGTCTTTTTTCCTGCTGCAGTGTTTTTGGAAAGCGTACAATGGGACCAGGTGATCATTTGGATGTGAAAACAAGTAGAGGGATCGAAAGATTCATGGCAGGGACATTTATCCTGATCATGACAGCTGCGTTTTATGCCACAGCTGAATATAAGGGGGGATTGCCGGTCCTGCCTGTGGGAATACGCTATGCGGCGGATGTGCTGGTCATAGGCATGGGTGCTTTATGGATCATGGTCACGGTGGATATGCCTAAGATCCGGTTTCTATATTCCATCTCTGTTGTCATGATGGTCCCGGTCATGGGCATTGGACTGATATCCATGGCCATATGGCTGATCCGGTGCCAGGAGACATCCTTTGTCACCAGGGGGACCATCAATATCGTATGCCTGCTTTTAAATATATTGTGCGCCGGCGCGGGGTACTATATGTTTGGAAAAAGGACCGTTTCTTATATGCTCTATGCCGCATGCGCCACCATTGTCATCATTGCATTGGATCTTATAAAGACCTATGGGGCGGGAAATGTCCTGTCGGAATATGTGACGCTGATCACCACATTTTCAAAGAATACCGGCCCGATCATGAGAAAGCTGGAGCTGCACGACCTGACCCAGGGGCTGGGCGTGTTTGTAATGTATTATCTGTACTGCATCAAAAACAGGCAGTGGCACATTGGGGAGCTGATGGCGGCAGCATTTTTCTTTTCCACAGGTCTGAAGAGAATCGATGTGCTGGCAATCCTCACAGCGATTGCAGTGGGACTTTTGTATGATGTTGTGTCTGAAAAAATGAAGACAGCCCTGGTGGCAGTCCTGGTGGCAGGGTTGTTTGTATTTTCCTATCTGTATCTGTTCCTCATAAAAAAGGGCTGGTATCAGCCGCTTATGGATCACCTGGGGATCGATACCATGAGCAGGGGGTACATATACGATTTCTTTAAAGAGTACTATGAAATGTCCCCCTCATTTTTGGGATATGGGATCCGGTATATTTTCAAAATAAGATACGACTACAAACAATATAATGTGGGTCCCTATGTTCCGGGCATGGCCCACAACGATATCATGACCCATTTTATAGAACTGGGATTCTGGGGATTTATTTACTGGCTGTGGAGCAATACCTGGTATAAGGTCATGGCAGTGAGAAAGAAATTCGGATCACGCGCCTCTGCATTCATGCTGATGACAGTGGTATATTCTTTTGTCACATACATAACTGACAATACATTTTTTTATTATTCCATCAACATGATGGCGCATATCACCGTGATCGCATACACAGACCAACACCGCAAGACAAAAGAAGGGGGAGACGGCACATGATCAATAAAAGCAGTATGTTTGTATTCCTGAATACGATCCGAATGTACAAGTGGAAACTGATGCTGTGTATGGCGGCAACCGTGCTGGTGCTGGGATGTAAGTTTTATGAGAGCAGTTTTAAAGTCTCAACCATCTGGTTTGCCTACAATTATGAGAGGGCATCCAAGGGACTGAATCCCAACGGGTCCCGGTTTAACGCCTATGAGATCAAGTCGGAGGAGGTGCTCAGGCGGGCCCTTACCCTGGCCGGGGTCACGGAGATAACCCCGGAAGAGCTGGGAGAGCATATAACCATCCAGGTGCCTGCAAAAAGCGGCCGGGACTATATTGCTACCCAGTATAAGGTCACATATACGGCCAACGGGGACTTAACATCCGTGGATGCCCGGTCCATGCTTCAGATGGTTGCCTATGCTTACCTGGAATATTTTTATGCCAATTATACGGACAATCTCTCCGTGCTCCAATATGAACCGGCGGACCTGGAGGGATTGGAGTACCGCCAGATCGCCAGCTACTACAACACAAAACTGATCCAGCTGAAGAATTATGTGAATGGCAGGATTGATGAGAATAAAAGTTTTATCTCAGATGACGGCATCACCTTTCAGGATATCGGGGCCCGGATCGATAATCTCCTTCAGATCAACCTTGCTAATTTCCGTTCATTTGTCACAGAGAAGGGGGTATACAAAAACAGGCAGGCCTATGTGGACCTGCTGGATTACAAAAATTATAAGGACCGAAACATATACTCCATTAACACCAAAACATACGGTTTATATAAAAGCTGCATTGACCGGTATGATCCGAAGATGACAGGGGTGGTGCTGGTGCCCTCCGTGGACAAAAACCAGGATTTTTATATGTCCAAGACAAAGACGGGCATCGACCATCTGGCGGAATATGCAGTGGATGCGGAGGAGATAGCGGAAAAGAAACAATCGGATATTAAAAACAGGCAATCCATCATTGACCATATCAGCGTATCCGTAAACCAGGCGGATGACCTTATAAAGGCGGAAGGGATGATCCAGGCCATTGATCTGGAATTAAGGGATATTTCCCGGCAGGCCGTACAGATCGACATGGAATATTCCAGGTACAAAAACAAGGACTATGTCACGGTAAAGGATAACGAGATCGGCCCTCTTACCAGAATGGGCTTTGTAAAGGCCGTTATCATAGGGGCTGCGTTTACAACAATGGCGGCAATGGCTGTAATGCACAATGAGAAAAAGCGCAATGCAAGGGAGGATGGGAAGTGAAAGATTTCCAGATTGTCCGGTATGTAAGCAGCTGGAAATACCTGATCGCTTTATGTACGGTCATAGGAGGCGTGGTTTTTTACAGCTACTTCAGCCGGCAGCAGGTGTACACTGCTTACGCAATTATTTCCTACACAAATTTGGATGCTAAAAGCGGAAAAACCCCATCGGGAGCCGACATTGATGTCAGTGAAATATACTCCCCCAATGTGGTTGCGGATGCAATTGAAAAGCTGGAAAGCAATGTCAGTGTGGATTTTGTCAGGAGCAGGATAAAGGTGGAGCCCATTGTCTCAGATGAGGAGCAGAAACGGAAGGAGGCGATCCTAAAAGAGGGGGAGGAGTATGAGGAGTATCCCACAGACTATTATATTACCTTTTCCGTGGAAAGCGATTACTCCGAGGACTTTGCAAAAAATATGCTGAACACCGTGCTCAGCAGTTATTTCGATTTTTACAGCGAAAAGTATGTTGCAAGGGCGGTCATACCAAACAATGTGGTGAATATAGGCAATGACAATTACGATTATATTGAGATCATTGAGATCATGAAGCAGTCCATAGGTGAGATACTGGAGTATCTGGACAGCAACCAGGCCGGCTTCCGTTCCTCCAGGACAGGATACAGCTTTTATGATCTGATCACGTCCTACCAGCTGCTGGAGGCAGTGAGCCTGGACCGGCTGTATGTGAACGTGCTGTCGGGACAGAAAACAAGGGACAGGGCGGTTCTCATTGAAAAGAACAATGCAGAGATTGAAAGCCTTCAGATCCAGCTGGAAAAAATGAAGGCCCAGTCTGCCGAACTGCTCCTCACCATTGCCCAGTACAACCCAAAGATCCTGGAAGCCCAGGAGTACAGTACGGATACAAAGGATGCGGAGACTGCCAATTCCATCATCCTTCAGGACATTTATGAGAGAAAGGACCAGGAGGGAAATATCCTATACAGTGAGAATACATATGATACCCTGATCTCACGGTATGTGGATTATAACAAAGAGATATTCAGCCTGGAGCAGCAGATCGAGGAAAAGCAGTATATCCTGTCGTGTTTTCAGGCAGAGGACAGCGGGGCGGCTTCCGAAAGTGAGCGCATAAATGAGGGCATAAGCGATGAGGAGCTGATGGAGGGGATCAACCGTCTGGCCGAAAAGCTGAATTCCCTCCATGAGATCGTGGCCCAGACCGGCCGGGAGTATAACGGCTATTTGGTCAGCAAGAACATTGCAATGCAGAACAGCGTGGATGCATTTTCCCAGCTGAACCTGAAGATCTATATGGCGATGGCTTTTGTGCTGTTCTTCGGGATCGGGTGCTGCGGGGCGATCGTCATTGGGCGGATCGGGGATATTGTGGAATACACCCTGTACGTGGACCGAAAGACCAAACTCCCAAGCCGTTTAAGCTGTGATGAGCGGATCGAGAGCATTAAGAAAAGAGGGGCGCTGGGGACATTTACCTGTGTGGTGCTTTCCATTGACAACCTGAGAGAGGTGAACCGCGCCATCGGATATGCTGCCGGAGATAAAATATTGGAAGAAATTGGAGATACATTGAAGGCATTATCAAGGGAATACGGCTTTATCGGCTATAATGGGGCAAACCAGTTTTTGTGCCTTCTTGACAATTGTACCGGTGAAAAAGCGGAGTTCATGCTGAGTTTATTAAGCGAATCCATTAAGCAGTTCAACGAGGGGAATCCCGGGGTCATGATAGAGATGAAAGCCCGGATCGCGGACTCAAAAAAGACGGGGATTTATCAGATCAATAAACTCATTTCAAAAGCATATGAAATGGAAGGGGAAAAGATAGGTTAGATGATGGAGACAGGTTTAGTCAGTGTAATAATCACCACGTATAAACGGGAATTCTCCATGCTGAAGGAGGCCCTGGACAGTGTGCTGGCCCAGACATACGCTCGGATGGAGATCATTGTGGTGGATGACAATGGGGAAAAGGGAGAAAGGTCCCTGCAGATTGAGGAAGGGCTGAAGGCATACCCCCAGGTCCGGTATATAAAGCTGCCTGATAATTCCGGGGCCCAGGTTGCGAGAAATACCGGGATCCAGGCCAGCAGCGGTGAGTTTATTGCGTTTTTGGATGATGATGATCTCTGGGAACCGAAAAAGCTGGAAATGCAGATACCCTGTTTTGAAGATCCGCAGGTGGGACTGGTGTTCTGCCAGGGCTATGTATTTGAAGACGGTGACATGGAACACAGGCGTTTATACCACCGGGAGGGGACCTTTAAAGAAACCGTGGATTTTGACGGGATGCTGGAAAATGACACCGTGGGAACCACTTCCCAGGCGGTTGTAAGAAGGTCGGCGCTGGATGACTGCGGAATGTTTGACGTGGCCCTCCCAGCCAGGCAGGACTATGAAATGTGGCTGCGGATCCTGAAAAGGTACAAGGGGGCAGGGGTGGATGTCCCCCTGTTTAATATGAGGATCCATAAGGGGGAGAGGATCACCTCCCATCCCATGAAGGGGATCCGGGGATACCAGAAAGTTTACCGGAAGTATAAAAAGGATTTTAAGAAAAACAAAGCGGCCCGTACCAACATGCTGAATGAGATATGCTGGAGATTATGGAAGCAGGCCCACCGGTACCCGGAGAGTATGGTGTACGCGGTCAGGCTGTTTTTTGTGAACCCCGGATTTGTGCTGAAAAAGGGGCTTATGGGGAAACTCCGCCGCGTCATTAAATGGCTACTGGCCGTTCTCCTGTCTGCGCTTCTCCTGTTTGCCGCCTGGCAGAAAATACAGGCGGACCAGAACACGCTGGAACTTTCCTTTTACCATGTAAAGTCGGAAAAGGTCAAGGAGGGGTTCCGTATCGTCCAGCTTTCAGACCTGCACCTGAAGGAATTCGGGGAAAAGAACCGGGATCTTGTTGAAAGGGTGAACGCCCTGTCGCCGGATATCATTGCGGTCACGGGGGATATGAACATGGAGCACAATGACGATTACCATGTGGTCCTGGATCTGTGCAGGCAGCTGGTGGAGATCACTGATGTCTACTATGTGATGGGAAACCACGAGCTGGTGGATTACGCCCACCGGAAGACCGGTATCAGGGATGATATAGAAAAGACCGGTGTCCATATGCTCTTTAACCGTGCAGAGATGATTCAGGTAAATGGCAATGAAATCTGCATAGGCGGTCTGATCAATGAACCCTACAACTACGTGGAGTATGGGGGAAAGAAGTTTATGGATGAATATGTCCGGAGTGAGGACTTTAAGCTGCTTCTGGTCCACTATCCCGAGTATTTTATGGGGGAACTGGAGGACATGCCAGTTGACCTGGCGTTATGCGGCCACACCCATGGAGGAATCGTCCGTCTGCCTTATATAGGCGGGGTATACGCAACGGAACAGGGATTTTTCCCCCCGTTCACAGAAGGGCAGCACGAAGTAAATGGATCCGTGGTCATTGTCAGCAGGGGGCTGGGAGAGAGCCATAAGATACCCAGGATCAATAACAAACCGGAGATCGTGATCGTGGATGTGAACTGGTATTAAACAGTTGCAAAATATTCAGACAGGAATTGGCTGCAGGACAGATGCCGGAGGATGCGGCGGGGGAGGGAAGATGAAGGAACGGGCAATGAAGGAGGGGAACATCAAGGCGCGGATTAAAGCCGCTGTGGTACGCTCTGATATCTTATCAGCGTTTCGCAGGCGGGCCGTGGCGGGAATGGGGGAAATCTCATTCCGCATTATGAAACGGTCATATGGGCAGACCGCCTATGGAGACAGGATCAGGGCATTCAGGGGAAGATATGAGGGAAAACGGTGTTTTATCATAGGAAACGGGCCCAGCTTAAGACCCGAGGACCTGGATCTGCTGAAACAGGAATACACCTTTGGGGCCAACCGCATTTACCTCATGTATGGCAGGACCCTGTGGCGGCCCACCTTTTATGTCTGCCAGGACAAGGACATGCTGAAGGCGGAACAAATGAATATCACAGGAGGGAAGGCCGGGGTGGATCCCTGCAGCTGCTTTATCGGCTATAACTCCATGAAAAAGACCGGGACCCGGTTTCCGGATTCCAATCCATACCTGATGGATAACCGGGCGGCCCTGTGGAGGAAGGAGGGGCTTCCTTTTTCATTTGACTGCGAAAGGCAAGTGGCTGACGGGACCACGGTCACCTACTCCAGCATCCAGCTGGCAGTGTATATGGGGTTTACCAGGATCTATCTTCTGGGAATGGACCACCACTTTCCACATACCATTGATAAAAACAGGAGGATCACATATGATGCCGCGGTCCGGTCACATTTTGACCCAAGATACAAGGACATCTATGAGACCGTGGAGCAAAAGAGGAAGATCGTCCTTGCCGTCTATGATCAAGAGATGGCGGAAGCGGCTTATAAAAGCGCACTGGCGGCAGCGGGCAGCAGGGGAGTTGGGATATTCAATGCCACCAGGGGCGGTGAGCTGGAGGTGTTCCCAAGGGTCAGATTGGAACAGGTGATATGACAATACAAATGATGAAACAGATGACGAAACAGATTTCCATTATTATTCCCATGTATAATGCCCAGGCATACATAAAGCGCTGTATTGGCTCCGTCTTAGACCAGGGATTTGAGGACCTGGAGGTCATTGTGGTGGATGACGGGTCCGCCGATGACTCCTGCCTTGTGGCCGGCAGCTTTGGGGACGGCCGGATCCGGCTGGTAAGCCAGGGGAGAAAGGGCGTGTCATGGGCCAGGAATACCGGACTGGACCTGGCACAGGGAAGATATATTATCTTTATGGACGCGGATGACCAACTTTTGGACCATGCATTAAAAACCATGTATGATACCATATCATCCAACAAAGCGGACCTGGCCGTGTTCGGATATATCAATGAAAAGAATGGCGTGAAGTATGAAAAACGCTTTGAAGCGCCTGAGACCATGGGGCGGGATGCGGCGTTTATCCAGGTGTTCAGGAACCCGGCCTTTCGCGGCGTGTTATGGAATAAGATTTTTGTAAGGGAGAGGATGGAAGAAAGCCACATCAGGTTCCCTGCCGGCTATACCCATGGGGAGGACCTGGTCTTTGTGACGGAATATCTGAAGCAGTGCACCCGTATCTGCGTGGATCCCAGGCTGGTGTACATGTATGCCGAGAACCCCAATTCCCTTTGCAGGCAGATGTACCATGTCAATGCATTTAATGACAACTACCTGATCCTGTATGAAGCGGAAAAGGCTGTTTACACCTGTATCAGCAGGGAATCATCCGCGGTGCTGCATGCATTTGCCTTCAAACATGTGGAAACCTGCATCGATATCCTGAACCGCCTGGCCCACTTTGGATTGTTCCGCCATCAAAAGGTAAAGGAGATTTCCAAAGATGTAAGAAAACATGCAAAACAGTATCTGTTTACAAGGGACCAATATCCGAAAAAATGGATCAATGTGATCAGCGTACTGCTGATCAGCGCCTCCGGCCCTCTGTTCATGCGGGTGTATCATGTGGTTAAAAAGATTGCCTGGAGCCTGGGATTTCGGAGCAAGGTATGATAAAGGAGGAACCGTCTTATGAAAACTGCCTGTTTTATTCCCATTAAAGCCAATTCGGAACGTGTTCCCGGCAAAAACTTCCGGGTCCTTAACGGCAGAAAGTTATATGAATATATCATCAGCCATGCCATGGAAGCATGCTGTTTTGACGCCATCTATATTGACACAAACAGCCCTGAGATCACTGAATATGCCCTGGACCATGGGCTTCAGGTGATCGAGCGCCTGGAAGCCCTTGCCCAGAATACCGCCAATGGGAACGACCTGTTAGTTTACCATCAGCAGCTCCACCCGGAATATGATTACTATTTCCAGCTGTTTGCCACCGCGCCGTACCTTCAGCCGGACTCCATAAAAGGCTGCGTCAACGCGCTGGTGGACAGCGAAACCTATGACTCCTGTTTTACGGCATTAAAAAACCACGGGTTTTACTGGCTGGATACCCATCCGGTGAATTACCGCCCGGGCATCCTGCCCAGGAGCCAGGATATGCAGCCGATCATTGAGGAAACCACGGGCCTATACGGTATCTCAAAAAACTCCCTCCAGCGGTACCGCTGCCGTATCGGCAGGAAACCCTGCATATTCTTTGTGGACAAGTTTGAAGCCATTGACATCAACACGGAGGAGGACCTGGTGATGGCCGAGTACGTGGGCCGGACCCATTGGCATTATGAGGAGATAGATTAATGAAAATTCTGATCATAAATAAGTTCCTAATGCCAAAAGGAGGTTCTGAGACTTACATCATCCAGATCGGGAACTGCCTGGAGCAAATGGGCCATGATGTCCAGTATTTTGGGATGGATGAACCGGGCCGCACCCTTGGAAACCGTATCAACCAGTACACATCAAACATGGACTTCCACACCAGGGGCTTTGGCCGCCTGGCCTACCCCCTGCGGGTCCTGTATTCCAGGGAAGCCAGGCAGAAGCTTACGCGGGTCCTGGAGGATTTCCAGCCGGACGCGGTCCATATCAATAACTTCAACTACCAGCTGACCCCTTCCATTCTCTATGGCATCAGAGACCATGAAAGGAGATCGGGGAAAAGGGCGGCCGTCCTGTATACGGCCCATGATTACCAGCTGATCTGCCCCAACCACATGCTGAATTCACCGGGGGACGGACGGAACTGCGAACTGTGCGTGGATGGTCACTATGTTAGCTGCGTCAGAAAACGGTGCATCCACCTGTCCATGGCAAAGAGCCTGTTGGGCGCTGCGGAAGGGATGGTGTACAGAAAACTAAAGGTATACCAATACATTGACCGGGTCATCTGCCCCAGTTATTTTATGGAAGAGAAGATGAATCATGTGGATCTGTTTCGGGGCAGGACCATCACCATGCATAATTTTGCCGTCCGTGGGGAGGAGGTCCCCGGCGTAAAAAAGGACTATATCCTGTACTTTGGACGATATTCCAGGGAAAAGGGGATCGGGACCCTTCTTAGGGCCTGCAGGGAACTGCCGGATATCCCCTTTGTCCTTGCGGGCGCGGGGCCACTGGAGGACAGGATCAGGGGCATCCCCAACATAAAGAATCTGGGGTTTGTCAAGGGGGAAGGGTTAAACAGGCTGATCCGGGAAGCCCGGTTCAGTATCTATCCCTCGGAATATTATGAAAACTGTCCCTTTTCCGTCATAGAATCCCAGCTGCTCAGGACCCCGGTCCTGGGGGCCAGGATCGGAGGAATCCCGGAGCTGATACAGGAGGGAGTGAACGGCGCCCTGTTTACCAGCGGGGACCTGGGAGATCTGAAGGAGAAGATCAGGTATCTGTGGGACCGGCCCCAGCTGTGCGCACAGTGGTCCGATCGCTGCAGGGACATCCCATATGACACCGTGGAGACGTACTGTAACAAACTGCTGGAACTATATGGAGCAGGCCGGGAGGGGTGATGGCCGGGACTGCGGTGGATCCTGACGGTGACCAATCAGGAAAGCAAGGAGAGAAAATGACAAGGAATCTGTATGGAACCGTGATCGTAACATACCGCTGCAATGCACACTGCAATATGTGTGATTGCTTTAAATACCCCACAAAGCCGGAGGAGGAGATCACCCTGGACGTGGTCGGGAAGCTGCCTGAGATGGCATTTACCAACATCACCGGAGGGGAACCCTTCATACGCAGGGATATACCGGATATCGTAAGGGAGCTTTATAAAAAGTCGGACCGTATCGTGATCTCCACCAACGGTTATTTCACGGACCGTATCATTGACCTGTGCAGGGAATTTCCAAAGGTGGGGATACGTATCAGCATCGAGGGCCTTCAGGAGACCAATGACCGGATCCGTGGGATCCCGGACGGATTCAACCGTGGTTACCGGACCCTGACCGCCCTGGTTGGAATGGGGCATCCGGATGTGGGATTTGGGATGACGGTCCAGGATATGAACTGTGAGGACCTGGTCCCCCTCTACCGCCTGTCGGACCAGATGGGGATGGAGTTTGCCACAGCCGCACTGCACAATTCCTTTTATTTCAGGAAGAACGATAACCGCATAGAAGATAAGAAAAAAGTGGCTGAACATTTTGAACAGCTGATCTGTGAGCTGTTAAAAAGCAGTTCACCCAAGAAATGGTTCCGGGCGTATTTTAATCACGGGCTGATCAATTACATATACGGGAACCCCCGTCTGCTCCCCTGCGACATGTCCAGAAACGCATTTTTTATCGACCCTTTCTGTGATGTGATCCCCTGCAACGGAATGTGCCAAAAGGCGGTCATGGGAAACTTAAGGGAACAGGAGTGGGAGGAACTGTGGAACTCAGAGCAGGCCAGGCAGGTGAGGCGCCTCACAAGGGAATGCCAAAGGAACTGCTGGATGATCGGAAGCGCATCCCCCGCCATGCACAGATATATCTGGGTACCGGCCTGGTGGGTTATAAAGCACAAGTTTCTTAAGGGGGGACGGTATTCCCTGGATGAAAATTCTTTTATATTATGAAAATAGCGGCAGGAGGGCGACAATGGATGAACATAGAAAAACCATAATGATGGTGGACAGCCGACCTGTACAGAGAGAGAAAGTAAAAGAAATACTTGAAGGCACATATGAAATCAAGGAAGCTGAAAGTGAGGAGGACGCCATCCTGCAGCTTACATGGGCAGGTCCTGTGGATGCCATACTTCTGGGCAGCCTGATGCATGGGAGCAGGACCATGGGTTTTCTGGACCATATCCGTAAGTCCGGTTACGCCTCCGTCCCTGTTATTGTAATTCTGGAGGATTCCGGGGAAGAACGCGGTTTAAAAGCCCTGGACCACGGGGCGTGGGATTACGTGACCGGGCCCATCCGGCCTAAGACGCTGAAAAACAGGCTGGACCATGCGCTCCTGTCCCACAGGATGCCCCTGTCTCCCGGGAGCTCTCCTGGGAGTGAGCTTTCTCCATACAGCACATCACTTCACAAGGAGTTTTGCTATATGAGGGACCGGGACCGGCTTACAGGATTGTATAACCGTGAAAAGATGTTTGCGGAAACAAGGCGTATGATCGACCGGCATATGGATATCTTGTTTGTATTTCTGCGTTTTGATATAGATAGGTTCCGGCTGTATAATGCTGTGTTTGGCGAAAAAAGGGGAGATAAGCTTCTCCTGCTGCTGGCAGATACCATAGAGGGCATAACCGGGTGCTTTGAGTTCTGTACCTATGGAAGGATCAACGCGGACACATTCTGCATATGCGAGCCATATGACTGTGAAAAGCTGAACATGCAGGTGCAGATGGTAAAGGAGGAACTGGCCGGATTTGAGGAGGACTATCTCTTGGAACCCACGGTGGGCGCGTATATTGTGGAGGAGCCTGATCTTGCAGTGGAGGAGATGTATATACGGGCATTTATAGGAAGCAAAAAATGCAAAAACAAGTTTGCCTCCTATCTGGGATTCTACGATATGGACGAGGGGATCAGGGAGGCGGAGGAGGCAGCCATTGTCAGCAGCATGCAGACAGCCATGGATGAGGAGCAGTTTGTCGTCTATTTCCAGCCCAAATTTGATATTACCAATGAAAGGGATGTTGGGGCGGAGGCATTGGTGAGATGGAAGCATCCCGATACGGGCCTGCTGTCACCAAAGTATTTTATCCCTGTTTTTGAAAGGAACGGTTTTATCTCCAGGCTGGACTATTATGTATGGGAGCATGTGTGCAGGCTCATACATAAGTGGCTTCAGGACGGGATCAGCCTGCACCCCATTACGGTGAACATATCAAGGATCAGTCTGTATAACCCCAAGCTGTCATGCATTCTGCTGGAGCTGATCAGAAGGTATGATGTGCCTATCGGCCTGCTGAATCTGGAGATAACGGAAAGCGCCTATGTGTCCGACCCGGAAGTGATACAGGAAGCGGTCCGGAGACTGCACCAGGCAGGATTCATATTGCTCATGGACGATTTTGGAAGCGGTTATTCTTCCCTGAACATGCTCAAGGACATTGAGGTGGATGTACTGAAAATCGACATGCAGTTTTTGTCTGGCGGCGTATCTCCCGGGAAAGGGAAGATTATCCTGGAGTCCGTGATCCAGATGGCAAATAACCTGGGGATGCCTGTTGTCATGGAGGGAGTGGAGACTCAGGAACAAAAGCGGTTCTTATACAAAATAGGCTGTAATTATGTACAGGGATTCTATTATGCCAGGCCCATGCCCCAGGAGGAGTATGAGACAAAATATATTTACAGGAAAAAAGAGGTTAGGGGATGACCCGGGGGTTAAAAGAGTGAGAGCACAGGGGGAAGGAACACCATGAAGAACGCAAGGACAAAGCATCTGGATTTTATTATTGGGGATATGCTGGCTTTGGGCATGGCCCAGTTTCTGATGATGATCCTGAACCAGGATAAACTGAACAGGGTGCTGTATACGTATTACATCCAGCTGGGGATCCTGCTGGTGGTCATCACCCTATCGGTTGCATTTATGACCGATGGCTACAGTAATATCCTTCACAGAGGGTACCTGAAGGAAATGATCGCGGTAAGCCGTCAGATGACCATAACCTTTGCAGTGGAGGTCATATGTCTGTTTGCATTCCAGTTAAGCGGGCTTTTCTCAAGAGTGGTCCTCTTTGCCATATTCGTTCTCGGCATCCTGTTTATATATGGGGAACGTCTGCTGATAAAAAGATTCCTGAAAAGGAAATACCAGAAAATCAAATATGCCCGGACGATCATGGTGATCGCCACAAAACAGCAGGCAGAAGTTTTGATCGGGCGTTTGTCTGCCAGGGATTTTTCAGTCTTTCATATCCAGGGACTAGCGGTTACTGACCGGAATATGAAGGGGGAGAGGATACAGGGGATTACGGTGAGTTGTTCCATGGGTGAGGTGACCGATTATGTAACCGGCCATATTGTGGACGAGATCCTGTTAAGCATACCGGATGATCCCCAGCAGGAATCGGAACTGGCCAATCAGTTCCTGTCCATTGGAATGGTGGTCCATGTCTATATTGAACAGTTTCTTCAGGACATACCCAGGAAGACCCTGGAAAAGATCTGCGATATAAATGTGGTAACCTGCTATAACCGGGAGATCCCCCCGAGATCATTGTTTTGCAAACGGATGCTGGACATTGTGGGGAGTCTGATGGGGGTGGTGATGGCATTTGGGGTGGGCCTTGTGATCGGACCCATGATATACATGAAGTCTCCGGGTCCCATTCTTTTTTCCCAGATCAGGGTGGGAAAAAATGGCCGCAAATTCAGGTTATATAAATTCCGTTCCATGGTTATGGATGCGGAGCAGCAGAAGGAAAGCCTGATGGCCCGCAACAAGATCCGTGGAAATATGTTTAAGATCGATGACGATCCCAGGATCATTCCTGGCATTGGCTAATTTATCAGAGGGACCAGTCTGGATGAATTTCCCCAGTTCTTTAATGTGCTCAAAGGGGATATGAGCCTGGTGGGGACAAGGCCGCCCACCGTGGACGAGTATGAGTCATACAGCTTTGCCCACAAAAAGCGTCTGGCCATGAAGCCGGGAATCACCGGCCTGTGGCAGATCAGCGGAAGAAGCGACATCACGGACTTTGAGCAGGTGGTAAAACTGGACAGCCGGTATATTGACCAGTGGGATTTGGAAATGGACCTGAAGATTATTTTCAGGACGATCCTTGTCATGCTGGAACGAAAGGGGAGCGTGTGACAGCGGGTATGACAATGGGTATGACAGGGGGTATGACAGCGGGCAGAAAACAGTCCGGTACACGGACCGGACTGAGGGCGGCTATTCCGGGGCAAAGTTATTACCGTGACCGGAACATGGTTTCTATATAGGCGAGAATAAGTGGCGCGATTCCTTTTGCATCATTTTCCACCACGGGTTCGCGCATATAATAGTCAAAGGTCCCTTCACGCATATCTGAGTTGCCAAGACCGGCCACCAGACAGATGCCCCCAAGCTGCAGTTTTCCGTCTTTTTCGGAAAGATAAGTTTTGCAGATGCCATTGAAGGCCCTTTCACCGTAACAGTAATATTCATCAGGCAGATATCCCAGCCGGACGCTTTTCATAATGGCATACGAGAAAATAGCTGAGCCGGATTCCTCCAGATAATTAGGAAGGATACCGCCCCGGTTAACTACCTGGTACCACATGCCGGAATTTTCATCCTGGTAGGGCAGCATGGCATCGATCAGTTCCCTGTAGATTGAATTCATGCGTTTCTTTTCTTCCTTCATGAAGTCGGGCATGACTTCCATGGTGTCGATCAGGGCCATGGCGTACCAGCCCATGGCTCTGAGCCAGAACGTATCAGACAGCCCGGTGACCTTATCACACCAGAACATCCGGCGGGAGTCGTCATATGCATGGTAATAGAGGCCGTTCCTGGTATCACGCATCAGCTGATAGACATTTAAAAACTGCTCATATGAGTCCATACAGTTTTTGCAGCTGTTATATTCTGTCTCATACTGCATATAAAAGGGCTGTGCCATATAGAGGCCGTCCAGCCATATCTGGTTGGGATATATTTTTTTGTGCCAGAAGTTGCCTGTGGATGTGCGCGGCTGTCCAAGAAGCTGGCTGTAGACCGTGTCCATGGCCCGGCGGTATTTTTCCCTGTGTGTAAGATGGTAAAGGTCAAAGAGTGTTTTGCCCGCGTTTACATTATCAAGATTATACTCCTTGGGGTTATAAGATAGGATCGATCCGTCTTCCTTAACAAAGTAATCAATAAATCCATCGGCAAAATCCAGAAACTGTTGTTTCTTTGTTATATAATACAGTTCAATGACAGCATTTATCATACACCCATCAATGTAATTCCAATTGGGCTTTCTTCCTTCTTTTATGTTCTCAATATTCCATACAGGAGCTTGCGGTGTACTCTGTGCAAGCAATTGATCAATATAACAATCCAGAATTTCCATCTTTCAAATACTCCTTTATAATTATCGGTAATATGCCTTCAGTCAAATACATCATAATGTGATGCGGAAACGTTTGCAATAATATCAATGGTAAATATTCCTATTAATGATCGGAAATATCCCAAGTTGTAAAAGATTATTACTACAAATTCCATAAAAAATTGAATATATAGCTTTAGAAATATATTACCACAAAGACACCACAAAGATAAATGTAAATCATGCACAAAAATATATGAAAATACTATACATAATGCACGGTTGACATCGAACAAAAATGGTGTTACTATGAAAATACAAGAAAATAAAATGCATATTTGCTTGAAAAATCGAATTGTAATAGCTTACAAATAGCAGATATGCATAATATTTTAAATTTATTTGCAAAGGTTTGCAAATTGAAAAAGTAAGAATGGAAGGGAGAAAAAGAATGAAGAAAAGAATGAAAAAGGCAGTATCACTGGCTCTGGCGGCAGCAATGGTATTATCTCTTGCAGCCTGCGGGAATGGAGGCGGCTCCAAGGAGGGAACAAGTCAGGCGGCAGCTGAAAGCGGTGCGGAGTCAGACGGAGAAGTAAACCTTAAGTTTTGCTGGTGGGGAGGCGATTCCAGGCATGAAGCCACTGAAAAGGCTGTGGAGGCATTCATGGTCAAGTATCCGAATATTAAGGTGGAATGCGAGTATGGCGCATGGACCGGATGGGAGGAGAAACAGTCTCTGGCAATCCAGGGAGGCAATGCTGCTGATGTGATGCAGATCAACTGGAACTGGATTACCTCTTACAGCGGCAACGGCACCAACTTTGCCAATCTGGAAGATTACAGTGAGGTCCTGGATCTGGCACAGTTTGACCAGGGCAGTCTGGAGCAGTGCAAGGCCGATGGCAAGCTGATGGCTGTGCCGGTAGCGATGACAGGGCGTTTGTTCTACTGGAATAAAACCACATTTGATGAGGTTGGATGTGATATTCCTGTGGATGAAGCTTCTCTTTTAGAGGCGGGAGCAAAGTTCAAGGCATTTAATGAGGGTTACTATCCTTTGGCCATGATGGAATATGACCGCGCTGTTTTTATGGTGTATTATCTGGAAAGCGTATATGGGAAGCCCTGGGTTGAGAATGGAGAGCTTCAGTATACGGCGGAAGAGATCCAGTCAGCTATGGATTTCATGACAAAGCTGGAGGAAGCTCATGTTATCCCGACCATTGCCACGCTTCAGGGTGATATGGCTGATTCTCTGGATAAGAATGCAAAGGTTATTAACGGCCAGTATGCGGGTGTGTTTGAGTGGGATTCGGCAGTTACCAAAGTTCAGAAGGCAATTGTGGAGAGCACTGATAAGCCCGGACAGGAACTGGTGATCGGTGATTTTATTAAGTTTGGCGATTACAATGGCGGTTTCACCAAGATTTCCATGGCTCTGGCAGTATCCGCCAATTCAGCCCATCCGAAGGAAGCGGCTATGCTGATAAATTATCTGTTAAATGATGAAGAAGGCATCGAAATTTGCGGTACTGAGCGAGGAATCCCCTGTTCAGCCCAGGGGATGGCAGTACTCAAAGATAAGGGGATCGGTGACGCCCTTGTTATGGAAGCCAATGAAAAGGTTTTGGGATATTCCAAATTCCCCCTGGATCCCATGTTTGAACACAATGACTTAAAAGCCAATCCGGACGGAGTATATTATAAAGTGTTCGGCAAGTTAAGCGCAGGCGACATCAGTTCGGCCAAAGCCGCAGAGGATCTGATGAAAGGCATTGATGACTGTTACAATTACTAACAGTATGGGGTTTGCAGCAGGCATGCTGCCTGTGTAAAAGCAAAAAGGCTTTTTGAACAAGAACATTTGGAGGTAACCGTATGAAAAACAAGAAAGGATTCCTGGCAATGAACATCGGCCTGTTTTATATTCTCCCGTGGCTGGTCGGATTTCTTTTGTTCAAGGTATATCCGTTTGCATCTTCGCTGTATTACAGCTTCACTAACTACGACTTGTTTAACGGCATAACAAAGACAGGGCTCATGAATTACGAAAAGATATTTACTGATGAAGATATTATCAAAGCATTTGCGGTTACCTTTAAGTATGCCATATTTGATGTACCCCTGAAGCTGGCCTTTGCACTGTTTATTGCCTATATTCTGAACTTTAAGCTGAAAGGCGTTAATTTTTTTAGGACAGCTTACTATATCCCCTCCATTCTGGGCGGTTCCATTGCCATCGCTATCCTGTGGAGGGCCGTGTTCAATACAGATGGTTTGATCAACACGGTAATCACATTTTTCGGCGGTCCTAAGATCAACTGGATGGCCGGAGCAAACAGCGCTCTATTTGTGATCGTGCTTTTGCGTGTGTGGCAGTTTGGCTCTGCCATGGTAATATTTCTGGCAGCATTAAAAGGTGTGTCGGAGGACCTCTATGAGGCTGCTTCCATTGACGGGGCCGGAAAATGGACTCAGTTTTTTAAGATCACTGTGCCGCTGATCACGCCGGTTATCTTTTATAACCTGATCACACAGCTCTGCCAGGCGTTCCAGGAATTTAACGCTCCGTTCCTGGTGACAAAGGGAGGACCGAACGGAGCCACGACCCTGATTTCAATGCTGATTTACAATAATGCATTCCTGCGTCATAAGATGGGCATGGCAAGTGCCCAGGCATGGATCCTGTTCCTGATTGTCATGACTTTGACCGCGGCTGCATTCATAAGCCAGAAAAAGTGGGTCTATTATTCAGATGAGGAAGGAAGGTAGGGCCTGATGACAAGAGAGACAAAACATAAAATCAGTACAATAATCCGTTATACTCTTTTAATCCTGGTTGGTTTCATTATGGTATATCCGTTGATCTGGATGGTGGGCGCTACCTTTAAGACTAATTCCGAGATATTCACCAGCGCATGGTTTATTCCCAAGAATCCTGTGTTTGACGGTTATAACAATGCGTTTAAAAGCTACGGCGGCAAGATAAGCCTGATTACTTCCCTGATCAATACATATAAGATCGTAATCCCCAAGGTGATCTTTACAGTGTTTTCCGCTGTGATTGCAGCATACGGATTTGGAAGGTTTGACTTCAAAGGAAAGAAGATATTTTTTGCCCTGCTGATGTCTACCCTGTTCCTGCCCCAGGTAGTGTTGAACGCACCCCAGTACATCATGTTTAATAAATGGAACTGGGTTAACACCTACCTTCCCCTGGTCCTGCCCTCGCTGTTTGCAGTTGACACATATTTTGTGTTCATGCTGATCCAGTTCCTGAGAGGAGTGCCAAAGGAACTGGAGGAGGCCGCGAAGATTGACGGGTGCAATACATTAAAAACCTTGTGGTATGTGATCGTACCTATGCTGAAGCCGTCCCTTGTGTCCTGCGCATTGTTCCAGTTCATGTGGACGAACAACGATTTCCAGGGACCGTTGATCTATATTTCCGATATGCAGAAGTATACCAATTCCGTATACCTTCGCATGTCCATGGACAGCGATGTGGGATTCCAGTGGAATCGTATCCTGGCCATGTCCCTCATTTCCATACTTCCGTCCCTGATCGTATTTTTCTGTGCCCAGGATTCCTTTATTGACGGTATTGCCGCAGGGGGAGTTAAAGGCTGAGAAAAATTGGAAAATTATAACTGCTCAGGACGTCCGATGTGAAAATGGTGCCAAAACGGACTTATAATTTCTGTAATAGTGGGGAACTCCGGTCAGGGGTCCCCGCTATTACTGTATATGAACCGTATATACTTTACGCCTGGATTGTGCTAAAATATTTTGAAAGGAGTCTGGATCTATGGAACTAAAGGTGATTTACAAAAATGCGCGCTGTGCCGTGCTGGAGATAGGGGATGGAGGAGCATACGAGACCCTGGAACCCTACGATATTTTCCTTAATGGGGAATTTTTTTTGGAAACAGAAAGGACCATAACAAGCCTGTATGATCTAGAACCGGAGACATTTTATAAGGTGGAAATCCGGCGCGCGGCGTTTGGGGACAGAGCGGATGCACAGGAAGATACTGCGTTTTGCGCTGAGGCAGGATTCACAACGGACCGGGAATTTGTGACGCTGAATGTGCGGGATTTCGGTGCCAAAGGAGATGGGATACAGGATGACACGCTGTTTATTCAGTCTGCCGTCATGGCCTGCCCAAAGGACAGCCGGGTACTGGTACCGGCAGGTACTTACCGTATTGTATCACTGTTTCTAAAAGATAATGTGAAGATTGAGTTGGAAAAAGGGGCGGTTTTGTCTGCTGATACAGACAGATCCAGGTTCCCGGTATTGAAAGGGATGATCAAAAGCTTTGATGGTAAAGATGAATACAATCTGGGAACATGGGAGGGGGATCCTCTGCCCATGTTTTCAGCAGTGGTCACGGGCATTAATATAGAAAATGCCGTCATCTATGGCAGGGGAGTGATTGAAGGAAATGCAGGATTCGGTGAAGAAAACTGGTGGCACGATCCCAAAAAGATGAAAACAGCTTTTCGGCCGCGGATGATTTTTCTGGAACGGTGTAAGCATGTGGTTATACAGGGACTCACTCTGCGCAACAGCCCCAGCTGGAATATACACCCTTATTTTTCAGAGCATTTAAAATTCCTGGATCTTAGGGTATTGAGCCCTAAGGACTCGCCTAACACAGATGGTTTGGACCCGGAGTCCTGCAGGGATGTGGAGATCACAGGAATCTGTTTTTCAGTGGGAGATGACTGTATTGCTGTCAAATCCGGTAAGATTTATATGGGAACCACTTACAAAAGACCTTCGGAGGACATTGTTGTATCAAGATGCTGCATGAGGGACGGACACGGTTCAGTTACCATAGGAAGTGAGATGGCGGGGGGAGTTAAGAACCTGACGGTCAGGGACTGTGTATTCCGGCATACGGACCGGGGGCTGCGCATTAAAACCCGCAGGGGCAGAGGGAAAAATGCTGTGGTGGATGGTATCCTGTTTGAGCGTATCCACATGGATCAAGTGAAGACGCCGTTTGTGATCAACAGCTTTTATTACTGTGATCCGGACGGAAACAGTGAGTATGTAAGGACAAAGGAGAGGCTTCCTGTGGATGACAGGACCCCATGGATCAAGCATCTTACATTTCGGGATATAGAGGCGGTGAACTGCCATGTGGCGGCCGCCTATCTGTACGGTCTTCCTGAACGGAAGATAGGAAAGGTGGAGATGGAACGCGTCTCCATAAGCTTTGCACCGGAGGCACAGAAGGGACAGCCGGCCATGATGGAGGGCTGCAGTGAGCAGACCTGCCGCCAGGGGATCTATGCAAATAATATAGAAGAGCTGGTTCTTCGGAATGTGAAGATAGAGGGGCAGCTGGGGCCGGAGATTGAGACGGAACATATAGGACATATAGATAAAAGATAATGGGATAACGGAGGGTTATCAAAACGGGGGTTAATATGGCAGTGACGATCAAGGATATCGCCAAAAGGGCAGGAGTATCCTATTCAACGGTATCAAGGGCGCTAAACGGCATAGGGACAGAGAATACGGAGAATAAGAAGAACATCCTTCGTATTGCCAGGGAGATGGGGTATGTGCCGAACCAGGCAGCCATTAATCTGAAAAAATCCAGATCCTATGTCATAGGGTTGTATTTTTCCGCGATCAGTAAGATGACGTCCCCATTTGTATTGCATGATGTGCTGACAGGAGTTTATCAGATTACAGGGAGCAAATATAATGTAGTGGTTAAGGGTATTGATATGCATGATACAGGCACCCTAAACCCCACATTTTATGATGGGATCATTGTTCTGTCCCAGCGCAGTGAGGATATGGATTTTATGCAGGAAGTTCTGGGTAAAGGTATTCCCATGGTTGTGATCTGCCGTACCGTTGATGTGGATGCTCCCAATGTGACAACAGACGAGGAACGGGCCATGGAACTTGCCATGGATTACCTGATTGAGAACGGGCACAGGAATATTGGGATCATTGAAGGCAATCCGGAACTGGATTCCAGCAGACTGCGCCGGCAGGGCTGGCGCGCTTCTGTGAAACGCCATGGAATGAATCCTGACAGCCTTCCGGTTATCTGTGGAAATTACCGTTATGCCAGTGGATATGCCGCGGCAAGTCAGCTGCTGGCCTATAAACCTACGGCCATGCTTTGTTTTAATGACGAGATGGCCTTCGGGGCCAGAACCGCCATAACACAGGCCGGGCTTGAGGTGCCTGGCGATGTGTCCCTCATTGGGTTTGATAATTGGGATATGTCAGGGTACTCGGATATGCGCCTGACTACGGTGGAGCGTAATATGGGACAGATTGCCAGAGAAGGGGCCAGAGTGCTTCTGCGCCAGCTGGATGATGGGATCATAGATAACCGCAGGATCTATCTGAATAATAAACTGATTATCAGGGATACTGTCAGGAATCTGAATGATACGGTAAGGAATGAGAGGTGGGAGAATGAAACTGAACATAGGCATGAGATGCCATGATCTATGCCCTAAAATGGAGATGGAAAGGGTGTTTGAAGAAGTTAGGGACAATCACATACATCAGATCCAGCTGGCTTTTTCAAAGTCGGTGAGCAATTACGATTTTACCACAGGACATTATAGCCCTGGGTTTGCCCGCTATATTGCCTCGGAACTGGAAAGGAACCATCTGCATGTGGCTGTACTGGGGTGCTACATTAATCCTGTGAATCCCATTGAGGCCCGGCGGAAAGCGGAAGTGGCGCGCTTTATCGAGCATTTGAAATATGCCCGTATTCTGGGCGCCGATATGGTTGGGACGGAGACCGGGCGCCTGGACCCGGATTTTAATGTCACTGGTGAAACTTATACAGAGGATGCATACCGGCTTCTTTTAAAAAGTATGAAGGAGATTGTTTCTGCAGCTGAAAAGCTGGGAGTTATAGTGGGAGTGGAGGGCGTGTTTAACCACACCCTTTACAGCCCGGCCAGGATGAAGCGCTTTCTGGAAGATATAGATTCTCCCAATGTGGAGGTGATCCTGGACGCAGTGAACCTGATCCATCCGGATCAGGTGAGGCCCGAACAGCAAAAGCAGGTCATTGACAGGGCGTTCTCATATTATGGTGACAGGATCAGTGTTCTTCATGTAAAAGATTTTGTATTTGATGGGGAAGATCAGCTGTTCCGCCATGTGGGAGAAGGCCTGTTCTGTTATCCGCCGTTAATGGAACGGGTGAAAGAGATGAAGCCGCATATTACCATGCTGCTGGAGAATTCCAGCAGGGAACGGTTTTGGAAAGACGTGGAATTTCTTCAAAGAATATATGGCAACATCTGATTCGGGAGAACAAAGCCGGTTACAAAAGCAGGAGTTTACATATGCCAAATATAATCGAGATAACGGATTTTGCCGCCCCGGAGCTTGACATTTATGCCCGGCTTACAGAAGGGCAGCTTTTAAACCGGCACGAGCCGGACAAGGGGATCTTTATTGCGGAAAGCCCCAAGGTCATAGAACGCGCCCTGGACGCGGGCTGCGTTCCCATTTCCATGCTGATGGAGATGAAACACGTGGAGAGCCAGGCCCAAAAGATCATCAGGCGTTGCGGTGAGATTCCTGTGTACGCGGCGGAGTTTGATGTATTGACACAGCTTACCGGCTTTCATCTGACCCGGGGAATGCTGTGCGCAATGCATCGCCCGCCTCTGCCAAAGCTTGAGGAGGTCTGCGCCGGGGCACGCCGGATCGCGGTGCTGGAAAATGTTATGAACCCCACCAATGTGGGGGCTATATTCCGTTCGGCCGCGGCACTGAATATGGATGGGATCCTGCTCACATCCGCATGCAGCAACCCTTTGTACCGCCGCGCCATCAGGGTGAGTATGGGGACCGTGTTCCAGATCCCATGGACGTTTCTGGACAGCGGGTATTCCTGGCCGGGGCAGGGGGTCCGCCGGTTACATGAACTGGGATTTAAAACTGCTGCAATGGCATTAAAGGATGATTCCGTCACCATTGATGATACGAAGTTGATGCGGGAGGAAAAGCTGGCCATTATTCTGGGGACAGAAGGGGACGGACTGTCGGCGGGAACCATTGCCGACTGCGATTACACGGTCCGTATCCCCATGTCCCATGGTGTGGATTCCTTAAATGTGGCGGCGGCAAGCGCGGTTGCATTTTGGCAGCTGGGACGTAGGTGATGAAGTCATACATTCTGTATTTTTGTATGTAAAATAAAGGTTTTGAAGTATTGTTCCTGTTCCTCAAAAAAGATGCCAATTTGTTCAGCCAGGCCTTCTGTGTCGTGGCTTTCTATACTTGTAATCATGCGGAGAACCATGGCGGCATATGTCTGGGAAAACTCATTATCCTTTATTCTGAAAAGGGTGAAGGGATATCCCACGGCCAAACATTTTATCAGTTTTTGATAACAGTGGCAGACTGCCGAAGAGGTGCAGTGTTCCGTGAGAAACACCAGGAATACATCCATTACCAGATGATCCATTGCCTTTTCATGGATCCTCTCCAGGATCTGGATCAATTCATGGAATGCCCTGTCAGAGACTCCTTCAAAGGTAAAACGGCTGACGGAGCGGATGGTCAAAGCCAGAAATTGAAGGCTTTCTAAAAAGCAATTCAAGGCCAGCTGAACATTGGCCTGGGACATATCCACATTTTCCTGACCAAGACAGACCTGTATTCCCTTGCCCTGATGGGATTTTACCACACCAAATTCCGTCAGGAAGTCAATGGTACGGCGTATGGTGATCAGGGGGACATGATAGTGGTCCGACATCTGGGGCAGGGAAGGAAGATAACTTCCAATGGGATACTGATCGTGCAGGATTTCCTGTATGATCCGTGTTCCCAGTTTGTAGCGGATTTGAGAACGCTTGTGATAAAAATTCCACTCAAAGGGTATTTGTGCAACGTCATTGTTAAGGATTTCCGGATTGACTGTCTGGATCACATGCAGCAATCGGTCGTTGGCAGATTCATAAACCGTTCTCAATTCGTTGGTAAGGTAATTAACAATTTCGTCTTTTGGCAACAATTCCATTTGTTCCGTGACTTCTTTTAGAATCTTACTTTGACCGCGCAGATATGGAATGCGGGCATATCGGTTTATCTCCCAATAAAAATTGGAAATCAGATTATTATTCAAGGAAGAAATAGCAAAAATATATAATTGTATGGTAAGGGACATCCCGTTAAAATCAATGTCCTTGATTTCTTGCCAGTGGGTCCTCCATGCAGCGTCATCCCGCTGCTTGATCCCGGCTGTTAATAGTGGTCCAAGGAGCAGTGAAGTTACCTGCTTCATATCCTCCAGCCCGTCTTTGCGGGCAGACAGATAAGCGGATATATTTTGCAAAAAATCATTTTCGGATGCTTTGTAGGTTACCTGTGCTGGTTTCGGGGCCGCTATTTTAATGTATCCGTCTTTTTCAAGAAACCTAAGGGCTGCCCTGACAGTGGGTACGGACAGATGGAAGTATGCATTGATTTTTGATATGGCCGGAAGTACATCTCCGAATCTATAATAACCAAAGAGAATTCTGGTGACATAGAAGTCGTAAACAAGTTGGTATAGTTCATTTTGAGGTCTCATTTTGACATCTCCTTGTGGTTCATTGTTACATTTTAGCATATGCGGCATAGGTCTGCTACTGTTTTTATATTGCCTGTTTTCAGCTTATCCTGAAAATATAGGGCCAAATAATTTGCTTATAATTCCAGGTTATGGTAAAATATAATAAACTCATGAGCAGAGTTGCGCTGGAACATGTGGATGATGATAGAGGGAGTGGAGGTTGGAGATGAAAACGTTCAGTATAGGCAGGAAGCTGCTGGTTTCCTATACAGTGATCCTGGTGTTGATGAGTATTGGTTTTGGTGTCAGTATCTTTAATCTGATAAACCTGAATTCTAAAATGGAGGTTTTTTATAAAGGCCCATTTGTTGTCAATGAGAGTGCCAATGTAATCTATTCCAATTTTGAACGCATGCAGAAAGCTACTTACCGTACTATTGTCAATACGGACGAGGAGATCATCCGGGAGGCCATGGCCAATGCCCTGGATTCAGCTAATGTGATCCGCAATGAACTTCCGGTTGTCAGGAAACATTTTTTGGGAGATCCACAAATCATAGACAGGCTGGAGGATTGCCTTAACAGGCTAACGCCCATGCGGGAACATGTCCTGTCACTGGCTCATGAAAATAAAAATAAAGAAGCGGCTGCTTACATGGAAGAAAACAACATACAGGTGATCGGGGAAGCTCAGAAAGAATTGGATAAGCTGATCGAAAGCGGAAACAGCAAGGGACTGCAGCTTATGGAGGAACTGAGGGAACGGCAGGTTCAGGCTATTCTAATTTTGGGAGTAGTGGGTGTTGTGAGTATAATCATTAGTCTTTGTTTTGGCGTGTTTATTTCAAAGGGGATTTCACGCGGAATCAGGGAGTTGGAACAGGCAGCCCGGAACATAGCGGCCGGCCGGCTTTCGGCAGTCCGGATCATCTATGAGTCAGGGGATGAAATGGGGAACCTGGCAGACGACATGCGCAGTATGGCAACCACACTTACAACAGTTATAAGAGATGAGACGTACCTGCTGAATGAGATGGCAGAAGGGAATTTTGACATAAACATCCGGGAGGAGGACAGTTATGTGGGGGAATTGGATTCCGTGCGTTTATCCCTGGATAGAATCATAAGCAATCTGAGGGATACCTTATTGCAGATCAGTCAGTCCGCAGAGCAGGTGGCGGCGGGATCAGAGCAGGTTTCGTCCGGGGCGGTGATCCAGGCCCAGGGAGCAACGGAGCAGGCAGCTTCCATAGAATCACTATTCACTGCGATCAGTGACATATCAAAACAGGTTGAGAATAATGTGAAAAAAGCAAAAGAGGTAAGCGGACAATCTGAGACAGTACACATGGATGCGGAAGACAGCCGCGGGCAGATGCAGGATATGCTGTCGGCCATGGCAGAAATCCGGGACAGTTCAAAAACAATTGAGCGGATCATCAAGACCATTGAAGATATTGCGTTCCAGACCAATATCCTTGCTTTAAATGCAGGGGTGGAGGCAGCGCGTGCGGGGGAACATGGGAAAGGATTCTCAGTTGTAGCCAATGAGATCCGGAACCTGGCCAACAAGTCATCAGAGGCATCCAAAAGTACAGCGGATTTAATAAAGAAATCCCTGGACAGGGTCAACCATGGAGACAGGATAGCAAACCGAACAGCCGAATCACTGATGGAGGTGGTGAAAGGAGTGGAAAGCATAACCGGCTCCATCCGGTCCATCACAGATGCTTCGGTTAAACAGGAAGTGTCCATACGCCGGATTACACAGGAGATCAATCGGATTTCAGAGGTTATCCAGTCTAATTCAGCCACGGCCGAGGAGATCGCGGCAGCCAGTGAGGAATTGTCCTGTCAGGCGCAGTTGTTAAGCGGGCTGGCTGGCCGTTTCAGACTGGGAAGGGCTAATGCTTTATAGGTACTGGCCAAGCCGGTTGATGTTCAGCAATTATATCAGATAATTAGAAAATTTTATTAAAGAATGACTCCCATGGCGTAATGTCGTGGGAGTTTTCTGTTTTATGATCAAAAGGTACAGACACACAGGCACTTGATTTGCTGATGTAATCTGAAGATATATGTGCTAAAATAAAAATATTATTTAACAAATAGATTGAAAATAGCAGTGGGGATAACAAATAATGATGGGGGATAAAGCTTATGGTTAAGATACTGTTCATTATACCATATAAAGAGATTGGTCCGTATGTACAGGAATATATAAAGCAATGCGCTGTTACGGACGTGGATTTCCAGGTAGTGGACATCTATGGGACAAACGAAAAGGTTATTAATGAATATCAGGCAGATATTGTGGTTGCCAGGGGAATGACCGGATATGCGTTTATGAGGGGAAGACCGGATGTTCATTTTGTTGAGATACCGGTGACCAGCTATGATGTCTTAAGCGCGGTCAACAACTTGAGGAAGCGGCATTCCATTGACAAGATCACCATTATCTGGCCAAAGAATATCCATTTTGAACTTTTGGAAGAAATTTTTGGAATATCCATTACCCAATACATTGTAGAAAATGAGTCAGGCATTGAGGGGCTTCTGGACCTGATCGAAGAGGAAGGCGGTTCGGCGGTTATCGGAGGGCTGACGGTAGGGCGTTACTGCAGGGCAAGGAATATGCTGTATGCGCCCATCTATACCACAGAAGAGACTTTGGAGCGCGCTCTGGATGAGACGATCAATATGGCTCATGGCATCAACATGGAGAAGCGGAAAACCAATCTCATGAAAACCCTTTTGGACTACAGCAAGGAATCAATCTGTGTGGTAGACACCGAAGGGAGGATTCTGAACATGAACCGCCAATTTTTCTGCGCGTTTGAACTCCAGAACGAGCGGCAGGAGATGATGATTGACGAAGCGGTGGGGGAGGACAGCTGGTGGAAGAATAAAAAGCAGCTGTTCCAGAAGGAGTCCATACAAAAGCTGCGCAACCGCCTCATGGTTGTGATGTGTATCCCCATTAAGGTGGATGAGATGGAAGAACTTTATTTGATTTCCTTTCAGGACGCGGAAGAAATCAGAAACATGGAATATAAGATCAGAAAACAGTTGAGAGAACAGGGCCTGGTTGCAAAGTACAGGTTTGAGAATATTCTGGGACAATCGGCAGCCATGAAGCAGCTGGTCACCAGCGCCAAAAAATACAGTCAGTCGGATGCCAACATACTGATATTAGGGGAAAGCGGAACGGGAAAGGAGATGTTTGCTCAAAGCATACATAATGCAAGCAGAAGGTGCAATAAACCGTTTGTGGCCATTAACTGTGCCGCGCTGCCGGAGCAATTGCTGGAAAGCGAGTTATTCGGTTATGTGGAGGGAACGTTTACAGGGGCGGTAAAAGGCGGAAAGGCGGGTCTCTTTGAGCAGGCCCATAAGGGAACTATATTTTTGGATGAGATTGGCGAAATGCCGCTGCCGCTGCAGGTAAAACTGCTCCGTGTGCTTCAGGAAAAAGAGGTCAGGCGCCTGGGGGATAATAAAGTGATCCCCATTGATGTGAGGGTGATATGCGCCACCAATGTGAACATTGAGGAGATGGTAAAAGAGGGAAAATTCAGGCTGGATCTGTTTTACCGCATCAATCTGCTCAGCCTGTATGTGCCTTCCCTTAGGGAACGGCCCGGGGATGTGCTGGAACTGTTTATGTCATTTATAAACAAATATTCACGGCGCATGGGGGTTGAGAAATGTCCTCAGATCACAGAGGATGCAGCGGCGCTGCTGGAACAGCATAAATGGCAGGGCAATGTAAGGGAGCTGCAGAACTTCAGCGAGAGGATCCTGATCTTGGGGGAAGGAAACGTGATCGACAGGGAGATGATGAAGCTGGCAGGAATTTTCGACAGAGTTACAATTGAGGAAGACAAGACCGCGGAGGTTAACAATAAAAAAGAGACAGGGGGGATTGATGGAGATGAACTTTTAATACAGACCTTGACCAAAAAGCATGTGACCAAGGATGAATTGGCAAAGCGCCTGGGTATTAGCCGTTCCACATTGTATCGAAGATTAAAGGAACTAAGGGATCAGGAAGAGTCTTGATATCATATTGCAAAAATAGAAACATACATGATACAAATTGTCTCATAAATTGTGCTGAAAAAGCTTCATTCGTGTGTCACTGAATGGAGCTTTTTTCAGTTCCAAAGTTTGAGAAAAGTCTCTTGTATCAAAAATTTACAGAAAATCATTGATATATAAGAAAAAACCGTTAGTTTGTACAATGCCTCCGTGGGCTTGGCACAAAAATTGCTCAATAATTATGCATAAAGCAGGGTGAAGATAGGAAGGAGATGTGTATAGGTGTTAAAGTATGTGTTAAAGAGAATTGCTATGATGATACCTGTGTTCTTAGGGGTAATAGTATTGATTTTCCTGATTCTGCAGGCCTCGCCGGGAGATCCGGCCCAGATGGTTCTGGGGGAGATGGCAACGCAGGACCAGATCAATGCATTGAGGGAGGAACTGGGGTTAAACCAACCGATTTTGATCCAGCTGGGAAATTATCTCATTGGCCTGCTCCACGGGGACTTTGGAAGTTCTTATATGAGTAAGGCGCCGGTTCTGCAGGAGATACTCAGCCGGTTCCCCACAACGCTGCTGCTCGCAAGCCTAAGTGTTCTGATCATGGTCTGTTTTGGGATTCCCATAGGAATCATATCCGCAGTAAAGCAGTATTCCTGGATGGATAACATTTTTATGGCCCTGGCCCTTATCGGGGTATCCATGCCTACATTCTGGATCGGCATGCTGATGGTGCTTAAGTTTTCATTGGATTTGGGATGGCTGCCTTCCTCGGGGTTTTACGGACCTAAATACTGGATCATGCCCGCATTATCCATTGGGATTGCCAATGCGGGAATCATCACAAGGCTGACGCGGTCCAGCATGCTGGAAGTTATAAGACAGGATTATATCCGAACAGCCAGGGCCAAGGGGCAGGCTGAGAAAAAGATCATACTCCACCATGCGCTGAGAAATTCCCTTCTTCCCGTGGTCACCATGATCGGCATCCAGCTGGGGCTGGCGCTGGGGGGCGCCATGGTTACGGAAACCGTGTTCTCCATTCCTGGAATCGGTACCTATATGCTGGCCGCCATTAAAACCAGGGATTATCCTGTGATCCAGGGCGGAGTGATCATCATAGCCATGGCGTTTTCCGTCATTAACCTGATCGTTGACATTCTCTATGCCTTTATCGATCCCAGGATCAAGGCGCAGTACAGAACAAGTAAGAAAAAAAGCTGAGGGAGGGGCACAATGAAAAAGAATAAGAAAAAGGGACAGTTTGCAGAGGTCTGGTCCCGGTTTTGTAAAAACCATCTGGCTTTTCTGGGCCTTGTGATCATAACGATCATTTTTGTGATGGCGGTCATGGCGCCTGTGCTGGCCCCGGAAGGTTATGACAATCAGAACATTTCCATTGCCCTCTCCCAGCCCGGCACCCAGGGGCATATTTTGGGAACAGACAATCTGGGAAGAGACATTTTAGGAAGGATCATTTGGGGAGCCAGATACACGCTGCAGTGCGGCGTGGTGGCGGTTTTTGTGTCCGCCCTGATCGGATGTGTGTGCGGTTCCATTGCAGGATATTACGGCGGCCGGGTGGACAACATCATCATGCGGTTTATGGATGTGTTTCTGGCAATTCCCGGAGTGCTTCTTGCCATTTCAATCGCTGCAGCCCTGGGGCCCGGTATGAAAAATGCGATCATTGCAGTGGGGATCTCCGGCATGCCCGCCTTTGCCAGAGTGGTGCGCTCCGTGGTGATGACCGTGCGGGGAATGGAGTATGTGGAGGCGGCAAGGGCCGTGGATGCAACGGACCTGAGGATCATTATGACCCACATCCTGCCCAATGCATTGGCTCCCATTCTGGTCCAGACAACCTTAAGCGTGGCCAATGCCATTATGCAGACGGCATCGTTAAGCTTCCTGGGTCTTGGTGTCCAGGCACCGGTTCCTGAGTGGGGAGCCATGATCTCAGGGGCCAGGGCCTTTTTAAAGGGATACGGATATATGGTGGCAATGCCTGGCCTTGCGATTATATTCCTAGTATTTTCCATCAACATCATTGGGGATGGGCTGCGTGACGCGTTAGATCCAAGATTGAAATAGGGGGAAGGGGAGATGAATATGACGAAATCAGAAGAAAAACCGTTCCTTTCTGTGAGAAATCTGACGATTCAGTATAGAACGGATGATGGAATCGTACAGGCAGTGAACGATTTAAGCTTTGAACTAAAAAGGGGGCAGACCATTGGACTGGTAGGAGAGACCGGCGCGGGCAAGACTACAACGGCCCTGGGGATCATGGGACTGATACCCAGTCCTCCGGGAAAAGTGGTAAGCGGCGTGATCGAACTCAACGGAGAGGATCTTTTAAAGGCGCCAGATTCCAAGATGAGAAAAATCCGCGGAAGAAAGGTGTCCATGATCTTTCAGGACCCAATGACCGCGCTGAATCCCATTGATACAGTGGGATATCAGATCGCTGAGGTGATCGAACTTCATGAAAAGCTGTCAAAAGCAGATGCCGCGGTCAAGGCCACTAAGATTCTGGAAATGGTGGGTATTCCTGGCGAAAGGTATCATGAATATCCCCATCAGTTCTCAGGGGGAATGAAACAGAGGATCATGATCGCCATTGCCCTTGCCTGCAATCCTGAATTGCTGATCGCGGATGAGCCAACAACCGCCCTGGATGTGACCATTCAGGCCCAGGTGCTGGAAATGATGGATGAACTGAAACGCAAACTCAACACATCCATGATCATGATCACCCACGATCTGGGGATCGTGGCGGAGATTTGTGACAAGGTAGCGGTTATCTATGCGGGGGAACTGGTGGAGCTGGGAGACCTGGCGGATATATTTGACGCCACCGCACATCCCTACACGGTGGGGCTGTTTAATTCCCTTCCCAATATTGCGGAGGATGACAAGAGCAGGCTGTCCCCTATTCCGGGGATGATGCCTGACCCAACCAGGCTTCCGGAAGGCTGCGTATTTGCGGACCGATGTCCAAAAGCAGGGGAGGCCTGCAGGAAAGAGCGGCCCCAGCTGACGAAGATCGGTGAAGAGCATTATGTAAGATGTATTTTGCCGGAACAGGGGAGAGGAGTAGCCAAATGAGTCCTTTACTGGAAGTGAAAAATCTAAAAAAGTATTTTAATACGCCGGCAGGTACGCTCCATGCAGTGGACGGGGTGAATTTTCAGATTGAGAAAGGCGAAACCCTGGGCGTGGTTGGGGAGTCGGGCTGCGGAAAATCCACATTGGGCAGGGTGATCCTGCATTTGTTAGACAGTACGGATGGTCAGATCTTCTTTGAGGGGGAGGATATCACAAAAGCCAGGGGTAAGAAGATGAGCCATCTGCGGGGCGACATGCAGATCGTATTCCAGGACCCATACGCGTCCCTGGATCCCAGGAAAACGGTGAGCCAGATCATAGCAGAGCCCCTGATCATCCAGGGGAAACTGTCCAAGACGGAGATCGAACAGAAGGTTTCCCGGATGTTAGATACGGTGGGATTGGCAAAGCGTGTGGCAAATTCCTATCCCCATGAGCTGGACGGGGGGCGCAGGCAGAGGATTGGGATCGGGCGGGCGTTGATCCTGCGGCCAAAGTTTATTATTTGTGATGAGCCGGTATCTGCACTGGATGTGTCCATCCAAGCACAGATCCTGAATCTGCTCCAGGATCTGCAGGACGAGATGAACCTGACGTACATTTTCATCACCCATGATCTGTCCGTGGTCAAGTACATATCCCATCATATTCTGGTCATGTATCTGGGCCAGGTTGTGGAAAAATGCAGTTCCAGGGAGCTGTTCCGGGAAAAGCTGCACCCCTATACAAAGGCCCTGCTGTCCGCGGTGCCTGTTCCTGATATCCATATGAAGAAGCAGAGGATCCTGCTTCACGGGGAACTGACATCACCCATTGACCCCAAACCCGGATGCCGTTTTGCTGCCAGATGTCCGTATGCAAAGGAAGTCTGCAGCCGGAAGGAGCCGGTATTTGAGGAAGTCAGGGAGGAGCATTTTGTAGCCTGCCATTTTGTAAGAGAGATCAATCATATGTAACTATAATACGAGGAGGTATTTTATGTATAAAAGAGGGAAAGCAAATGTATTGGCAGTTTCACTGGCATTGGCGATGGCATTAGGGGGATGTTCCGGCCCGGGGAGGGCGGAACCGGCAGCCCGGGGCAAAGGAGAAGTGAAGACCACATTGACGGCGGCAAGCTATTCTGATCCCAGAACCTTGAATCCATGGTCATCGGATGCAAGGAATCTTACCAGGGTTGCTCTGAATGTGTTCCAGCGCCTGGTGGACAGAAATGAGACGGATGACGGTTATGTGGGGGTGCTGGCCGAATCCTGGGATGAGACAGATGATGGGATCACCTTCCATATAAGGAAGGGCGTGAAGTTCCATGAGGGGCAGGATCTGACAGCAGCGGATGTGGCTTTTTCACTTCAAAAAGGCTCCACCTATGCAGGGGTTAACTTTGGATGGGACTGGATCGACTTTGATAATATTGAGGTTAAAGATGATTATACCGTATATGTCCCCTACAAGTATCCGTGTTACCTGACTCTGGCTGAGTTTGCAGCCAATAATATGTATATCATGTGCAAGGAGACATGGGACAAATACGGTGAGGAAGTCAGCCTTCATCCAAACGGCACCGGCCCATTTATGCTGGCTGACTGGGTACAGGGCGACCATCTGACCCTGAAGCGGTTTGACGGTTACTGGGGAACGGCTTCCAAACTGGAGGAGATTAATTACAGGTTTATCGCGGAAAATTCCCAGGCCATGATCGAGCTGGAGACAGGCGGGGTGGACGTGGTTCTTGACGTGCTTCCGCTGGAGGTAAAGAATATTGAAGCCAGTGAAAAAATGGAGATGTATTACGGTAAAAATATCGTCATCGACTTTTTACATATGAACTGCCAGTATGAAGTTTTCCAGGATCCCAAGGTGCGCCAGGCCGTGGCCTATGCCATGGACTTTGAGGATATTATTAACGGAAACTATCAGGGCTGGGGCGAGACACCCTATTCCTTTATCACCCCCAGTGTGGCGGGATACAGCAGCCAGTTCGAGGGCGAACACTTCCCCTACGGCCAGAAAGCAAATGTGGAAAAGGCAAAGGAATTATTGGCAGAAGCCGGATATTCGGATGGGTTTGATATTGAAATCATCATTGATGATGACAGCAACCGCATTGCAGTGGCTGAAATCTTAAGAAATAACCTGGAGGCAGTGGGCATACGCGCCAAGATTTCTTCCTCTGATTATGCAACATTCTCCGAAAAAATCTATTCAGGTGAGGCGAAGTTATATTTAAACGGTGTGAACGCCAACAGTATGGAACCTGACAGCGCATTATACCAGAGATGGCACAGCAGCAATATTAAGGATTCAGGCGGTTCCAACTATACAAGGTTCAGCAACGAAGATTTTGACAGGTATCTGGATGAGGCCCGGGGAATTCCGAAGCTGGAAGACCGGTATGACAATTACGCCAAGGCCCAGGCAATTCTGATGGAGAATGTTCCTTCCATCGGATACTTTGTAAGGCAGGCGGCGGCCGCCAAGTCTCCCAGCCTGAAGGGGCTGCGCTCCTATGCAGGTGAGACATGGCTTGCGGACTGCTACTTTGAATAATCATAAATTAAAATTGGAGGTAAGAAAATGAAGAAGAGTGGAAATGTTTTGATCTGTGCAAAAAATGTGATTGCAGGCAAGGAGATGGAACTGAAAGAAAACTGGGCGGTTCTGGTTGAGGACGGCGTGATCGCCAAAATGGGCCCTGCCGGTGAGCTGAAGCAGCAGGTACCGGAAGATATGATCGTTACATATGACCAGGAGACACTGGTGCCGGGGTTTTTTGACTGCCATGACCACATCAGCTGGGATACCAATATGGAAGACTATCTGAACCAGCTGGTGAATCTGGACGCGGTAGAATGTGCGGCCCGCTCTACCAATTATATGAAAAAGGACTTAAATTCCGGCGTGACCACGGGCCGGTGTATCTGTGACGGTTTCCTTATTGACGTAACCAATAAGAGACTTGTTCAGGAGGGTGTTTTAGAAGGACCGGATATTCTGGCAGGGGGGATCGGTATCCGTTCCACAACCGGTCATGGACGTATCGGCAAACCCTTTAACGGTGTCCAGGAGGTCCGCCAGGCAGTCAGGGATAACCTGGTGCTTGGAACAGATGTGGTCAAGCTATTCACCACGGGCGGGTCACTGAGGACCGACACATGGACAAGGCTTCCAAGCTACTACACAAAGGATGAGATTTTTGCGGCCATTGATGAGGCGCACCGTTTCGGAAAGCCCATAACTACTCACTGCCTGGGGGGCCAGGCCATGGACTGGTGTATTGAGGGCGGCATGGACAGCCTGGAGCATGCTTATTTTATCCAGCCATACCAGATCGAAGCTGCTATGAAAGCAGATGTGACTCTGACGCTTACCTCCAACGAATACTGGTTTACCCAGCCGGGACGCCCTGGTGAGATGAATAATAAGTTTTCACAATATCTTCCTGAGGTAAGGGAGTGTATGCGGAGTGTTATTAAGAGCGGCATCAAATACACCTTTGGCACTGACGGGGTACACGGAGGAATCTATGTGGAGGCATGCCTGGCTGTAGAGCAGTACGGAGCGTCCACCAGGGATGCCCTGAAGGCATTGACCATCAACGCGGCACAGGTGTGTGAACTGGAAGATAAAAAGGGCAGCCTGGAAGTGGGAAAACAGGCGGATATGGTGGTCCTGGAGGGAAATCCTCTGGACGATATCCGGTTTGTTAAAAACGTTAAGAATACATATAAAGCAGGAGTTGGCTACCGCTATCCGGAGCTGGATATGACCGTACCGGAACTTGTGGTTTTGGGAGAATGACCGGTATGAAAACATTGTATGTGTCGGATCTGGACGGTACCCTGTTTAATAAGAAAAAAAAGATTTCCCCCTATTCTGCTGACGTGATCAACCAATGCATAAAAAAGGGAATGGATTTTACCATAGCCACGGCCCGGATGCCTTATGGATGTGATTACCGTCTGAAGGACATCCAAATGAAAACACCGGGAATACTGACAAACGGTGTATTTATCTATGAATTTTCAAAGCAGGAATTCTGCTTTACGGAAACCATAGAGACAGTGGCGGCTAAGACAGGGGTCCAGGTGATCCGGGATGCTGGTTTATCCTGTTTTGTGTACCTGTTTAAGGCCGGGACCATAAGCATTTATTATAATGACAAATCTCTGGAGGAGCAGACCCAGTATTACAGTGACCGCGCATTGGCCGCGTGCGGGGAGGTGTGCCTGACAGATGATCTTGATGGTATATGGAGCAAGGGGGAGCCTGTCTATCTTGCCCTGACCGGTACGGAGGAAAAGCTGAAACCGGTATGCGAAAAGCTGGACAGGGTTTCCGGCATCAGCTATGTATGTTATCTGAATATCTACAACGGCCTGTATTGTCTGGAGCTGTTCAGTGAACATGCAAGTAAGCAGAATGCCCTGAAACGGCTGAAAGAAGATGGCGGATATGATGAACTGGTCGTGTTTGGCGATAACCTCAATGACTTATCCATGATTGAGATCGCTGACAGAAGCTATGCTCCTTTCAACGCGCTGGAGGTTGTGAAAGAACGGGTAACAGGTGTTCTGGATGACTGCAGCAGGGACGGGGTGGCGAAATTTTTAGCAAAGGAATGGAATCTGTAAGGAAATCCGATCAAACTCTAAATAAATGCAACTCTTTGGGCAAAACCGTGTCAGTGGACGCGGTTTTGCTTTTTTGTATCTATAAATCCCTTGGAAATCCCTGTGATACATTTGTGACACAATTTTGAGATGGATATGAGAGGAAAATGAATGGGTACTCTTATTCATGTGTAAAAACAATCCCAATCCCCCCTGTTTTAAGGGGAAAACAGGTTGGCATCAAAATTGCTTTTATAAGTAGTAAAGGAAATTATTCCTGATTTAAACAGAAAGAAAGGAGAAATGGTATGAAGGATAAACCTGTGATCGGTGTATTGCTTGGTGACTCGGCCGGAGTAGGTCCCGAACTGGTAGCGAAAGTCTTGAAGAATGGGGAATATGAACAGTATTGTTATCCGGTGATCATTGGGGATGTCAGAATTTTCGAGAGGGGGTGCATGATCGCCGAGGCGGAAATTCCTCACTGTGTGATTAAGGATGTGGGGGAAGCTGACTGGACCAGAGGAATCCCGGTGCTGGACCAGGAGGATCAGAACCCGGATCTGATCCCCTTGGGCAAAAGCAGCGAGTATTGCGGAAAGGCGATCATTAATGCCATCACCACAGCAGTGAACCTGTGCAAGGAGAAAAAAATAGAGGGATTTTTCTTTGCTCCCTTTAACAAGACGGCCATGAAGCTGTCCGGCTGTCCCTTTGAAAGTGAAGATTACCTGATGGCCCATCTGTTTGAACTGACAGGCCCCTTTGGGGAGATCAGTGTTCTGGATAATGTGATCGCGGCGCGCACCACCAGCCATGTTCCCATCAAAGATGTCAGTGAGAACCTGACCGAGGAGAGGATCATGAAGGCGATCAAGCATTGTGCCAAGACCTTGAAACAGATGGGAATCCAGGATCCCGCCATTGGCGTGGCCGCCCTGAATCCCCACGGCGGAGAGGAAGGGACCTGCGGAAGGGAGGAGATCGAGGTCATAGAACCAACTATTAAGAAAGCACAGGAACAGGGGATCAAAGCAATGGGGCCATATCCCGGAGATACGCTGTTTAGGCGGGCCTTTAACGGCGACTTTGACGGAGTTGTGACAATGTACCACGATCAGGGGCAGATTGCCCTTAAAACAGCAGGATTCGAGAGAGGGGTTACCATTTCAGGCGGTATGCCGGTACCTATTGTAACGTGCTCCCATGGCTCTGCCTATGACATTGCAGGGAAAAATATAGTGGACCCCACCTCTCTGGAAAATGCCATGAAGATGACTTGCAGGATGGCCATGGCCATGCGCGGATAACCCTGGCATGGAGGTATGAGCTGATGAAAAAGGTGACATTGATACACACGGTAAAAAGCGTTTTAAATATGTTTGAGGACATGGCGGCAGCGGTTTGCGGCAGCGATATCAGCTTTGACAATATTTACGACAGCTTTCTGGCGGATGATCCTGATGAGCTGGGATATGTCAGTCCTGCCTGCAAGCGAAAGCTGTATCAGGATATAGGCTCAGCCATGGACAACCGGCCGGATGTTGTGGTCGTAACCTGTTCCGCCATGACGGAGACGGTGAGGCAGATACGTCCCTTTATGGATATTCCCCTTATTGCCATTGACGAAAATATGATACATGAAGCAGTCAGACAGGGCAGCCGGATTCGCGTCCTGGCAACCGCGGTCAGTTCCGCGGCAACCACGGAAAAAACGCTTCTGGAGGAGGCCGGGCGTGTTGGGAAAAAGATTCAAGTGGTGTCCACCGACAATCAGAAAGCCTTTGATGCCCTTCAAAGCGGGGACAAAGCACTGCATGACGCCCTGGTGCTGGAACAGGCGGAACAGGTAAAAGGATTCGATCTAGTGGTGCTTGCCCAGGCGTCCATGGCCCATTTGGAGGAAGAGATCGCAGATATGGTCAAGGTGCCGGTGCTTTCAAGCCCAAGCCTGTGCATGCAGGAGCTGAAGACGGTTTTGGACAATGTGAAAAAAACAAAGGTACATACCTTGGACCATGCGGCGTTTTTTGCAGAGGATGTTCCATGGTTTGTAGAATTTTTTGAAAATGTATTTGGAATGGCAGTGGCAGACACTGATCCAGGAGAGGGAGATAACCCCAGGCAGGTCTGGATGGACGGAGGGATCCAGATCATCAGGAAGGACCGCATACAGCCGGATCAGATGATCCGGGATATAAGCCAGTCAGGCCATGACATCCTTCTGGCACATATAGCACTGTCAGTTCCCGATATGGACCAGGTGCTGGCAAAAGCCTATTCCTATGATGAGATCAGGGAAATGCCTCAGGGCAGAAATTGGATTCGGCTTCCCGATGGAATATGTATCGAAATTTTAGATTAGCAGAAGAGGAGAATAAGAAAATGAAAACAAAATTGATCGTTATGCTGACACACCATGATAAGACTGTAACCAATGCACTGGAGACTTTTAACCAGGTAAAGGACCTGGAAGTGGACTGCTGGGGATTTAAGGATGTGGGGATTCCCAGAAATGAGATGGAGGATCTGTTAAAGGCGCTGAAGGACGCCAAAAAGGAGACTTTTTTGGAGGTGGTTACATACAGCGAGAGCCAGTGTATGGCAGGAGCTAAATTGGCGGTTGAGATGGGATTTGACTATCTCATGGGGACGATTTTTTATCCTTCCGTGTGGGACTATCTCAAAGATAAGAACATCAAATACTTCCCCTTTGTTGGCAAAGTATCAGGCAGCCCCAGCATTCTGGAAGGCACTGCAGAGGAAATCGTACAGCAGGGAAAAGAACTGGCGGACATGGGCGTAAGCGGATTTGATATTCTGGCATACCGCCACACCGGCGATGCTGAGGGGATTGCAAGGGAATTTGTCAAAGAGATGAAGGTTCCGGTTGTTGTGGCCGGCAGCGTGAACAGCAGAGCGCGGATGCGGTTTGTGGAAGACATCGGAGCATGGGGATATACCATGGGCAGCGCGCTGTTTGAAAAGGATTATGTAAAGGATGGGACATTCAGGGATAACCTGAAGGCGGTTATAGACTTGATGAACTCTATTAACTGATTAACGTGTACTCTCAGAGTCTCCCCGGACTCATCTTTGCGGCTGAGTTTCCGCCGGCCGAACACAAATTTATTCAACGTACACACTGCGTGCGCCTCATGAATCGGTCAGCTGACAAAAATCATCTCGCTAATTTAAGTACCAGGAGACTATGAGAGTTCATTAAAAATAAGAGGAGGATTTGAAAATGAATCAGAATATCAAGGTTGAATTAAAGGTTGAGGTAGCCAAGCTTTGCCATCTGTTTTGGGAAAAGCATTTAACCACGGGAAATGACGGCGGCGACATCAGCCTGAGGGATCCCGAGACAGGCTATATCTATATATGCCCCAGAGCCAATGAGCGCCACGTGGTGCCTAACTGGGGCATGGTATCACCACAGGATATTGTGGTTGTGGACATAGAGGGAAATGTTCTGGAGGACACCTGGATGCTGCCCACAGTGGAAGCCTCCATGCACTATAAGATCTACAAGGCAAGACCTGAGATCAATGCCATTGTCCACTCACACGCAGTGTTTTCCAGTGTGTTTGCCGCAGTGGGTGAGAATATTCCCCCCTGTCTGATCGAGGCGGCGTTTATCGGCGGAGAGGTGGTCTGCGCAGAATATGGCAAGGTTGGCTCCCAGCTCCTGGCAGACAACATTGTCAGGGCATTGGGAGATAAGAAAAAGGCAGCCCTTCTCCGCAATCATGGAGCTGTTGCCATTGGAAAAACCATGAGGGAGGCTTTTACGGTCAGCGATTACATGGAAAAGATCGCAAAGGTTGCCATGTATGCAAAGGCAATGGGAAGCAGGCCTGTGAGCCTTGATGTTGAGGATATCAAGGACGAGAATCTGATTTAAAATTGCATCGCACGTAAGTGACCAAAAGACGGTCACTAAGTGCTCATAGCGAGGAGGATGTGGATGAAACTGGAAGTTATGAAGCAGGGGGATGCTAAAACCGCATGGGAAGGCCCGGAATTGTGCCGTTACTACTGGAAAACTGAAAAGATCACCTTTGGAACTTCTACCCTGGAGGTGGGGCAGACCGGGGATGTTGATCCGGGACATCCGGAGTCCCAGGAGGTGTTTTATGTGGTGAGAGGAAAAGTTTCACTTCGTACACCGGATACGGATGAACACTATATCCTCAATGAGGGAGATGCTGTTTTGATTCCTGAAACGGTCCCCCATGAGTTGACAAATGTAGGCAATACAACCGCTGTGGTAAGCTGGAGCCTGGCGCCCAGCGTAAGAGAACAGCAGTAAGCAAAAGGAGGTATGGCAATGAGGCTTTTGTTGGGATTAGATATAGGCACCACAGCCATGAAAACAGCTCTTTATGATGAAAAAGGAAATCTGCTGGCTCTTTCCACACAGGAATACACCTTGATCACACCTGAAATCAATGTGGTGGAAGAAAAGGAGGAGGTCTACTGGGAGGCATTTTGCAGCGGTCTGTCAGAACTTAAACAGCAGGTTACAATGAGCAGGGATGATGAGATTGCCATGGGCATCTCCGCACAGGGGGAGACTCTCTTTTTCCTGGACGAGAACGGAAAATCCCTGAGAAATGCCATCGTCTGGCTGGATAACCGGGCGGAAGAGGAGGCGGAAAGCCTTCGCAGGCGGTTTGGAAACGAACAGTGCTATCAGGTGACCGGCCAGGTGAGTTTTGAACCCTGCTGGCCGGCAGCTAAGATCTTGTGGGTAAAAAACCATGAGCCGGAGATCTTTGCAAAGACCAGAAAGTTTTTGCTGATCGAGGATTATTTTATCTACCGCCTGACGGGCCGGTTTGCTACCGAGGGTTCCCTGGTGTGTTCTTCTACCTATTGGGATATCATAAACAAAAGGTACTGGCCGGAAATGCTGGATTTTCTCCAGATCAGGGAGGAGCAGCTTCCCGTAGTCTATGAATCCGCAAGAATTGTGGGCACTATCTGCCCGGAGGCAGCTGCTGAACTTGGGCTGGGCGCTAATGTAACCGTATGTACCGGAGCCCTGGACCAGGCAGCGGGGGCCATAGGCGCGGGAAATATAAAAGAGGGCATGTTTTCTGAAAATATCGGCGCAGCTCTGGCTATCTGCGTGCCTGTGTCAAAACCGGTCTTTGACCCCGCGGGCAGAATGCCCCTTCATTATTTTCCGCTTCCGGATACCTATATGATCCACACCTTTACCAATGGCGGGATGACTCTCAGATGGTTCAGGGACAAGTTCTGCCAGATTGAAAAAATGGCCCAGGAACTGGGAGCCGGGGACGCCTATGACCTGATCAGCAAAGAAGTATCAGAAGTGCCTGCAGGCAGTGACGGGCTGATGATGCTTCCTCATCTGGCAGGATCCCTGGCGCCTGATGTGAACGCAAAAGCCAAGGGAGTCTGGTTCGGATTTACGCTGCAGCACGGAAGGGCCCACTTTATGAGAGCCATCATGGAATCCCTGGGATATATTTTAAAACGCAACATTGAAGCATTGGGGAACATGGGCATAGAAGTAAAAGCGATCCGTTCCCTGGGCGGAGGTGCCAAGAGCCGGGTATGGAACCAGATCAAGGCGGATATCAACCAGATCACCCTGGAAACTGTTAACACAAAGGAAGCAGGCACATTGGGAGCAGCGATCCTGGCAGGCACAGCGGTTGGATTTTTTAAAGATGTGGACAGCGCAGTAAGTTCCATGGTAAGCGTGAAAGAGAGGACCACTCCTGATAAGGAAAAACAAGAGATATACAAAAACGGTTACAGGATGTATAAAAAGCTGACAGCAGATTTAAAAGAGTGCTTTGATGAGACAAAGTAACAGGAGCAGGCAATTGATCCAATCTGCGGAGATCATGGATACACTGGTTGCGGCTATGAGTACGGTGTGGCAATGACCGAGAACCAGGGGGATGCGGACTGTGTGGCGGTGGAAAAGGCTTTAGCTGCGAGGCGGAGCGCACGTTCAGGCCGGAAGATATTGCAGGGGCGTTAGAACGGGCCAAGGCATCTAAAAAGACGCTGAATAAATGCCCCTGTACTTCTGTTTCTCAATGCATCACAGGACAGGAAAATGGACATCATAGGTTTAAACATGTGAATAGCTGAAAGAGAGGTACACTGTGGATCATAACAAAAGGGAATATTCCCTGTTAAACCAGAATGGATTGACCAATAGTGCGTCCCATTACTCATTTACAGATATGAATGGGGAACAGGAAGGAATATTTTATTCAATCAACCAAATGAATGGAGTGGACAGTCAAGGGATCTTTCATTGGCGGCATCTGAATATTTCCCCCATATACTCCTGACAACCAGAGTTGAGAGATGAATGATGGCGAACGCATTTTAGGGGCCGGGAAACCGGCCCCTTTTTCCAGGAGAGAATACTTGAGAAAATACTTGGGCAGATATTTGATGATATTTGATAAAAATGAGGATAAAAATGCTTAATGGGGTAAAAATGTGGTACGGCTTGCGTTTTCTCTAAAAATATGCTAAACTATCCCCTGCAATAAGGTCGCAGATTCCCGGCGCCTATCAGCATTTCAGGGACGATCTGCAATCACAGACCGGTGTGTTCGAGACCTTCCACACCTAAAACAAAACTTCAAACACTACTTATTTATAGCGGTTTATCATGCGCCATGGGGTACTGGGAATCAGTATTTCCGTGGCGTTTCTTGTTGTCTTTGGTTAGGGGGATTTATCATTGTGTGGGTACAGAGTGGGTAAAATAAGTATATAAGAGTTTATAAAAAAATTATAAAATTAATAAAAAATTTATCTGCAGGAGGGGAATTAAGAGAAAATTGCACTACATGCAAATATGGATATATTTGTGCATATATGAGAATGAAAATACTTATATTGACATGAATTATTAAATTTCTATGAAAATATCATCATTTTTCGAGAATGTGTGTTTGCTATAATATTCCTGTAAGCCAATTACATTTGATTAAACCATCTTAAATGAACGAAAGGAGCCAACACAATGAGAGCAAGAGCAATGAACACAGTAGCAGGAGAAAGCCGCCTTATGGACACGGAGGAATTAAGGGCCTACACTAACCTGGGGCGCAACAATGCAATGAAGCTGGGGGAGGAGATCGGCGCAAAGGTAAAAATAGGAAAGCGTGTTCTGTGGGACAAGGTTAAGATTGATCAGTACATTAATGACCTTACGAGGGTATAAGCCTTGGATAAAAGAAACAGTACAGGGCTGAAAGAAGAGTATCAGGACCATACACCAGTTCAGGGAGCGGCGGCAACCGTGGAACCTGTAAATAAGAAGGGATTACGGCTGATCGTTGCGGACGTACTCCCCAGGGGAAAAGAAAATGCTGTAAGCGCAGAGGCGCTATGTAGCCGTTTAGGGCTTGAGACAGTCCGGGAACTGCAAAAGGAGATTGCCAGGGAGAGGGCAGCCGGGGCCGTGATCATCTTCGCCTGTCAGGAGGACGGCGGTTATTTCCTGCCGGGGAACGTCCGGGAGGTTAGAGCATTTATAAAAACATTAGAGAGCCGGGGTAAGAATACGTTAATGGCTTTAAAGTCAGCCAGGGAGCTGCTACGGCAGTGGGGCACCTCTGCCGAAATGGAGATAGACGAATGGAAGGAAACATGAAGCAGTGGGCGTTACACTATGCAGGAATGGGAATGGCGGTATTTCCTATTAAGCCCAGGAGCAAACAGCCGCTTACAGATCATGGGCTGAAGGATGCCTCTAAGGATCCGGCGCAGATTGAAAGCTGGTGGAGCCGCTGGCCTACGGCAAACATTGGAATAGCCACAGGAGCCGTTTCGGGTGGGCTTGTGGTGATTGATCTGGATGTGGATAAGGATAAGGGAATAGATGGCCGTGTAACGCTTCGGGAGTGGGAAGCAGAGCATGAGAAACTACCGAACAGCACGTGGCTGGCGATAACTGGCCGCGGTGGATACCACTATTTTTACCATGATACATCCACTGTCAGGAATCGCACGGGGATTTATGAGGGAATAGATATAAGAGGGGATGGCGGTTATGTTGTGGCGCCTCCTAGCATACACCCAAACGGGAATACTTATGAATGGGAACAGGACCCCATGTTGTATCCACTGGCAGAGGCGAGCGGAGCGGTATTTGATTTTCTTGTAGGTCCTGTAATGAAGGATCCGGAGACAATCCCTTTTGAAATACCGGAGCAGATACCGGACGGACAACGGACAACGACAATGGTCAAACTGGTATGCAGCCAACAGGCAAAAGGGCTTTCAGATGATGCTATCATGGCGGCTGTGAGGGCCGAGAACGAGGCCAAATGTGTGCCGCCTCTTACGGATCAGGAATTGAAGAAAGAGGTATTCCCTGCGCTTACACGCTATCAAAAGGGAACGGCCCCGTATACAGCTACTTACGATCATAAGACACGGAGTTTCCAGCCGATCATCAAGAAGGGGCTCGTGAATCTGGTATCTATGGATACCGTTGAAGAAAAGGAACCGGAATGGCTGGTGACAGACTACATACCCAGAGGACAGATAACAGTCCTGGCCGGGGATGGCGGTTCAGGCAAAACCACGGTTTGGTGTTCTATTGCTGCGGCGGTGAGCAGTGGCGGGCAGTGCTTCCTTAATCAGGATAACCCCTTCGCAAAGAATTGTGTACCGGGGCGGGTAATGTTCTTTTCCTCTGAGGATTCAGCAGAGTATACCTTAAAGGGGGGGGCTGCGGAGATCTGGGGCAAAACTGGAAAATGTTTTATCTTTGGATTTAGCAGATGAACGGTTCCCGGAGATTAAGTTTAATGCCCCCTTGTTGGAGGATTTAATAAAGGAGCATAGGCCGGAACTGGTTATATTTGACCCTTTACAGAGTTATGTGCCGCCTGATATCCAGATGGGGCAGAGGAATGCCATGAGGGCGTGTTTAAACCCTTTGATTGGCCTAGGAGAGAAGTACGGGACAACCTTTATTATTATTGTCCATACCAATAAGCAGGCAGGGTTATGGGGACGTAAACGCATAGCAGACAGCGCTGATATATGGGACATTGCCAGAAGCGTTCTGATTGCCGGGGAGGCCAATGACGGCCTACGCTACATATCCCAGGAGAAAAGCAATTACGGCCCACTGGCTCAGACAGTCCTTTTTCGTCTGGATTCCGGGAAGGTGGAGTTTGAGGGTTATACGGATAAGAAGGACAAAGACTATGTGACGGCAGCGGCGGCCACGTATCAGGCCCCGGCACGTGAGGATGCCAAAGCTTTCATACTGGACTATCTGAAGGATGGGGAGAAGGAAACGGCGGATTTGGATGGTATGATGAAGGCTATGGGGATTTCTAAGGGGACGCTGGAGAGGGCCAAGGCAGAGTTGAAAAAAGATGGGCAGATAGTCTATTTCAGCAGAGGTTTTAAACCTAAGGTCCATTACTGTAAGCTGACCAATCCTATACCCAGTGGAACCGTGCGTGAGTAGGGTAAAAAATATAGTATTTATAAGGGTTTTACCGTACTCCTGCACCTTGCGTGAGTACGGGAGTACGCCATTCCGTACTCCTGCACCTGCGTGAGTACGGGCAGGCCGCATAAAATAAGGGTTTTTGCCGTACTCACGCACGAAGCCTGTGGGTATATGAGAATGGCAGAGTAAAGAGAGGAGAGGCACATGATATTGACCAAATTATTTGAATCAATAGGGATACCGATTTTAACCAGAAACTTAATGGTAGATTACTGCGACAACCGGGGGAATCACTTCCATAAGCCAATGCAGACCATCACGCCGCCGGAATGCATGGAGGATGATATGGAGATAGTCACCAGGATACGGACAGAGGTAAGGCAGCAAGGCTTTACTGTCTGTGGGATATCGGAAGTCCTGGGGGATTTTGAAATGGACGAACTGGAGAACATCTTCAACGGCAGCGATTATGGTAAGTATCCTATGAGAGCATTATACATAGACGTAGAAATGGCAAAGAAAGAGGCCCATCCATAGGCTGATGAATGTGACTATTCCCAGAGCGTGAAGTTTCTGATCTATTAGGTAAACGGGTCCTTCCAGAGACAAGACCCCGATACGGGTCGCCGAGCGCATAGGGTTGCTAGTTTTGGGCGAAAAAAAATGGACGTTTCGTTTCGCTGAATAGGAGGAAAAAAATGGAAGAAAAGGCAGAAAGACGCTATGCCGCAATAGGCAGAGACTTATAATTCCCAACCTGGTTACCATAAAGGAACGCGGTTACAAAACAAACATAAATGCCGCTCTCCTCAGATCAACGAATGTTGGGAATTGTCAAGGCTAACAAACGCTAACATTTGCTAACAATGCTAAGATTTGCTAAGATTTCAAAACGAAACGAATGTTTACAAAACAACACAATTACCAGGGAAAACAAGGGAGTTTCCGTTGTAGTACTCCGCTGCCTTATAGTGTACCCCATTGGTAACGCTATATTATAAGGTGTGCGCTGGATACACAGCTTTCCATGCGAACGTTCGGAACAATAATAGCGTGCGCTCGGTATAGTATCGCACGCATTCAAGTATGTGGCTTGAACGATAAAAGTATGGGAAGAGGACATAAAAGGTCAGGACGTGGCCTGTAGAGCCTGTGAGAGGCAGGGCAGAAGGATACAGTCAGGATGGAGCTGGCAACCATTTGGTTGTGACCGTGGAGCCGGGGAACAGGTTTGTAATTTGGCGGCTGATTTTTCAGCTGTGAACATGGGAAAAAGAGGCAGAGGACAAAGAAAAAGCAGCAGTCCCGGTATGGTTCTGCTGCAATGGTTTACATTCCGAACAGGTCAGAATGTGTACCGGTTCTGTGTAAATGTAGTTCGGTATCGGTTTGCTGATAAATCAATAACCAATCTGGTTGCAAGTGACATTCCCGATAACCAGAGTAATTACCAGACAAATTATGCTCTTTATTTTTGGGCGGTAAGGGAGCTGGAATCCTCAAAGTATCAACTGCCTTTTGGAATAGGGATGCATCAAGGCCGCGTTTCATGCAGGTTCTAAAGTCCTTTTTGAATTTGGTGGAATACCGTACATCCAGCATAGTCAGTCCTCCATCAATTCCTTGATAAGCGCCTCAGTGCTTCCGGTAAAAATATGACCGCCGCCATTCTCCAGCTCTGCAAAAGCCTCTAGTGTTTCCGCATTGGGTGTTTCATCTGGTATGGCGGCTCCTTGAAGGTATGGAATGATGAAAACAAGCTTTCCTTCTGGTATTTGGTCTATCAGATTTTTGGCTAAGTCTCTATTGCTCATGGTTTATACTCCTTCCTGAGATTATATTATGGTTCCATCTGGAAAAATAAATTCTGCCCGGTATAATGCGCCCAAAGAGTTTGCTATATTTTCTAGTTCTTCTTTTGTTAATGTGTTGCGTTTGACTTTTTGATTAAGATTTGATGGGGTAGTACCAATTTTACGAGCCAATTCCGCTTGACTTATACCTTTGTAAGATAAAGCCATATTAATTTTTTGTTCAATGGTCATAGAAACACCTCCTAAAGATAGTATACATTATTTGCTGTATATAATCAAGCAATAAATCAAGAATGTAAAGTAATGAATTAATAAAATGCTTGACAGCATTTAGCGATTGCTGTATAATGTAATTATCAAAGGAAAACAAAAGCAGCCGGGGCAGACAATTCCCCACAAACCTATCAATCGTACCTGTGAGCCAAAAGCAATAGACACGCAAGACTGATAGGGGCTGTACGGAAAGGAGATCACAATATGTCAGAGAGAACATTACTTAAGAAAGTCAGCGAACTTAAGGCACTGGAGGCCCAGAAGAAAGCCATTGAAAAGCAAATGGAAGTCCTGCAGGAGGATATCAAGAAGGAGTTACAGGCCAGGGACCAGGAGGAAACAGAGGTAGGGGACTGGATGGTCAGGTTTAAGGCGGTTATCAGTAACAAGTTTAATGCTAAGGCATTTGCAGCAGATCATCCTAAGCTTTACCAGAAATACATGGGCAAGTCCCAGGCCATGAGATTCACCGTAAACGCACAGGGCTGATAAAGCAAAGCATCCGGCAGAAGGGAGTAACGGTAATTACATAGATCCTCTGACGGGGTTACACACCAGGAAAGGAGATTATCATTAAATGGAGCCTTACAAAGAAAACGTGATTGAGTGGATACGGGACGAGAGCCAAGCATCCCTCACGCTCACCCAAGGGAGGTTTAAATCCCGTATTGAAAAGTTGGCGGCAGAGCGGCCGGGGGAATGTGAACTTTTGGCCAGGAATAAGGATGGCAGTATATTTGCTCATGTTCCTATCAGTTGGGTAAAGATTGGCCCACCACGGGAGGTTTCGGAAGAACAGCGGAGACAGGCAAAAGAACGGATGGAGGCTATGCGCGCTGATGGTCTGTTATCAAAGTCCAGTACAGGCGAAAACAGATAGTTTCCATTTAAACTGCTTAAGGTGCAGAAATGCCCACCTGGAGCAGAGAAACGCAATAGAGCATTTAAAAACCCCATGTGTCGGCAAACACACAGGGCTGAAAAAACAATACCCGACCACACACCAATGCAGTAGGGATATTCTGATTATAGCACAGAATTATCCCTTTGCAATCAAAAAGTAGAAGATTATAACTAATGCAGCGGATGGCGTTCTTGAAATGACCACGAGGAATGCAGCAACTACATCCCCGGAGGGGCAGAGAGTAAAGGGAAAATTCCCCGGACACCTACGCCATATTTATCCACATAAAAGGTTAGAAATGAGAATTCAGAAAGAAGGGATATTATGATTAGATTATTAAAGGAAATATATGGTCTGGTTTATGGGGAACTTACACAGACCGCAGCGGCGCTGGAGCCATTACATAGAGAGATCGAGCGGATCAAAAATCCCCTGAGGGATCGGGAGGGCTTTGAGGAGATACAGGAAATCTGCCTGGAGATAAGCTGTTGTAGTCAGGAGTACGGATTTATCAGCGGCTTTAAATACGGGGTTGCTTTCATGGTGGAGTGTATGGAGTGGCCGGGACAGGAATAGCGCCCCGGCTACGGATAGAAAGGGTGTGAGCACATGGCAGTGGATAAGAATGGAAAGCCTCTGCCGCCGGGAATCCGGCAGAGGGCCAATGGGAAGTATGAGGGCCGGGTAAAGGTGGATTATCAAAGTTATTCCGTTTATGGGGATACCATTACCGAAGTAAAGAAGAAAATGACAGAGCTGCGGTATAAGCTGGAGCATGGAGAGTTTATTGCTAGTTCAAAGATTACAGTTGAGGAGTGGTTCAAGACCTGAATGGAACAGTATAAGGAGAATCAGGTTAAGGCCGGAACGATTATTTCATATACGGATTATTTCAATATATACATAAAGGAAAGCTTGGGCAAAAAGAAACTGGTGGATATCAGGGGGGGGGGGCATATACAGAAACTATATAACGGTCTGGTAAAGAAGGGAATGGCACTTTCAAGCATTAAGGTAGTATCAGCAATCCTTAACGGGTGCTTTAAACAGGCAATGAAGAATGGGTTGATAGAACGTAATCCGGTCCCCATGGCAACCTTGCCAAAAGGGAGTCCAAAGAAACAGCGCCGGGTATTCACGAAAGAGGAACAGGATATTTTCATGGAGTATGCCAAAGGCAGCTATTTATATAACCTGTTTGCCCTGGCAATCAGGACAGGATTAAGAGGCGGTGAAATACGGGGATTGAAGCTGTCAGACGTGGATAAGGCAGCCAACTTATTACACATACAGAGGACACTTAAATATGCGTCAGGTCAGGGATTTTTTGAGGATGTACCCAAAACAGCCACATCCAGGAGAGATATTCCTCTTACTAAGGATATGGTCATGATTATAGACAGGCAGAAAACGGTTTACGGTGAAAAGGTGTTGCGGATGGACGGATATATATTTCACCTACCAGACGGCACACCAATAAGCAGGGAACGGCTGCAAAATGAGATTGACAGGATCGTTAAGCGGATCAATGCAGATGGCACAGCGTTTGAGCGGTTCACTCCCCACTGTTTTCGTCATACATTCGCAACAAGGGCCATAGAGAATGGAATGAAACCACAGACGTTAAAGACTATCCTGGGACATTCCACCTTGTCAATGACCATGGATCTATATTCCCATGTACTGCCCACAACCAGAGCGGAGGAAATGGAATTGATAGCAAATGCATTTTAAAGGAACGAAAACGGCCCTTTTCCTATACAAAAATTTCATTGTGGGTAAATTGTGGGTACGGCTTGCATTTTCCCTCTTAATATGCTAAACTATCCCCTGCAATAAGGTCGCAGATTCCCGGCGCCTATCAGCATTTCAGGGACGATCTGCAATCACAGACCGGTGTGTTCGAGACCTTCCACACCTAAAACAAAACTAAAGGAGACAACAGAATATGAGAGAAAACAACACCAAGCTGTACATGCTGGTCCAGGGGGCCATGATTGCAGCCATCTATGTGGTGCTCACTATGGTGTTCGCGCCCATCAGCTTTGGCCCGGTCCAGTTCAGGATCGCGGAGGCATTGTGCATACTGCCGTTCTTTACGCCGGCTGCCGTGCCGGGACTGTTTGTGGGGTGCCTGCTTTCCAACCTGCTCTGCGGCGCCATGCCGCTGGACGTGGTATTCGGAAGCCTGGCCACACTCATTGGAGCAGCAGGATCATGGTATGTGAGGAGGCACAGGTGGTTTGTGTGTATTCCGCCTATTTTGGCCAATACCATTATCATTCCATGGGTTCTCAGGTATGCCTATGGTTCAGAGGACCTGATCCTTGTGGCAATGGGAACGGTTGGGATCGGCGAGATCCTTGCAATCGGAGTCCTTGGCAATGCCCTGCTCATCACCCTGGTCAGGTATAAAGACCTGGTTTTTAGACATAGGACAGCATAAATGCTGCCTGCGCACCATATATTTTAATAAAGTCCATAATGGAGAATTGCCGTGGAACCGGTAATTCTCCATTTTTCTTATAGCATTTCAGCTTTTTTTTGATATAATAAGGAAGAGATATTTTTGTGCAGACAGCGCTTAAGACAGCCGGGAAGGCACAGGGAAGGACAATTTATTATGTATCAGATAGATTTTAGCAAACCAGAACATGTTCATTTTATAGGAATCGGAGGCATCAGCATGAGCGGCCTGGCCGAGATCCTTCTGGAAGAAGGGTTTACGGTCACTGGCTCTGATTCCCATGAGACAGAGCTTACAGACCGCCTTACGGATAGAGGGGCAAGGGTGTATTACGGCCAGAGGGCTGCCAATATTGAGAAGGAGCCGGGGATTGATGTGGTGGTGTATACGGCGGCCATCCATGAGGATAATCCTGAGTTCATGGCGGTAAAGGAAAAGGGGATTCCCATGCTTTCCAGGGCTGAACTCCTGGGGGAGATGATGCGCAACTATAAGCAGGCGGTGGCTGTGTCCGGAACCCATGGAAAGACCACCACCACATCCATGATCACGGATATACTGCTGGCAGGCGACATGGATCCCACCATTTCCGTGGGTGGTATCCTTCAGGATATCGGAGGCAATATCCGGGTGGGCGGGCCGGAGCTTTTTGTGACAGAGGCGTGTGAGTATACCAACAGTTTCCTGTCCTTTTTCCCAACCATGGAGGTCATACTGAATATTGAGGAAGACCACCTGGACTTCTTTAAGGATATCCAGGACATACGCCATTCCTTCCGGCTCTTTGCTGAGAAGCTGCCGGCTGCCGGACTTCTGGTGGTGAACAGCGGTATTGAGGCGGTGGATGAGATAACAAAGGGCTTAAAGTGCCGGGTGGTGACTTTTGGAAAGGACGCTGCCAGCACCTATACGGCACAGAATATATCCTATGACGAATACGCAAGGCCATCCTATGACCTGGTGGTGCAGGGAGAGATCGTTAATCGCATTACACTGGGAGTGACCGGTGAACACAATGTATATAATTCCCTTGCAGCCATTGCCGTTGCCATGGAACTGGGAGTGGGATTTGATGCGGTTATGTCCGGCCTTAAAAAGTTTACGGGCACGGACAGAAGGTTTGAGAAAAAAGGTGAGGTGGGCGGAGTCACCATCATTGATGACTATGCACATCATCCTCAGGAGATCAGGGCCACGCTGTCGGCTGCGAAGAATTATCCCCACAAAAGGCTGTGGTGTGTGTTCCAGCCCCACACCTATACCAGGACAAAGGCATTTTTAGACCAGTTTGCAGATACCCTTTCCTCAGCGGATGTGGTGATCCTGGCGGATATCTATGCTGCCAGGGAGACGGATACCCTGGGAGTGAGCTCCAGGGATATCGCGGACCGGATCAAAAAGCTGGGCACAGAGGTCCATTATATCCCGTCTTTTGATGAGATAGAAACATTTATTTTGGAAAATTGTATGAACGGTGATTTGTTGATAACTATGGGAGCCGGAGACATTGTAAAAGTAGGGGAAAAGCTGTTAGGGCAGTAGTTATCCACATTATCCACATAGTTTTCAACATTTTATGTAAAGAAGCTATGTGGATTCTTTGATTAACATAAAAAAATGTCAATCAATTCCGAATTTCCAGGATTTATACGGAAAAAAGGGGATTTGGACATGCCTGAGAACAATTATGTCCACTATCTATCCACATTATCCACAATGTCCACAAGTCGGATTGTGTAAAAGTGCGCCTATTTTCTTTTGTAAGTGGATGTGTTATTATATGAATATGCCGCCTGATTGGCATTGTCACTGTATTTGACAGGCTTTTTTCCATGGAGCCCGGTATCGGCGGGCAGGGGGAATGAGCCGGACAGCAGTAAGGAGTGGTGAACATGGGTGGGAATTTGAAGGACAGATGGAGCGTGCCGTCCACGGCGGTGGCTCATGAGTTTATTGATGAATATATGGCGGCTGCCAACGGGGAATATGTGAAGGTATATCTCTATGTGCTGCGCCATCAGGATGAAGAGATTACCATAGAACAGATAGCTGACGCCCTTAACCATACGGAATCGGATGTGCGGAGGGCGCTTTCATACTGGGAAAAGCAGGGCGTGATCACGGCTGCCATGGAAGGGCGGCAGGGGGATTGCCCGGAGTGCCGGGAAGTGCCCCGCTCCAGCGGACAGACTGCCGGTGACCGCGGTTTAAAGGATGGATCTTTAAGGGAAGCTCCTTTAAGGAACCAGGGGGCAAGGGAATATGCTGTAAGGGAACAGGGGATCTATGATCCTGTGGGCCGTGAGCAACATGGCCGGGGACAGGGCTGCACTGATCAGAATCCCCCGGGACAAAACAGCATGGCACAGAGCAGCATGGCACAAAACAGCGCGGCACAGAGCGGTATGAAACAGAACTCCGTGGGACAGAATGACGCGGGACAAAACTCCGCTGGACAGAATGCCATGGGGCAGAATCCCACAGGGCAGAACCTTATGGGACGGAATGCCATGGCGCAGAACCCTGCGGGACAGGCCTCAGGCGAACCTACAATTGAGGTCCGGGAAGCCGGGGACACGCCTGTGTATTCAGCGGAACAGGTAAACCGCCTTTCCCAGGACGAGGAATTTTCCCAGCTTCTCTACATTGCCCAGAAGTATATGAATAAGGTCTTTACACCAAGGGACTGCCAGGTGTTCGCTTACCTGTATGAGGATCTGGGGATGGGAAGCGAATTGCTGGAGTACCTGGTGGAATACTGTGTACAGAATGGCCATACCTCAGTGCGTTACATTGAGGCAGTGGCCAGGAACTGGCATGAAAAGGGGATCCGCACGGCCCAGGAGGCCAAGGATTATTCATCCGCCTATAATAAGGATTCCTTTGCCGTGATGAAGGCATTTGGAATCAACAGCAGAAAGCCGGCCGCGCCGGAGCAGAAACTAATGGATAAATGGTTCAGGGATTACGGCTTTACCAGGGAGGTCGTGCTGGAGGCCTGTGACAGGACCATCACGGCGATCCACAACCCCAGCTTCCAGTATGCGGATAAGATCCTTACGGACTGGAAGAAGTCCGGAGTCCGCGTTCTGGGGGATATCAGGGAACTGGACCACAAACGCATGGCGGACAAGGAGCAGAATGCCCAGGCCAGGGACAAGCGCCTCCAGAAATATGACACAGGCGTAAGCACCCAGGGCAGCCGTCCCAGAAAAGGAGCTCCCAACCAGTTCCATAATTTTGAACAGAGGGACACGGACTACGATGCCCTGATGTTAAAGCAGGTAAAGGAATGGGTAGGCCAGCAGCAATAGTAAGGAGAACAGACAATGGCACTTAGCAATTCCCAGTATGACGCAATCATGAGGGCATATGGAAGACAGCAGATCGAGAACCACCACCAGCTGGAGGAACGCCGCCGGGAGATTTACAGGAAGCTGCCTGTGATCAGGGAACTGGAGGCGGAGATCGCCGGCCGCTCCGTGGCCTGCGCCAGGAAGCTGCTGGAGGGGGAGACGGGCGTTCTTGACAAGCTGAGGGAGGATCTTCAGGATCTGCGGGAACAGAAAGCCCTGATCATTAAGGCGGCAGGTTATCCGGACAACTATCTGGAGCTACAGTACCGCTGCCCTGACTGCCGGGACACGGGCCTGGTGGACGGAAAGAAATGCCACTGTTTCCTCAAGGCCCAGATGAAGCTGCTCCATGACCAGTCCAATCTGGAGGATGTTCTGGAACGGGAGAATTTTTCAGCCCTGTCCTTTGCATACTATGATGACAAGGAGATACTTCCTCAGATCGGCATGACCAATGCCGCCTACATGAGACGGGTGGTGAAGGAATGCCGGGATTTTGTAAAGGAGTTTGATAAGCAGCACGAGAACCTTCTGTTTACAGGAAGCACCGGGGTGGGGAAGACATTTCTCACCAACTGTATTGCCAGGGAACTGATGGACACGTACCATTCCGTTGTTTACCTTACCGCCAGTGACCTGTTTGAGGTTTTTTCCAGGAATAAGTTTGACTATGAGAATGCAGAGGATATGAGGGATATGTACCGCTTTATCCTGGACTGTGACCTGCTGATCATCGATGACCTGGGTACGGAGCTGAACAACAGCTTTACCTCGTCCCAGCTGTTCTACTGCATCAATGAGCGGATGAACATGAAGCGCTCCACGATTATTTCCACCAATCTGTCTCCGGCCCGTTTAAGGGATTCCTACACGGACAGGGTGACATCCAGGATCATGAGCGGGTACAGGATGATCCCGCTGTACGGTGGGGATATCAGACTGTTAAAAAAATAACCGCAAAACATGGTAATTCCTAAGGGATATGCCCTTGACGAACCATGGAGAATGATGGTATAAAAGTATATGCCGGTCCGGCAAAGAGGCCGCCGGCTAAAACAGGAGGATTAAAACCATGTTATATGAGGAAAAGATCATTGAGACTATCCCGGTAGGACCGCTGGGTCTGATTCCGCTGAAAAGCTGTACGGAACTGGGGGACAAGGTAAATGCTTATCTGGTAGACTGGAGACGGGAGCGGGAGAGCGAGCACAAATCTACGATTGCATTTTCAGGATATCAAAGGGATTCCTATATTATAAATGCGATTACGCCCAGGTTTGGCTCTGGCGAAGGCAAGGGGCTTGTACTTGAGTCCATCCGTGGGGATGACCTGTATATCATGGTTGACATATGTAATTACAGTCTCACCTATTCCCTTTTTGGAATGACCAACCATATGTCTCCCGATGACCATTTTCAGGATTTAAAGCGTGTGATCGCGGCCGCTGCGGGCAAGGCCCACAGGATCAATGTGATCATGCCTTTCTTATATGAGAGCAGACAGCACAAGCGCTCCGGCAGGGAGTCCCTGGACTGTGCCCTGGCCCTTAAGGAACTGGTAAACATGGGAGTGGAGAACATCATTACCTTTGACGCCCATGACCCACGTGTCCAGAACGCCATTCCTCTCAGGGGATTTGAGACGGTTCAGCCGATTTATCAGTTCTTAAAATACCTTCTGAAAAATGAGACCGATCTTCAAATCGACAGCGACCACATGATGGTCATCAGCCCGGATGAGGGCGGTACGGGCCGTGCCGTGTACTTTGCCAACATGCTGGGACTGGATATGGGTATGTTCTATAAGCGCCGTGACTACACAAGGATCGTCAATGGCCGTAATCCAATCGTGGCCCATGAGTTCCTGGGAGCCAGCGTGGAGAACAAGGATGTGCTGATCATTGACGATATGATCTCATCAGGGGAAAGCGTGCTGGATGTTGCAAAGGAACTGAAGCGCAGAAAAGCCAGAAAGGTATTTGTATGCGCTACCTTTGGTCTATTTACCGGCGGGCTTACCAAGTTTGACGAGTACTATGAAAAGGGTATCATAGACAGGATCCTGACCACCAACCTGGTTTACCAGACTCCTGACCTGCTTGAAAGACCGTATTACATTGACGTTGATATGAGCAAGTACATTGCCCTTATCATTGACAACCTGAATCATGATGCTTCATTAAGCGATCTGCTCACACCTACCAAGAGGATCAACAAGCTGCTGGCACAGTACCGCAGTTAGGTCTTTAGCGTAGGTACGGTGGACGACACAGCACAGTATGTGTCTGAACCCTGCTGTTCGCAAATGATCCAAAGGCCGTTTTCCGGTAATGAGGGCTGTAAGGTCCCGGGAAGCGGTCTTTCTTTTTCGGGAGCGTACATTGTGTTCGATCGAAGTTTCCCCGGCACCCATCTTTGCGGCTGATTTCCCGCCGGCCGCACACAAATTGATTTAACGTACACACCGTGTACGGCTCACAAATTTATGTACAACCGACAAAAACCCATCTCTCAAATCTGAGTGCCAGGAGATTTTTGGCGAACACCATTATCAAGGGGAGGATATCTTTTATGGAAGACAGGCAGTTTCGCAACCGGATCTACTGGATCACATTTCTGTTCAGTATCCTTGTCATATGGGTGCATTCGTTTAATGCAGAGTTATACCTGGGAGCCACAGAGGCCGCTGCCCGTGCGGGCCGTCTGGAACGTATTCTGGGCGAAGACCTGGGACAGATCGCAGTGCCCGGCTTTTTCATGGTGTCTTCCTATCTGTTCTACCGCAATTTTCAGTGGTCCCTTCTGGCCGCCAAATGGAGATCCCGCATTCAAAGCATCCTAATTCCCTATCTGCTTTGGAATTTTTTGTATTATGCAGGGTATGTGGCAGTCACCCATATACCGGCAATACACGGCCTCATAGGAAAATCTCCCATTCCCTTTAACCTGCCCAACCTTCTGGATGCCCTTATAAACTACGCTTATAATCCCGTATTCTGGTACTTGTACCAGCTCCTTATCCTCATTGCCCTGGCCCCTGTTATCTATCCTGTTTTCAGACGGACTCTGACCGGGGGAGCGGCCCTGCTCCTGATCGCCTTTGCCCTGTGGAAAGGCTGGGATTTTCCGCACCTGAACATGGATGCCCTGTTCTATTTCTGCATTGCCGCCTATATAAGCCTTCACCGCACTGCATGGGGGGCAGGGGCTGAAGCACGCCCGGCACACGCCGGAAAGCTGTTTGCCCTCCTGGGCTCTGCCTTGCTTTTGCTCATTTTTTTGTCCCTTCCGGGAAGCCTTCTGCATGGCAGGGCTCTTGCGATTGTCCTGTACCGGGTATGGGGCGTTGCCGCTGTCTGGTCCGCCCTGGCGGTTCTCCCCCTTCCCCTGGCCGGGGAGTGGATGAAGCATAATTTTTTCCTCTATGCCATCCACTTTGCCTGGGTCCGCCTTTTTAACAAGGCAGGAGCCCTGATCCTGCCTCCTCACCCGGCCTCCGCGCTGGCTGCCTACTTTTTCATGCCCCTTATGATGGTAGCCATCAATACCCTGCTGGTAAAAGTCCTGACCCGCTTTTCACCCGGACTATACCGCATTCTTTCCGGCAACCGCTAAGGCGAGAGCCAAAAGGGACGGCGGATGCAGACAGGCAGAGGAACCCTGCTGCCTTCCTGCTGCCAAACCTTCCTGCTGCCAAACCTTCCTGTTGCCAAACCTTCCTTTCTATGCTATCCTAAAACTACTTCCGCAGGCATCTACCTGCGACAGCTTTGGTCTGCGCCGCGGCGCGGTCTGTTGGGTGCATGCACAGGCACCTGTGAAGGGGCGCTTCGCCCGGTACTCACAAGGAAAGAGCAGCGTGGAAAGGGGGAATCCCGGGAAAATAGTGGTTGACATTTTCATTGAATTATACTATGATTGTAACTGTTAGAGAACATTTGTTCGCATTGGAGGATATGATGGCCAGAGAAGAGAAAAGTAATATAATCAACAGAGATATGAATAAAGAAGAGAAGTTAAAGGCCCTTGATGCGGCCCTGACACAGATAGAGAAAGCATATGGCAAGGGATCCGTGATGAAGCTGGGGGATTCCAGGGCTAATATGAATATCGAGACAGTTCCCACCGGCTCCATCAGCCTGGACATTGCCCTGGGCTTGGGCGGTGTTCCCAAGGGAAGGATCATAGAGGTTTACGGACCGGAGTCCTCCGGTAAGACCACGGTTGCGCTGCACATGGTGGCGGAGGTTCAGAAGAGGGGAGGTATTGCCGGCTTTATCGATGCGGAGCATGCCCTGGATCCCGTGTACGCAAGGAATATCGGCGTGGATATTGATAACCTGTACATATCCCAGCCTGATAACGGAGAGCAGGCCCTGGAGATCACTGAGACCATGGTGCGTTCCGGTGCCGTTGATATTGTGATCGTGGACTCCGTGGCTGCCCTGGTTCCCAAGGCGGAGATCGATGGAGAGATGGGTGATTCCCATGTTGGCCTCCAGGCAAGACTGATGTCCCAGGCCCTCCGTAAGCTGACTGCTGTTATCAGCAAATCCAACTGTATTGTTATTTTCATCAACCAGCTCCGTGAGAAGGTAGGGGTTATGTTTGGCAACCCGGAGACCACCACTGGCGGACGTGCCCTGAAGTTTTACTCATCCGTGCGTCTGGATGTGCGCAGGATCGAAACCTTAAAGCAGGGCGGGGAAGTGACCGGCAACCGTGTCCGGGTAAAGGTGGTTAAGAATAAGATCGCGCCTCCGTTTAAGGAAGCTGAATTTGATATCATGTTTGGCAAGGGCATTTCCAAGGAAGGAGATATCCTGGACCTGGCAGTTAAGGAGAATATCATAGAGAAGAGCGGTGCCTGGTTTGCCTACGGCGGTGCCAAGATCGGACAGGGCCGTGAGAATTCCAAGCAGTACCTGGCGGATAACCCGGCCATGATGGCTGAGGTGGAGGCAAAGGTAAGGGCCAGATATGAGCTGCCGGGAGCCGAAGAAGCCATGGAGGCGGCTGAGAATGCAGCGGCCAAGACCTTGAAGACCAAGGCACCGGAGGGAGCTAAGACCGAAGATGCTCCCGGGCTGGTATGATGGTCACATCCATCACCCCTGTAGATAAGAAAAAGAGCAAAGTCTTCCTTGAGGAAGGCTTTGCCTTTGTTTTATACAGAGGTGAGGTGGAACGGTTTGGCATAGAAGAGGGAAAGGAACTGGAGGAAGCGGTTTACCGCAGGATCCTGGATGAGGTGTTATTAGGGCGGGCTAAGGAGCGCGCCCTATATCTGCTTAAATCATCAGGCAAGACAGAATCCTGGATGAAAAAAAAGCTTTCCGATTGCGGATACCCCGAAGATGCGGTGGATTATGCCATGAATTTCCTGAAGGAGTATGGTTTTATTAATGACAGGGACTATGCAGACAGCTATATCCGATCCTATGGTGAGAAGAAGAGCCGCAGGCAGCTGGTCTATGATCTGCAGCAAAAAGGAGTGTGCCAGGAGTATATTGAGGAGGCTTTTTCACAATCCAAAGTGGATGATGAGGAAAGCGCCAGACAGCTTTTGTGCAAGCGTTTGAGGGGGAAAAGAGAGATTTCATATGAGGAAAAGGGCCGATTATCTGCCTATTTAGGCAGAAAAGGGTATTCTTATGAGATAATCAACCGAGTTATGCGGGAATTAACGGACCATATGGACCAGAATTGGCAGGACTGAAAATTTGTCTATATTGACTGTATTAACGGGAAAATAGAGGGAAGATACTTGACATAATTCTGAAAAAAGTATAAAATTAATACGTTGTAGTTAGTACAATGAAAATTAAATAAGGAGGTGCTCCTGTGTCAGAGATAATGGTCCCTATGATGATTATCGCTATGATAATTGTGGCTATTATTACTTGGTTTGCAGCACGTAACTATGAGCGTAAGCAGTACGACAGCAAAGTAGGAAGTGCAGAAGAGAAATCAAGGGAAATAATAGATGAAGCATTAAAAACCGCAGAGACAAAGAAGCGAGAAGCTCTCCTGGAAGCCAAGGAAGAATCTTTAAAGACGAAAAATGAATTAGAGAAGGAAACCAAGGAAAGAAGAGCGGAACTTCAACGTTATGAAAAACGTGTATTAAGCAAAGAAGAAAACGTTGAGAAAAAGGCAGATGCCCTGGAAAAGAAGGAGGCTGACCTGGTCAGAAGGGAAAATGTTCTCAGTAAGCGCACAGCTGAAGTGGAAGCCCAGTATGAGCAGGGGATACAGGAACTGGAACGGATATCCGGTCTAACCTCCGAACAAGCAAAAGAATATCTTTTAAAATCTGTTGAAGAAGATGTAAAACATGACACTGCTAAATTAATTAAGGAACTTGAAAACAAGGCAAGAGAAGAAGCTGACAAGAAGGCCAGGGATCTGGTGGTGACAGCCATACAGCGCTGTGCTGCGGATCATGTGGCCGAGACAACAGTTTCTGTTGTACAGCTTCCCAATGACGAGATGAAAGGACGCATCATCGGACGTGAGGGCCGCAATATCCGTACTTTGGAGACCCTGACTGGTGTGGAATTGATTATCGACGATACCCCGGAGGCAGTTGTGTTATCCGGATTTGATCCAATACGTAGAGAAGTTGCAAGAATTGCATTGGAGCGTTTGATTGTGGACGGACGTATTCATCCGGCCAGAATTGAGGAAATGGTAGAGAAGGCACAGAAAGAAGTGGAGAACAACATGAGGGAAGAAGGCGAAGCCGCCTGTCTTGAGGTTGGTATCCATGGAATTCACCCCGAACTGGTTAAGTTACTTGGTAAGATGAAGTTCAGGACAAGCTATGGACAGAATGCCCTTAAGCATTCCATTGAAGTGTCCCAGCTGTCAGGACTTCTGGCATCGGAACTTGGAGTGGATGTACGTTTAGCAAAACGTGCCGGTTTATTACATGACATCGGTAAATCCGTTGACCATGATATGGAAGGTACACATGTACAGCTGGGAGCAGATCTTTGTAAGAAGTACAAAGAGTCCGCAACCGTGCTGAACGCAGTGGAATCCCATCATGGCGATGTTGAACCCACCAACCTCATCTCCTGCATTGTTCAGGCAGCTGATACCATATCTGCTGCTAGACCTGGTGCAAGACGTGAGACATTGGAGACATATACAAACAGATTAAAACAATTAGAAGATATCACCAACTCCTTTAAGGGAGTGGACAAGTCTTTTGCTATTCAGGCAGGCCGTGAGGTTCGTATCATGGTTGTTCCGGAGCAGATCAGCGATGACGATATGATATTGCTGGCAAGAGATGTTTCGAAGCGAATTGAGGACGAGCTTGAGTATCCGGGACAGATTAAAGTCAATGTAATACGTGAGAGCCGGGTTACCGACTACGCGAAGTAGTGAATTAGAAAACAAAGATAATGCCCTAAAACCGTAAGAATATAAGATTCTGAGGTTTTAGGGCATTTTTTATATGGGTATTATACCGCCGCGCTTTAGGAGACCGGTTCCCCTCCCTGGGGATTTCCGATCACAAGGGTTCCGTTTGCGATCTCCTCCAGCCGTTTCCTGTCCACGATCACATAACAGTTTCTGGCTTTTTCCAGGACGCCCATGGCGCAGAAGCATTTTAACATCCGCAGCAAGTGGCGGTAGCTGGTGTTAAGGATATCCGCGCAGTTGGTCAGCTGAAATGTAAAGATCTGGTTGACGGAATAGGTAAGGACAAAACGGGAGAGCCGTACCTCCAGCGGTTCCGACAAGGTCTGGGACAGTTCGTTCTCAGAGTTCAGCTTGCAGGTAAGGATCTGGCATATATTCTGCAGGAACAAAAGATCGTTTAACAGAATCTGGCGGTGTTTGGTCAGGTTGATGCCGATACAGGTGCACCGGGTCAGGGCTTTGACGCTGCGGCAGGGCGCCATCTGCCACAGGGAGGCGGCTTCGCCGATAATGGTAAACTGACGGCAGTAGCTGATGCAGGTACTCTTGTCATTGGTGGAGCAGGAGGAGATGATGACCTCTCCGCTTACAAGGAAACACAGGTAGTCGGCGGGATATCCGGCCTGCACAAGATAATCATTTTTATCAAACAGGAGCAGTTCTGAGATGGTAAAAATATCAGCGGACATATAGTTTTCAAGATGGTTGTCCCGGATATAAGAATGCAGTTTTTCTTCATCATACTCCCGTCTCATGTCAGTCCTCCCTCTGCCGCCTGATGGCCTTTCCTCTCCCATTATAGTCAAGGTTTCGGTCTGCCGCAAGAGCGGGAGGCGGTTTTTTGGAAAATTGGCGTAAAATGTAAGTAAACATTATACAAAATGTGACATAGGTCATTTTGCAATGGGAAATCAGTCTGGTATACTTTTTATGATTCATATGCCCTCAGTGCACAACCGTGTGTTCCCCTGTGCGCTGGGAGTGGTAACAGACAAAGAAAACAGCGGTATCATCGAAAGGAGAAACAGGGACATGAAAAAGAAAGTTGTGGTCTGTACATTAGCATTGGGGTTAAGCCTGCTGGCGCTGGCCGGATGCGGCGGTAAAAAAGAGGCATCTGCCGGGGCAAAGGAGTTAAATGTTCAGTTTGTACCCACCAATAATGACGGTTCTATGGAGGCAAAGGCAAAACCCTTTGCAGAATACCTGTCTGAAAAGCTGGGATGTAAAGTAAATGTAACACTGGCCACTGATTATTCCACCATTGTGGAAGCCATGGCTTCAGGAAAGGTGGATATCGGGATCATGCCTCCGGCCGCCTATGTGCAGGCCAGGGATCAGAAAGTGGCGCAGGCGATCCTGACCTCACAGCTGGGAGCTTACAGCCATGAGACAGGCCTTCCTGAGGAGGGAAAACTCAGCGGAACCTTTAAGGGAGAGGTGCTGGTAAAGGCAGACAGTGACCTTCAGACACTGGAGGATCTAAAGGGCAAAAGAATCGCCACATTAAGCCCCAATTCGGCCAGCGGTTATATTTATCCGGTTGCGGAGATGAAGGATCTGGGAATTGACCCAACCAAGGACTGCACCCTCACCACGGTCAATGATATCCCAAGTGAGATGACCGCTGTCTTAAGCGGGCAGCAGGATGCGTGCTTTGTCTTTGAGGGCGCCAGGAACGTGTTTGCGTCCAAGTTTTCAGATCATGACCTGCTGAAGGACTTAAGGGTCCTCTACCTCACGGAAGGGGACATTCCCAATGACGCCATTGCGGTCCAGACAGATATGGAGCCGGAATTAAAGGAAAAGGTCAAGGAAGTGTTCCTGAACATGAAAGATGATGAAGCAGGCCAGGAGGCCATGTCCTTATGGAACCACAAGGGATATGAGGAAGCAAATGACTCTGTGTATGATACGGTAAAGGACTATACGGCAAAAGCAGCTGAGTAAGGTTGGATGGAAAGGGACGCGTTATGATTATATTTGAACATGTTTCCAAAATATACAGCAACGGCGTAAAGGGGCTGGACCAGGTGGACCTGTCCATTGGAGATGGCGAGCTGGTGGCGGTGATCGGCCTCAGCGGCGCTGGGAAAAGTACATTCCTGCGTTCCATCAACCGTCTGCATGATATTACGGAAGGGGATATACGTATCAACGATGTCTCGGTAACCAGGGCAGGGAAAAAGCAGCTAAGGGTCATCCGGCGTCATATCGGCATGATCTCCCAGACATTTAATCTGGTAAAGAGGAGCACGGTGCAAAAGAATGTCCTTTCAGGGCGGCTGGGATATTATCCAACCTGGAAGAGCATTCTGGGAATATTTTCCAAAGAAGATTACAGGCTGGCCAGTGAGGCACTGGAAAAGGTGGGGCTTTTAGACAAGCTCCACTCCAGGAGTGATGAGCTTTCCGGCGGGCAGCAGCAGCGTGTATCCATTGCCAGGACTCTGGTGCAGCAGGCGGATATCATCCTTGCGGATGAGCCGGTGGCATCCCTGGATCCGGTGACCACAAGAAAGATCCTGGAAGACCTGAGACAGATCAACCGGAATATGAAAAAGACAGTGATCATCAACATCCATTCCGTGGAGCTGGCAAAGGAGTTTGCAGGCAGGATCCTGGGGTTCCAGGCGGGCAGGGTTATTTTTGACGGGATCCCGGCAGAACTCACTTCAGAAGAATTGAAACGGATTTACGGAAAGGATATTGGAAGTGAAAAGGAAGGGGCTGCCGATGAAGCTTAAAGATACCATCCATTTCAACTGGTATAAGCATCTGTTCATTGTGCTTGTGATCGGCCTGTGTGTTGCGGCAAGCGCTGGGGTCACAGAGGCGGATATCCTGGATGTGTTTGGAAACCTGGAGCAGATGTCCGGCTTCCTGTCTCGCTTTCTGAAACCTGACTTTTCCTATATTCCCAAGCTGATCGGTCCCATGATCTCCACCCTCCAGATGTCGGTGGTGGGAACTGCCCTGGGGGTGGTGTTTGCAGTGCCCGTGGCATTTTTAGGCACCACCGTGGTGACGGGAAACCGTGTGGTTACATCAGCGATCCGGTTTTTCTTGGACATTATACGCACCATACCCAATTTGCTGCTGGCAGCCCTGATGGTTGCTATTGTGGGGATCGGGGAGTTTACAGGCGTTATGACCATTGCCGTGTTTACCTTTGGTCTGGTTTCCCAGCTTGTGTATGAGGCCATAGAAGCCATAGATGAGGGGCCTATTGAGGCTGCCGTGTCAGTGGGGGCCAACAAGGTGCAGGTTGCGTTCTGGTCCGTGGCACCCCAGATCATGAGCCAGGTGGCCGGGTATACCTTCTATGCCCTGGAGGTAAATGTGCGTGCCTCCGCGGTATTGGGTTATGTGGGCGCGGGAGGAATTGGGATCATCCTTAATTCATCCCTGGCCCTGCTCCAGTACGACAGGGTGTCCATCATCATTCTCCTGATCCTTGTGGTGGTGGCGGCCGTGGACGGCCTCAGTGAGGCGATCAGAAGGAGGCTGGCATGATGACGGATAAGAGAACAAGGAAACAATGGGTGATCGCAGCCGTGGTGCTGGCGGTTCTGGTCTACTCCGCTGCAGGGATCGATTATTCAGGCCTGGCGTATTTTTCACCATCCATGGCAGGGGATGTGTTCCGGGGACTGGCAAAGCCGGCCTGGGGATATATCTATGACGGAAGCGGGGAGGATCTGATCAGCCTTCTGCTTCTCACACTGGGGATCGCATGTTTGGGAACAGCCATTGCAACGATCCTGGCCCTTCCCATTACGCTTTTAAGCTCATCCAACCTGTGGCGTTCCTATCCCTGGGTGGCCAAGGCGGGGAAATTTGTCTGTAATGTGCTGCGGGCATTCCCGGAGCTGGTTTATGCCATTATTTTTGTTAAGATGGTAGGACCAGGGCCCTTTGCAGGCGTGCTGGCCATTGGCGTCCATCAGATCGGTATGCTGGGCAAATTGTATACCGAGGAAATGGAGGCCATGGAGGAGAGCCCGGTGGAGGCCATGACGGCCGTTGGCGCCGGGTTCTGGCAGACCATGTTTTTTGCAAGGATCCCACAGCTTATGCCCATATACAGCTCCCTTTCACTGAACCATTTTGAGATCGCGGTGAGAAGCGCCACCACCTTGGGACTGGTAGGAGCGGGCGGCATTGGAGCGCCTCTGGTATTTGCCATCCAGGCCAGAAACTGGGATAAGGTGAGCGTGATCCTGATCGGTGTGATCGTGGCGGTATTTGCCATTGACAGCCTGGCAGGTTACATTCGCAAAAAGCTGAAATAGGGGCTGAGACAGAAAAAGGAAAGGATATAGAAAATGTATATTTTACATCTGTCAGACATTCATTACAGGAGAGAATTTGGAAAAGGGTTCAGGAACGCCAATGGAGATGGATATCAGAACATGCTGTCCGCCATGCAGAACCCCACGGTTTTCCTGGATGAATGCCTGGACCGGGTGGCAGGGGACCGGGAGACGGTAGATCTGGTGGTTGTCACCGGCGATTTGACGGAAGATGGGAACGCAGAGGATTACAGGAGCCTGAAACACCATATCAGGGAGCGGATCGGGGATGTTCCCCTGGTGGTGACATTGGGTAACCATGATAACAAACAAAGCTTCAGGGAAGGGTGGTTAAAGGAGGGGACGGACGGAGAAAGAACTGCAGGTTCCTGTGACAGCCGGCCCTATCACCGGGTGGAGTGGGTGGATGGGACTGCTGTGATCTCCTTTGACACCTCGGCTCAGGGGGTTCCGGACGGACGGTTGGACGAGGAACGGCTCAACTGGCTCAGGACTGCCTTAAAGGAAGTGGGAAACCACCCGGCCATCCTGGTAACCCACCACCATCTGCTGTGCGAACAGGGGCAGATCCCGCCCCTGCCGGAAAGCGGCAGACTGTTGGAACTGATCGGGGACAGCGGGATCTTCCTGATCCTATGCGGCCATACCCATCACCACTACGCGGGCCTGGCCGCGGGACGTCCCTGCCACATTGCGGACAGCCTGTCCTTTTGCGGGGATAACGTGGGGGGCGGGAAGGTGCGGTTCCAGGAAAAGTACGGTTATAATAGTTACAGGATAGAAGAGGGTATGGTCAGGATGAGCAGAAGCGAGACCTTTGCAAATGGCCGTATACTGGGCACTCTGACGTTTTAAGGAAACTTCAGGGTGCAGTTTTTTTAGGAGGTAATTAAACATGAGATTGGTTTTAGATACCCACACCCACACCATTGCCAGCGCCCACGCCTACTCCACAGTGGCGGAGATGGCCAGGGCGGCGGCGGACAGGAAACTGGAGCTTTTGGCCATCACGGACCACGGCCCGGCCCTGGCGGATTCCAGCCATAAGCTGCATTTTATGAACTATCATGTGCTGCCCGGGGAAATGTACGGTGTCCGTATGATTTATGGGGCGGAGCTGAACATACTGGACTTTGAGGGAAATGTGGATCTGGATGAGGAGATCCTTAAGCGGCAGGACCTGTGTATTGCCAGCTTCCACACTGCCTGCACAAAAGCCGGGACCATGGAGGAAAACACACAGGCCTATTTAAAGGCCATGGAAAATCCATATGTGGATATCATCGGGCATCCGGAGGACGGATACATCCCGGTGGATTTTGAACGTCTTGTAAAAAAGGCAAAGGAGCAGGGGGTATTGCTGGAGATCAACAACTCCTCTGTAAAGACAGCATTTTACCGCCTGAATACCAGGGAGAATATGAAGACCATGCTTAAGCTGTGCAAACAGTACCAGGTCCCTGTTTCCATGGGTACGGACGCCCACTATGCGGGTGCGGTGGGCCTGTTTGACCAGGCGCCCCAGGTGCTCCGGGAGGTGGATTTCCCGGAGGAACTGGTGGCCAATACTTCAACAGAGAGATTCCTGGACCTTTTGGCCCGGAGAAGAAAGAGGCGCTGCCTGGAAGCCTGAGCCGGACGGGCCGCGCAATATGATACGGGCAGAGACAGGCGCCGCGCATTATGATACGGGCAGGGTGGATGCGGGAACGCCGCATGTGTGGTTCTCACACAGATAGTAAAGAACTCCCTGCCCGGGAATAGGATAAGCGTTTGTAAACGGAGCGATCCGGGACAAGCGATCCTCATTCCCGGGGCACTTAAACAGAATGGAGATAGGCGTTTTTTTCTGCCTCCTCATATAATCAAAAAGTTCATCCGGCGCCTTGTTGTCTGCCGATACACACACCAGCTCCCGGGATATGGAGAGGGCTTTCATAAACGCCATGAGAGAGAAACAGTGGGCCGAGGGATACCCCTTTGCACCGGCTGCAAGAAATGCCAGCTGCCGGTCTGCAAACTCCTGCCATCTCGGTTCTGCCGTGAGGGAAGTCAGTGCAAGAAGCACATGGGCGGCGGCTGAATTTCCGGAGGGAACAGCTCCGTCATAGATCTCCTTTGGCCGGTGGATCAGTTCCTGGACATCCCTGCCGTAAAAGTAAAAGCCTCCCTGCCGGCTGTCCCAGAACAGGTCCGCCATCTGCGCCGCCCTTTTAAGGGCCAGTTCCAGGTAATCCACCTCCAGTGTGGCCTCATACAGTGCCAGCAGCCCCAGGCAGTAGTAGGCATAATCGTCAAGATTGCCCGGAAAGGCGCGTTCGCCGTCCCGGTATCTCACAAACATTCTGTGGTTTTCATCCACCAGATGCTGTTCCACAAACATCTGAGCATTTCGGGCCTTTTTCTCATAGGCCTTTTGATCCAGCAGCAGACCGGCTTTTGCATAAGCCGTGATCATCATTGAATTCCAGGAAGTCAAAATCTTATCATCCCTGTGAAGGGCCATCCGTTTGATACGGTGATCATATACCCTTTTGCAGACCGGACTCATGAAAGGGAAGGTATCTTTATAGCCGGGGTTGTGAAGGAGATTGGGAATGTTCTTCCCCTCAAAGTTCCCCTTTTCCGTAATGCCGAACCACTGGCAGAAATCATCGTATTCCCGGGGGGTATCCAGAATCTGTCTGATCTCATCTTTTGAAAATACATAAAACTTTCCTTCCACCCCCTCGCTGTCAGCGTCCTGACCACAGTAGAATCCTCCGTCACTGTCACTTAATTCCCGTTCCACGTAGAGCAGGATCCTTTCCGCGATCTGCCTGTAATAGGGATTGTCCGTGAGCCGGTATCCTTCCAGGTAAGCCAGGGCCAGCAGGGCATTGTCATACAGCATTTTTTCAAAATGGGGAACCAGCCAGGCTTCATCCGTGGAATAACGGGAGAAGCCTCCGCCGATCTGATCGTGGATCCCGCCCCGGGCCATGGCTGTCAGCGTTTGTTCCGCCATGTCCATGGCATGATCCTCATCCCGCGCAGCGTAGTACATCATTAGGAACAGAAGGTTATGGGGAGCAGGGAATTTGGGAGCCCGGCCAAAACCGCCGTGTTTTTTGTCAAACATGGCGCTGAGCTCCTTAAATCCTTCATGGGCCAGTTCCCATGATACAGAATCTTCCGTTCTATCCCCGGCCGTTCCCGTGCCATCCATCCCATCTCCGGCCGTTCCCATCCCATCCGCCCCATTCCCTTCCCTGCCGTGGATCAGGGACATGACCTGCCGGCTCATCTGAAGCAGCTGTTCCCGGTCTGTCTCCCAAAGCCCGGACACCTTTTCAAGGAGTTCCGTCAGCCCAGTCATCCCATACCTGGACCTGGGCGGCAGGTAAGTTCCTGCGAAAAACGGTTTTTTATCCGGCGTCATGATGATGGTAAGGGGCCATCCGCCCCGGCCTGTCATGGCCTGGCAGACCGACATATATACCATGTCAATCTCCGGGCGTTCCTCCCGGTCCACTTTCACAGGCACAAAATGGGTATTTAGGATCCGGGCGATTTCTTTGTCTTCAAAGGATTCGTGTGCCATCACATGGCACCAGTGGCATGTGGAGTATCCGATGCTTAAAAACACCGGTTTTCCTTCTGATTGCGCCTTGAGAAACGCCTGGTCGGACCAGGGATACCAGTCCACGGGATTTTCGCTGTGCTGCAGCAGATAAGGGGATTTTTCGCTGTACAGATGATTGGGCATATTGCTTCCTCTCTTTTCCTGATCGTTTGGGAATAGTATCCGCGGTTTTTCGGATCTTAACCGGAAATCAGGAAAGTCTCACCGGCCACCTCCTCTGCCTGGCTGATCCCTAATTCAAGAAGTGCCTGTTTGGTTGACAGAAAGGCTCTCTCAGACAAAAGCCGGAATGTCCCTGCCAGCAATGCGCTGTCTTTTGCAGCACAGCTTTCCTGTATCCTGTGGGAGATCATCTTCCATCCGCTGACCGGCCCGGGACCTGTTACTTCCGGGCGCAGGACATTTCCCTCTGACAAAAACAGTGTGATCTTGCGGTAGATGTCCCGTATGGTCATAAGGGGACAGAAACGGATCACTGCCTGCATCACGGCGTTGAGCACAGCTGTAGTGGACTCCTTTGTATCCGGTACAGAGGCGGCCATAGCAATGCTGTCCACAGCCTCCTGTGAAAAATAGGGAAATGAATGCATGATAACAGGCTCGCAGGTCACTGCCAGCAGTTGAAGGGCTTCCAGAAAACCCCTGAGATGATCTTCCATCATCAGTTCCCTGATCTTATAGAGGAGCTCAGGCCCGCTGGCGGAAATGACCTGCGTGCCGATTCCGTTCAAGGTCTTGACCACTCCCAGCTGGTTCAGCAGATGGATGGTCCTGCGCATGGTGATCTCAGATACATGGTAGATATCTGCCAGCGCTGACCCGCTTGGCAAAAGCGTTCCAACAGGATAAACACCCTGATTGATTTTACATACAATGTTGATCGCCAGGGTATCGCAGTACCGTGTGCGTCCCTTGCGGGGCGCCCAGGAAAAGACCTCCCTCTGACCCGGTGCCGTGATACCGGGGACTTCCAGCAGGTAAGATTCTATGATTCCATAAAAGATGCCGCTTAAATGCTCCAGGCGCTGCCTGATCCGGACAGGGGGAAGCGTTCTGCTGTTCCGGACGCAGTAATCGTATTCCGCTGATACATCCGTCATCAGGTCATCTGCTTTGGAACTTCCCAGCTTGGAGTAAAGGATATCCAGCAGGGCGCTTTCGGCAAATGAGCTGATGTCATAATAGAGACTGAGGACGGTCCGGCTTCCAAGGGCCAGAAAGGAATTTTCAAACTGCTGGTAGAGATATCTGCCGGGGATGCTGAGAGCCTTTCTGTCACCCGGCTGTACGGACAGGTGGCGGCTGTCACCGTGGATCATGCCGTATAAACAGAGGTCCGGCAGGATTAAATTCAGGGTCCGTATCACATCTAAGAGGGAATGGGCACGTTGTTTGAAAACAGGGCTTTCCAGGTAATCCCTGTATGGTTTGTCAAGGATCGCAGTGGATTTTCCGCGGCAAAGCTTAATAAGGCCACCCTGTTCAAGCATCTTAAGGGCCCTTTGGGCAGGACAGTAGGATACCTGATACTGGCTGGCGATTTCCTTGGCAGAGGGAAAGCGGGTTTCATTATCATAAAAGCCCAGCTGTATTTTTCCTGCCAGGCTCCGATAAATGGTCCGTTCCCTGCTGTTGGAATTGGACATGGGACGTCTTCCTTTCATTAGTATTTATAGTTGCTGAAAAAACATGGTAAGAAATCCATGCTTTAGCAGGAGACAGGGAAGATGCCCGGTGTCAATAGGCGGAGCATACAGCCCGTGAATACTCATCCATCATCCAGTGGAGGTACTGCATCCTTGGTTCGGCTGCATCCGTCTGTTCGGTGATGTCGGACAGGGATGCGGAGAACATGGGACGGCTGTTGGCTGTGGCGCCGGTTAACATAATGTTCAGACGGAACCATAAAAGTCTTCCATCCTTTGCTGGCAGAAGGCAGGCTGTGACAAGATGCTTGCTTCCATTGGCCGCGGCCTCTGTCAGCGCAAGCCTTAATTTGTCAAATTCCTTGGTGTGTTGGCTTAAATACTGGCGCAGACCCATAAAATTGGAAAGAAAATCCTCCTTGGTATAGCCGATCTCCTTATAAAAGGACGCGTTTGCCACCAGAATGGTCAGATCTTCATCCAATATGCACTTGATGATACTGCTGTCCGTACCGGCCATTATTTTGTTGGATTTGTTGGTGGGAGCTGCAGCAGACCTGCTGGGATCACTGTTAATCGATGTATTATTCTGAAGTACCATATTTGAATTGTTCTCCTTTGTCGGTGTAAAAATAATGGATAGATCCCTTTAGCAAACAATATGAAAATCTACCTTGATCATATTATATCTAATAAACGGAATAAAAGCAATAGGGTGATTTGCCTCTTTGGTTGCCTGTGCAACGTACTTTTTAATGGTTTTAAATTATAATGGGCAAAACAGGAAATAACAGGAGGTAGATCAATGAATCTGACATTTACAGGGCTTTTATATGGAGCGGCCGCAGCCTGTCTGGCCGTATCCTTCCGTAAGGACCGGGAAAAGACAAATCAGGCAGTAAAAAAGGGGTTTCGCATGTTTATGGGAGTGCTGCCCCATTTTCTCACCATCCTTTTGATCACAGGCATTCTATTTACAGCCGTGACACCGGGGATGATCCGGGACGTGATCGGAACCGGGTCCGGTTTCAGGGGAATGGTCCTGTCAGCCTTGACCGGAGCAGTTGCCCTGGTACCGGTGCTGGCAGTGTTTCCTATGGTCTCCCGGCTCCTTGAAAGCGGGGCTGGTATTCCCCAGATGGCAGTGTTTATCTCCACGCTCACCACGGTGGGAATTGCCACGCTTCCACTGGAGATACGGTATCTGGGAGTGAAGGCTTCTATTTTGCGCAACCTTTTTTTCTTTGTGTCCGCATTTATCACATCCTGGGCATTGGGGGTGATCCTGGCATGAAGAACAAGAGGATATGGGGGCTGGCAGCGGCCCTGATCGCTGCATTGATTGTGATCCGGCCGGATGGAGCCAAGGATGTGCTTGTGTATACGGGAAAGGGGACGGTTCAGTTTCTGTGGAATCTGATCCCTGTTTTTCTGTGCGTAGGCCTGATGGACGTGTGGGTGGAGAAAGAAAAAATGATGCAGATCATGGGAACGGATTCCGGGCTTAGGGGTATGGCCATCTCACTGCTGATTGGGATTGTAACTGCGGTGCCTATTTACGCACTGCTGCCCATTGCCGGCATGCTCCTGAAAAAGGGGGGCAGGATATCCAATGTACTCATTTTCCTGTGTTCCAGCGCAAGCGTACGGATCCCTCTTTTGCTGTTTGAGATATCTTCCCTGGGAGCTGCGTTTTCCCTTTGCCGCTTTTTAATGAATCTTCTGGCGGTGTTTGCCATAGCGGCCCTGGTGGAGAGGGCGCTGACACAAACGGAAAGGGAGGAGATGTACAGAAGGAACCAATCCTAAAATACGATTGTGCCAAAGTAAAAAACTGTTTATAATGAAGAGAGGGGAAAGGTGAATTTCCCATTGGGGTAAACGGAGGAGCAGCATATGACAACGGTGATCGAAAAGGGAACAGCGGCTGATACGGACGAGCTGGAACAGCTGTATGGCAGGTTACATGAGCATTTGGGAAAACATATTAATTATCCCGGATGGATCAGCGGTATCTATCCGGCCCGGGATACTGCTGAGAGCGGGATCGGGGAAGGGTGCCTGTATGTGGCCAGGGAGTGCGGGAACCGGGAACCGGGGCCTATTGCGGGGACTGTGATCCTGCGCCGTGAGCCTGAGCCGGGATATGAGAAGGCGGACTGGCATACGGACCTGGATTACCGGGACATATTGGTGGTGTACACCCTAGCGGTCCACCCGGATTATCTGAACAAAGGGGTGGGAATGCAGCTGATGGATTTTATCATAAGCCACGCAGAAGCCGAGGGGGCAAAGGCCGTACGCCTGGATGTATATGAAAAGAATCTGCCGGCGATCAGGCTGTACAGAAAGTATGGCTTTCAGTATATTGATACAGTGGATCTGGGATACGGCAAATACGGTCTGGATCGGTTTGAACTGTATCAAAAGCTGTTATAGGCAGCTGGACAGAAAGAAAACACCCCAATACATATGGGGCAGGGATGATGAAGGAGGAACTTTGTGGGAATACGTTTAATTGCGTCCGATATGGATGGCACGCTCCTGGATCGGCATTCTGATGTTTCAGAGGCCAATATCTGGGCCATTCAGGCTCTGGATGAGTATGGAGTGGAGTTTATAATATGCAGCGGCCGCGATTATGGCGGAGCCAAAGCCTTGCTGGAAAGCAAGGGGATCAAGTGTGGGTTTATCTGCCTCAGCGGCGCTGCCGTCTATGACAGGGAAGGAAAACGGCTGCTGGAAATACCCATGGCGCGGCAGGATGTGGCCGATGCCGAGGCAGTGCTTCTAAGCCGGGGGGCAACCATGAAATTCATGACGTCCGGCGGATGGTACAGCACTTCAAAAAGGGAGGCGGTGCTGGACGAACTGTGCAGGCATTGGAACGGCGGCATAGCGGATCCCGGCCGGCTGCCGCCTTTGCTTCGGGAACGGGTTGAGGAGCGGATGGACTCCATCACCTTTATCAGGCATTCCTCGGAGATCCCTTCCCAGGTGTCGGTCTATAAAATATGTGCCGATGACCTGGCGGAGGAAACCGTGATGGAGATAAAAGATGAATTCCAGGCCTATGCGGAGCTGGCAGTGGCCTCCTCCTTTCCCACCAATATCGAGGTCACTGGAAAGAATGCCCAAAAGGGACTGGCCCTTAAGTATTATGCCGGGCGAAAGCAGATCCCGCTGGAGGACGTGATGGTCCTGGGGGACAGCGACAACGACCTGTCCATGTTTACCCAGGACTTTGGCTGGACCGTTGCCATGTCCAACTCCATGCCGTGCATCCTGGAAGCGGCCCGGTACCGCACCCTCTCCAATGAGGAGGATGGGGTGGCCTGGGCGATCAGAACGTATGTGTTTGGAGAAACGGATTAGGGAAATGAATCGGAAAATGGGTTAGGAAAATGATTGGGTCTGGTTTGAAGCGTAGAGCACTGTTTCCAGACAGTCGGAATCAATTCCAAAGCGTATCCGCACAGCATAATCGGAAGCAGCCTGTTCAAAATATGGACCGGCTCCCGGAATCCGGCTGACTGCTGCGCGGATCGCGGGTTTTATGCATGTGCAGATCTCTTCCACGCAAGAAGATAGGAAGCGGGTCCGCAGCAGGTTGCATTCTTCAACGGTCAGCAGAGGTATATCCAAAGCCCTTAGGGCGGAAAAATCCGACCCGGCTGCCTCCGCTGCCAGCAGGCGGCTCACCGTACAGAGAAGGACCGGCTCACACAGATTGTCAAGGTAAAGCTCCCTGTAATCCGGCGATACCCGTTCCATTAGCCTGCATATGGTGTCAGGATGGAAGCGGTTCAGGAAATGCACCTCCATGGCAATGGATTTCAGGTATTTAAAAATCAGATCAATGCCTCTTAGGGGGCTTAGGGGTCTGGGGCCATTTTGCTGGGGAAGCGGGTCCTGGCAGGCGGAACCATCCAGACAGGCAGTTTTGTTAAGCAGCGGATAATCCAGTGTCAGCAAATGGTTTCCCGGGAAAAAGACGGGATCATACCGGACAAAGAATTCAGGCATTCCCTTTAATATGGTATCCCTGTAGTTCGCGCAGCCGTAATCATGAAAACATGGAAGGATGGATTCATAGATTTCCTTGGCCTGCAGGGTCTTTTGGATCACGAGATGTGCACCCCGGTCATAGAGCTCCCTCTCATGGGGCATGCGCCCGGCGCTGATTCCGTGTTCTGTATCTGTTACGCACTCACGGATACAGTAAATAACAGCCTCCATCAGGGCCTGGGCTGCCTCGTAGGAGACAGAGCAGCTCTCCCCGGACGTGTAGCGGACTGACAGTTCTGCCACAATGGGCAGCAGACGTTCGATGTGATATTCCATTGATAACCTCCTTCATAGCCGGGAATGGGGGATTAACGCCAGCACAGGTCTTTTAGGGCCTGGAGATACAAGCCTTTATCCCACCTGGCTTCGCCGCTGAACTGTTCGTATACTCCGCGGCCCTCGCTTTGCTGGTATCCGGAATATCCGGCCCGTACACCTGCTGCAAAACGGTCCAGGCAGGTATCTTCCAGATAGTCTGCGTCTCCGAAGCATACTTCGTCAAACTGCTCCCTCATAAAATTCAAAAGCTCCCGGTCTGTTACGCGGTCAGCGGTGCTGTCCTTGAACTCATAGAAAATATCCTGGAGCCGGGCCAGCATTTCCATATAGTTGTCCTGTTCCAGATAGGGGGAGTCACAGAATGTCCATATGAGGGTTTCCAGGATCCCTTTTCCAAATTCCACGCGTCTCCACTTCCTCAGGCTTTCATTCCTGCACGCTGCCAGCTCCAGGGCTTCTTCCTGGGACAGGGACAGTCCAAAGCGGGCCGTGTCCTCGTTGCATGCTGCCAGCCTTGCCAGCTCCTGGGACTGCTTTCCCTGCCACAGCATTTCATAGAAATCTTTTTCTTCTTCCATATGTGTCCTCCTTCTTGTGGACACCCATTATACGGCGGGTGGGAGACCATTACAAGTCTTGTATTTAGGCCGTTTTTGTGGTATTATAATGGTGTGGAAAATAGAAAAAACATGGCGCCAAGCACAAGCAGGGCGTTATCAGAGATGATCTGCAGGCATACCAGCAGATAGCAACAATTTTAAGAAATCCCATACCGGCGTTGATGACGCCGGTATTTTCATGTCCTGACGCCGGAACGGGAGACGGGATATGGGGTGGGATCAACTGAATTTGAGTGCAGCGCCCTTTTCTTATGGATGGATCAGTTTGTGGGGCATAAGGAATTTATTTCCCAAAGAACAGCTTCATATCCTCATCCACGGTGCCGATGCCTGAGATGCCGAAGTTATCCACCAGCACCTTAGCCACATTGGGGCTTAAGAAAGCAGGCAGTGTGGGGCCTAAATGGATGTTCTTAACTCCCAGGTATAACAGGGCAAGGAGTACGATGACAGCTTTTTGCTCATACCATGCAATGTTATAGATAATGGGCAGGTCGTTGATATCCTCCAGGCCGAATACTTCCTTTAATTTAAGGGCGATCACTGCCAGGGAATAGGAGTCGTTGCACTGTCCGGCGTCCAGCACGCGGGGGATTCCCCCAATGTCGCCCAGATCCAGTTTGTTGTATTTATACTTGGCGCAGCCTGCGGTGAGGATAACCGTGTCCTTTGGCAGGGCCTTTGCAAAGTCTGTGTAATAGCTGCGGCTTCCTGCCCGGCCATCACATCCTGCCATGACCACGAATTTTTTAATGGCGCCTGATTTTACAGCTGCCACAACCTGGTCGGCCAGGGCCAGCACCTGGTTATGGGCAAAGCCGCCGATGATCTCGCCTGTCTCAATCTCTGCGGGAGCCGCGCACTGCTTTGCGTGCCGGATGATCTCAGAAAAGTCCTTTTCCTCCCCAATGGAGCCGGGAATGTGCCTGCAGCCCGGGAATCCGGCCGCACCGGTGGTGTAAAGGCGGTCCTTATAGCTGTCCTTTGGGGGGACGATGCAGTTGGTGGTCATAAGGATGGGGCCGTTAAAGGACTCAAATTCCTCCTTCTGTTTCCACCAGGCATTGCCATAGTTGCCCACAAAGTTGGGATATTTCTTAAAAGCCGGATAGTAGTGGGCGGGCAGCATTTCCGAATGGGTATATACATCCACGCCGGTTCCCTGTGTCTGCTCAAGAAGCATTTCCAGGTCCCGCAGGTCATGGCCGGAAACCAGGATTCCGGGGCGTGTTCCCACACCGATATTGACTTTGGTGATCTCAGGATTTCCAAAGGCCTGTGTATTTGCCTTGTCCAGCAGGGCCATGCCGGACACGCCGTACCGGCCGGTCTCCAGAGTCAGGGCTACCAAGTCATCAGCGGTAAGGGTGTCATCCAGCGTTGAGGCCAGGGCGCGCTGCAGGAACGCATCCACCTGGACATCCTCCTCTAAAAGGACATTGGCGTGTTTGGAGTAGGCGGACAGTCCCTTAAGCCCGTAGGTGATGAGTTCCCGCAGAGAGCGGATGTCTTCATTTTCCGTGGAGAGCACGCCCACCGTGGCTGCCTTTGGCTCAAATGCAGAATCGTCCCCTGACCAGAGGGCTGCATCGGGAAGCTGATCCATGTCTTTTACCAGTAAAAGCAGTTCCTTCTTGGTATCCAGGGTTGCGCGGATACGGCTGACAATGGCCTCTTTGTCAAAATTGGCATTGGTAATGGTGGTAAACAGGTTTAATGTGATCAGGTGGTTGATCTCAGGACGGACCTCAGCGCCTTCCTTTCTCAGCGCGGTGGTGACAGCGGACAGGCCCTTGGTCACATAGACCAGCAAATCCTGCATGGCGGCCACATCCGGCTTCTTGCCGCAGACCCCCACCCGGGTACATCCGGTGCATCCTGCGGTTTCCTGACATTGGTAACAGAACATTTTGTTTTCCATAATGATGGATCCTCCTTTTGATTTCCCAAGGTTTTTATTGTGTTGGCTTTAGTATAATATAATCAAAACAACATGTATGTTGTTGAAACAACACAATGCAAAAATATTTTTCGGTTGTCCAGCGCTGACTCTACGGAGCGTTGATTGTAATCCGGCGCGTATGGGGGTATTCTATAGAGGGCTTGGGAATTGTTCCATAGAGGGTTTGGAAATAAATGTTCCAACATATGCAACGGTTCAGGACATCCGATGTGGAAATGGATGCAAAAACGGACTTATAAGCAAGTTTATCACCCGCTTTTGCCCCATTTTCCCGCTATCCTGAATTGTTGCCAATATTATAGTAAACGGAGGTGGGCATGATGGATTGCGCCAAGGTAGGGGGGCTGATTGCGGGTCTGAGGAAAGAAAAGAAATGGACTCAGAAGCAGCTGGCTGATGCCATGAACATCAGTGACAAGACGATCTCAAAATGGGAGAGGGGACTGGGGTGCCCGGATGTATCCCTGTTAAACCAGCTGTCAGGGATTCTGAATGTAAATATTGAACAGATACTGCTGGGCGATTTAGAGCCCAACACAACAGACGGAGGAAATATGAAAAAAGTAAAGTTTTATGTCTGCCCCAGCTGCAATGCTGTGATGACTTCCACAGGCGAGGGGGAAATTTCATGCTGCGGGCGCAAACTGCCGGCGCTGAGTGCAAAGCCTGAGGACGGGCAGCATTTTCTGAAAGTGGAAACAGTGGAAGATGAATCTTACATTACATTTTCCCATGAAATGACAAAGGAGCATTATCTGAATTTTATCTGCCATGTGACATATGACAGAATGCTGTTTGTAAAACTGTATCCGGAACAGGGCGGCGAGGTGCGCATTCCAAGGATAAGGGGAGGGAAACTCTATTTTGGATGCAGCCGCCATGGGCTGTGGGTGAATGACCGGACACATTCTGGGGCTAGGAATCAGCGGGATAATCAGTTATAATGGATCCATACCCTTGTCCGCTGAGGGTAAGGATTGAGAAATGAGGATAAGGATTGCATGGGAAGATTATCAGTTGATATCATGGAACTGGAGGAGATGACCCTTTATGGTCTGTGGAAAGGGTCAAATGACAAGACGGTTTCCAGTGATATAGATTTTATGTCAAAGGAATATCATGAGGCAGTGGGACGCCGGGACGGAGAAATCCTTCCCTATTTTGTCCTGTCAAGGAATTACGACAAACAGAGCAGGGAGTTTGAATTGCTGGTGGGAAGCACGCTGGAGCATGAAAACCTGGAACGTCTCATCCTGCCCCAGGGGCCTTATGCCCGGATCACCGTAAGCCCCAGATTCGGCAGATGGTGGGGAATGGCCATCGGGGAAGCTAAGCGGTATTTTTATACCAAATGGCTGCCGGGAAGTCCTTATGAAGCATTGAACCTGGAGTACGAATACCACACCCAAAAGAGTAAGGACAGCCATCCCTCCATTGATATTATGTTTGCAGTGAGAAAAAAGGAGAAGGAGTAAGGATGGGACTGTTGTATCAAAGGGCTGGCAAAGAGGACCTGGATCTGCTGGCAGATACCAGGATCCAGGTGTTAAGGGCGGCCAACCGGCTGGATGATGATGTGGATATGTCCTGGGTGCGCAGGGAATCTTATGAATACTACGCAAAGTCCCTTGGGGATAGGACCCATTGCGCCTATCTGGTATTTGACAAAGACCGGTTTGTGGGGGCGGGAGGCGTGAGCTTTTACCGGGTCATGCCCACGTATCATAATCCTACTGGGTGGAAGGCTTATATCATGAACATGTACACCCATCCGGAATACCGCAGAAAGGGAATCGCGCTCCATATGCTGGATCTTTTAGTGAAAGAGGCAAGGCAGGCTGGGATTGGGTTCATTTCCCTGGAAGCAACGGAGATGGGCAGGCCCCTGTATGAGAAATATGGATTTGTAAAAATGAATGACGAGATGGCACTTCCTTTTTAAAAGACTGGAATCAGTGGGAATAGGAAATGTCTGCGAAAGGAGCAGCAGTATGTTGGAGCTTAAGGTGATCCGGGAAGATTTTTCCGTGTGCAGGCTCGGTGACCTTACACAGGTGGATCTGACGGAGGAGTATTATTTTATCGGCAAAACAGATGAGGAACTGTCCCTTGTGTGCAGGACCTGCCGCGTGCCGGGCAATGCCGTTTCCAGAGAGGACGGCTGGAAGGCGTTCAGGATCCAGGGCGTGCTGGATTTTTCATTGATCGGGATCCTGGCAAAGATATCCTCCATTCTGGCGGAGGAGAAGATCGGCATCTTTGTGGTGTCCACCTATAATACGGATTATGTCCTGACCAGGGAGGCTGATTTTGACAGGGCGCTCAAGGCTCTTGGCGCCAGGGGATATGTGATAAAAGACTCATAAAAAGAAGATGACAAAACACTTGACCAATCCTGTTTGCAGGCGTAAACTAAAACAGGAATTGGATTTGGAGGGGCGCAGAAAATAGCACATATTTTCTGCGCCCTTCAGGTATCGAGGTGATGATCATGAACAAGCTGGAGGAATGGGAACAGGCGTTAAAACAGGCTGTGGATACGGGGTATTCCTATGGATTGGCCAGAAGGATGGAAGAATACAAGACCAACCCCGTGCTGGGGTACCGCACGGCGGGTTCCGGTGCGGAGCGGGAGACGGGGGAAATGCTGTACAGGGAGATGGAAGCCCTGGGGCTCTCCGGTGTCTGCAGGGATAAGATCCAGGTGGACAGCTGGGAATTTGAACGTGCTGTGATGCGCTTTACGGACAGGAACGGCCGGGAGCACCGATTTCAGCTGGGGGCTTACCAGACCCAGTTTTGCACCGAGGGATTTCAGGAATTTACCATCATTTATCTGGAAAAGGGAACGGCCCGGTCCTATGAAGGCGTGGATGTAAAAGGTAAGCTGGTGCTGATCGACATTAACCAGAGGGAGGAGTGGTGGATCAATTTTCCCGTGTATCAGGCTTACCTGAAGGGGGCCGCGGCCCTGATCGCGGTTCAGGAGCAGGGATATGGGGAGATACATGATACGGCCCTGAATGCCCAGGATATTGCCGGACCCAGGGAGGCTGCCGCATTTTCCATATCCCGGGCTGATGCCGATATCATAAAAGGATCCATGGAGGACCGGGAGGCAAAGGTGCTCTTTGATGCCAGATCAACGGTAAAGCTGGACCAGGAGGATTATAATATCCTGGGATGCATACCCGGGACAGAGCCGGACGAAAAGATACTGCTCACCGCCCACTATGATTCCTATTTCAGCGGATTTCAGGATGACAATGCGGCGGTGGCCATGATGCTGGGAATTGCCCGGAGCTTGAAGCAGATTGGGTACAAGCCCAGGAAGACCCTGGTATTCTGCGCCATGGCAGCGGAGGAGTGGGGCGTGTCAAACTCCAAGTACGACTGGTCCACGGGCGCCTATGAGCAGGTGTTTACCGCCCGCCCCCAGTGGCAGGGGCAGGTGACGGCCAACCTGAATTTTGAGCTGCCAGCCCATGCCCACGGAGCAAAGGACGGGGTGCGCTGCACCTATGAATACGGGGATTTCATGGAAAATTTTCTTCAAGGGATAGAGGTGGACCGGAGCGCCTACCCGGAAGGAGTGGAAGTCCTTTGTCCCATCCAGACCTGGTCCGATGATTTTTCCATGGCAATTGGGGGGATCCCCTCCATGGTCAATGACTTCAGCGCAGGGGAATTTATGGAGACCCATTACCATTCACAGTATGATAATGAGAATTTTTACCAGGAACCCGTGTACCGGTTTCACCATGAACTTTACGGCAGCCTGGTGCTGGCCCTGGATATGACCACGGTGGTGCCCCTTGACTTTAAACGGCTGTTTTGGGCAGTTAGGGACAGCGTGGACCAAACCATATGCGCCAGGACAGGCACGGATGCGGGGCCCCTCCTTGAGGCGCTGAAGCAGGGGGCCGGGGTGGCTGGAGAGCTGTACCGAAAGATCATGGAGCTGAATGAGCAGGAGTGGCCTGTAGGTGCATGGAGGGAGCTGAACAAACGCCTGCTTGATGCGTTTCGCAGGGAACAGGACTGTTTTGTGCGCCTGAGCTGGCATGATGATGTGCTGTTTCCCCAGCAGTCCGTGGAAAACAACCTGAAATCCGTATACCGGGCCCTGGAGTGCCTGGATCACGGAAATGTGAGGGGAGCCCTGGAGGCTGTATATGACATTGACAACAACCGCTATGCATTCCTGTTTGATGAGGAGGTATTCCGGTATTTTACCGAATATGTGCTGGACCAGCCCCCTGACCGGCTGAAATGGGGAACGGGCAGGATCGTCCATCACGAGAACCTGTTTGAACTGGTCCGGGGGTTAAAGGAGAAGCTTGGAGACCCGGAGGCTGATGTGGAGCGGGAGCGCGCTGTGCTGGAACAGGTCCTGGACAATCAGGTGCTGTGCTATAAGGATGATATCAAATACATGACCTTGTCTGCGGGCAGGCTGACACAGATGCTGGGATCATGTGCGGAAATGATCCGGGATATTAATTAAGAGGAAACGCATTTAGAGGAAATAAATTCTGAGGAAAAGAGGTTTGAATGCATTATGGAAAGCCAGAGGCTATACCGGGTTAGAAAAGAGGATCTTCCAAAATTGGAGGAGCTGCTGACGCAGTGCTTTTCCAATGACCCTTTGTACTGTAAGCTGATACCGGATCAGGAGACCAGGGAACGGCTGATGCCGGAACTGTTTGAATGCGACCTGACTGAGTTTTTTGAGACATGTGAGATCTATTCCGACAGCCCTGAGATGAATGCGCTGGTGGTGGTATCAGATGAGTCGGAGCCATACAATCCCCTTACATACTATCTGGCCGAGGCCTGGGCCTCCCTGAAGGCGGATGAATACCTGATCAGGGAAGACCCAAGCCTTAAGACCCTTTGGAATTTTGTGCTGGGAAAGGATTACCTGAATTCCAGGTGGACCGCGCAGCTGCACCAGGAAAACCGTCTCCATATCATTTACCTGGCCGTAAGGCCCACCATGCAGCACCATGGTCTGGCGGCCATGCTCATGGACGAGATGATCCGTTATGCCGACAGCCATAAGCTGATGATCTCCCTGGAAACCCATAATCCGCACAATGTGCCTCTGTATGAGCATTTTGGGTTCAAGGTGTTTGGCGTGGTGCAGAAGCATTTTTCCCTAAAGCAGTACTGCCTTATCCGGGAAGTCCGGTGAGCCGCGGCAGGCATCAGGGGAATCTTAAGGAAATCTATATTGACATGACATGAAAATGCAGATAAAGTAAGGATATGACAGGGTACGGTGGACTCTAGGAGTCCCCGAGAGTACACTACAGAAAGAAGGAGGTATATAATGCGTATTATAAAGAAAAAAGTGGTGCCGGCACTGCTGGCAGGAGTTCTTGCCGCGGCCATGGTCATACCGTCATATGCTGCCAGCCGTAAGCCCATTAAATCCATCACACTGAGTATAAAGGCCAACATTGTGCCGGGCACGGGATTTGGTGAGGAAGAGATAGAGATTGAGACCAGCAACAGCAGGTTTTCCGTGGATGGTTATGACATACTGAACGATGACTTTGAATGGCGGGATGACTCGGTGCCCAAGATCAGGATCACCCTGACAGCGGATGATGATTACTATTTCCAGTCCCTTCCCAAGGATAAGGTCACATTGAAGGGAGGAGCCCAGTTCCTGAAGGCCAGCAGGGAAGATTCCAGTTCCACCCTTTTGATGGACGTAGAGCTTCCCTCCCTCTCCACCTCCATCCGTGACGTGGAGAACCTGAAGCTTTCCGACAATGGTATCGCCACATGGGATCCCATCAGCGCGGCCGGAAGCTATGAGGTAAGAGTTTACAGGGACGACAAGGCAGTGGGATCCGCCATTGTTGTGAACACCAACACCAGCAACTGCCGCGACCGCATGACAAAGGGGGATACCTCCTATACGGTGAAGGTCCGTGCGGTCAGCCGGTTTGACGGTGGGGAGAAGGGAAACTGGGTGGACTCCGCAAGCGTCTACATCAGCAGCGATCAGGCGGCTGAGTTCAGGGATAACCCTACGGGCGGAAGCGGTGCGTGGGTACAGTCCGCGGAGAACGGAAGATGGTGGTATGACAACGGCGATGGGACCTATCCGGCAAACAGCTGGAAGCAGATTGGGGATAAGTGGTATTTCTTTGACGCCCAGGGGTATATGCAGACCGGATGGATCCAGTGGGAAGGCAAGGAGTATTACTGCTCTGAGAACGGCGACATGCTGACCAACTGTATGACGGCGGACAATTACTGGGTCGGTGAGGACGGAGCAAAGATTGCCCAGTAGTGTGAAGTTAATGATAAAAACTGACCAGTGGCGTCAGGCGCTAAAATAAAGACTGCCCTGTGATGTCAGGGCCCAGAAAATGCTGTACAGGCGGATGAAACTGCCTGGTACGGCATTTTTTAATCCATGTTTTGCGGTCCGGACCCATTTCCGGTTGATTAAAAAGGGATTTTATGTCAGAATACAGGAAGGCGGCCGAACCGCAGTGGTTAAAGGCCGGGCTGGGATGTTATCACAGCCGGAAAAGGGAGAACGTTTATGTATGATTATATGCTTCCAATGAGCAACAGGGGGATCATAAGTGTGGCAAAGAGGGCCTTTGATCTGGTGGATGCCAGACTGATGGGCCACGGACAACGGGTGGCGTCCATCATGTACCAGCTGATGAAAGCGGACGGCGGCTATGACGGAAGGAAGATGAGGGACATGCTGACCCTGGCCGTGCTCCATGACATCGGGGCTTACAAGACAGAGGAGATAGACAAAATGGTGGAATTCGAGACAGAGAATGTCTGGAACCATTCCATTTACGGCTATCTGTTCTTTTATTATTTCTCATTGCTGAAGGAACTGTCCGGAATCGTGCTCTACCATCACACCCCCTGGAATGTCCTGAGGCGGATGGACCATGTGCCGGACCATATTAAAAAGGCATCCCAGCTTCTCCACCTGGCGGACAGGATCGATATTTATTTTGAACATTCAGCCGGGGATGTGGATTGGCTGAAACAGTACCTTGGGACCCAGAGGGACCAAAACTTCTGCGGGGAGGTGCTCGACCTGTTTGAGGGCATGGATTTTGTGGCGCCCGGCAGCAGTTCGCTCTTTTTGGAACATGAATACATTCAGATCATGGAGGAGGTTCCCTTTTCCTCCAGAGAAAAGCAGTCCATTCTCCGGATGCTGGTCTATGCCATTGATTTCAGAAGCACCCACACCGTAACCCACACCATCACCACCACCATCATCAGTTCGGAGCTGGCCCTGCGCCTTTGCGAACGGGCGGATACCATCAATGACGTGATCTTTGGGGCTATGCTCCACGATCTGGGGAAGATAGGGATCCCGGTGGAAATATTGGAGTTTCCCGGGCGTTTAAGCCCACAGGCCATGAATGTGATGCGCGGTCATGTGAAAATGACAGAGTATATCCTTCAGGACTGCGTCTCTGACGCGGTGAGGGATATTGCCCTGCGCCACCATGAAAAGCTGGACGGCTCCGGGTACCCCTTGGGGCTTAAGGAGGGGCAGTTAAACCTGCCCCAGAGAATCGTGGCGGTGGCGGACATTGTAAGCGCCCTCACAGGCACCAGAAGCTACAAGGACGCGTACCCCAAGGAAAAAACCAGCGCCATTGTTTCTGAAATGGCTGAAAAGGGGCTGGTTGACCCGGGGGTGGCTGCCGTGATGGTGGAGAATTATGATGCCATTATGGATTCAGTGCGCAACAGGACAAGGCCGATCCTGGAAAAATACCAGGAAATGCAGGAACAGTATAAGAAATTATCCCATGAAATGAGGGAGTATATGAAAGCCCTATAACTTTTGATTATGTCAATAATTCCAAACTTGTATATTTGCCAAGGTGGAAAATAATTCTGAAAGGTTGAAATACGGCTTTAAATGATATATGATGGAAGGAAATTATATTATTACGGATAGCTATAACTACAAAGAATAGAAGACAGGGGAGATATGTATCATGAATTATAATGTCACTGTGATTCCAGGGGATGGGATCGGACCGGAGATCGTAAGAGAAGCTAAAAAGGTAATGGATCAGGTGGGCATGGTTTACGGACACACCTTTGACTATACGGAGATCCTTATGGGAGGATGCTCCATTGACGCCCACGGCGTTCCGCTGACAGATGAGGCGCTGGAGACAGCCAGGAACAGCGATGCGGTCCTGCTGGGAGCAGTAGGCGGGGATGTGGGCAACTCCAGATGGTATGACGTGGCTCCGAACCTCAGGCCCGAGGCAGGACTTCTGGCGATCCGCAAGGGACTGGGCCTGTTTGCCAATATCCGCCCGGCTTATCTTTATAAGGAACTGGCAGGCGCCTGCCCTCTGAAAAAGGAGATCATCGGGGACGGCTTTGATATGGTCATCATGAGGGAACTCACAGGCGGCCTTTATTTCGGAGACAGGTGGACCAAAGAGGTGGACGGCTGTATGACAGCCACAGACACCCTTACATACAATGAAAAGGAGATCCGGCGTATCGCGGTCAAGGCCTTTGATATTGCCATGAAGCGGAGAAAAAAAGTGACCAGCGTGGATAAGGCCAATGTGCTGGATTCCTCCAGGTTATGGCGCAAGGTGGTGGAGGAAGTGGCAGAGGATTATCCTGAGGTACAGCTCTCCCATATGCTGGTTGACAACTGTGCCATGCAGCTGGTCATGAACCCGGGCCAGTTTGACGTGATCCTTACGGAGAACATGTTTGGGGACATCCTTTCCGATGAAGCCAGCATGATCACCGGTTCCATCGGAATGCTGTCCAGCGCCAGCATGAATGAAAGCAAGTTCGGCCTTTATGAGCCGAGTCACGGTTCTGCCCCGGACATTGCGGGCAAGGATATTGCCAATCCCCTTGCCACCATTTTGTCCGCTGCCATGCTTCTGCGCTATTCCTTTGACCTGGACCATGAGGCGGATGCCATAGAGTCAGCAGTACAGTCCGTGCTCACAGAGGGCTACAGGACAGGGGATATCATGTCGGAGGGATGCAGCCAGGTGGGAACCGCTGCCATGGGGGACCTGATCGCGGCAAGAATCAGATAGGCGGATCGCATCAGCAGACCCGATAGGCGGATCGCATCAGCGGGCCGAAACAGCAGAAATTGACGGTTTCAAACCTTAGATAGGTAAATTCAGATAAGTGAAAGGGGATACAACATGAAAAGTGATGCAGTTAAGACAGGAATGCAGCAGGCGCCCCACAGGTCCCTGTTTAATGCCCTTGGTATGACGGAAGAAGAGATGAAAAAGCCCATGGTGGGTATTGTCAGCTCCTATAATGAGATCGTTCCGGGCCATATGAACCTGGATAAGATCGTGGAGGCGGTAAAACTGGGAGTGGCCATGGCGGGCGGTACTCCGGTGGTGTTTCCGGCCATTGCCGTGTGCGATGGCATTGCCATGGGGCATATCGGCATGAAGTATTCCCTGGTGACCAGGGACCTGATCGCGGACTCCACGGAGTGCATGGCCCTGGCCCATCAGTTTGACGCCCTGGTTATGGTGCCCAACTGTGACAAGAATGTTCCGGGACTTCTCATGGCCGCTGCCAGGATCAATGTGCCCACCGTGTTTGTCAGCGGCGGACCCATGCTGGCCGGACATGTGAAGGGCCATAAGACCAGCCTTTCCAGTATGTTTGAGGCGGTTGGCTCCTATGCGGCCGGCACCATGTCCGAGGAGGATGTAAAGGAGTACGAGAACAAGGCATGTCCTACCTGCGGTTCCTGCTCCGGCATGTACACTGCCAACAGCATGAACTGCCTGACTGAGGTCCTGGGAATGGGCCTTAAGGGAAACGGCACCATTCCGGCCGTGTATTCTGAGCGCATCAAGCTGGCCAAGCATGCAGGCATGCAGGTCATGGAAATGTACAGGCAGAATATACGACCCAGGGATATCATGACCAAGGACGCGTTTATGAACGCGCTGACCATGGATATGGCCCTGGGCTGCTCCACCAACAGCATGCTCCACCTTCCGGCCGTTGCCCACGAGGCAGGCGTGGAGCTGAACGTGGATATTGCCAATGAGATCAGCGCAAGGACACCGAACCTGTGCCATCTGGCGCCGGCCGGACCTACTTATATCGAAGACCTGAACGAAGCGGGAGGAATCTACGCTGTCATGAACGAGATCAGCAAAAAGGGTCTTCTGAACCTGGACTGCATGACCGTGACGGGCAAGACCGTGGGAGAGAACATCAAGGACTGCGAGAACAGGAATCCCGATGTTATCCGCCCTGTGGAACATCCGTACAGCGAGACGGGCGGCATTGCCATCTTAAAGGGAAATCTGGCTCCTAATTCCGCTGTGGTCAAGCGCTCCGCCGTGGCTCCTGAGATGCTGAAGCACGAAGGGCCTGCAAGGGTATTTGACTGCGAGGAGGATGCCATTGATGCCATTAAGGGCGGCAGGATCGTGGCAGGGGATGTGGTTGTGATCCGCTATGAAGGACCAAAGGGAGGACCGGGCATGAGAGAGATGCTCAATCCCACCTCGGCTATCGCCGGTATGGGACTGGGTTCAAGCGTTGCACTGATCACGGACGGACGTTTTTCCGGCGCATCCAGGGGCGCATCCATTGGCCATGCGGCACCGGAGGCAGCTGTGGGCGGCCCCATTGCGCTTGTGGAAGAAGGGGACATTATTTCCATTGACATTGACAATCACCAGCTGAATGTGCTGGTTGACCCGGAGGAGATGGCTGCAAGAAAGGCAAAATGGCAGCCAAGGACCCCGCAGGTTACCACAGGATACCTGGCAAGGTACGCTTCCCTTGTGACATCCGCTGACAAAGGGGCTGTTCTGCAGGTGAAGTAGAGGCCGGTATATATTAAGAGAAAAGGAGTGCGGTAAATATGAGCAAATTGACGGGGGCAGAGATTGTAGTTGAGTGTTTAAAGGAACAGGGAGTGGACACCGTGTTTGGATTTCCCGGTGGCGCGATCCTGAATATATATGACGCATTGTACCAGCATCAGGATGAAATTACCCATATCCTTACATCCCATGAGCAGGGCGCATCCCATGCGGCAGACGGCTACGCAAGGGCCACCGGCAAGGTGGGGGTCTGCATGGCCACCTCAGGCCCTGGCGCCACCAACCTGGTAACAGGCATTGCCACGGCATACATGGATTCGGTTCCCATGGTGGCGATTACCTGTAATGTGACCAACAGCCTTCTGGGCAAGGACAGCTTCCAGGAGATCGATATCACCGGTGTTACCATGCCCATTACCAAATATAATTTTATTGTAAAAGACGTTAAAAGACTGGCCACAGTGATCCGCAGGGCATTCACCATTGCCCAGACAGGACGCCCGGGTCCGGTGCTGGTGGATATCACAAAGGATGTGACCGCTGCCGCCTGCGAGTATGAGAAGGAGGTTCCCGAAGAGATTGTGCGCCAGAGCGATACCATCCGAGAGGAGGACATGGAGCGGGCCGTGGAGATGATCCGCAAGTCCAGAAAGCCCTTTATCTTTGTGGGCGGCGGCGCGGTGCTGTCCAATGCGTCAGATGAGCTGAGAGCATTTGCACACAAGATCCAGGCCCCGGTGGCGGACAGTCTCATGGGCAAGGGGGCGTTTGACGGGTGTGATGAACTGTATACAGGCATGGTGGGCATGCATGGAACAAAGACTTCTAATTTCGGCATAACAGAGGCCGACCTGCTGATCGTGGTGGGCGCCAGGTTCAGCGACAGGGTGACAGGCAATGCGTCCAAGTTTGCAAGGAATGCCAAGATCCTTCAGCTGGATATCGACCCGGCTGAGATCAATAAGAATATTAAGGTGGATGCCAGCGTCATCGGCGATGTGAAGGTGATCCTGCGCAAGCTGAACGCCAGGCTGGATCCCATTAACCATGACGAGTGGATCGCCCATATTGAACGCATGAAGGATATGTACCCCTTGCGCTATGACAAGAACACGCTCACCGGTCCCTTTATTGTGCAGACCATCAATGAGGTGACCCAGGGAGATGCCGTGATCGTCACCGAGGTGGGACAGCACCAGATGTGGGCGGCCCAGTATTACAACCACCGCCAGCCAAGGACCTTTCTCACCTCCGGCGGCCTGGGGACCATGGGATATGGCCTGGGCGCCGCCATCGGAGCCAAGATGGGGTGCAGGGACAAGACGGTCATCAACATTGCGGGTGACGGCTGTTTCCGCATGAATATGAACGAGATCGCAACAGCCACCCGGTACAACATTCCGGTGGTGGAAGTGATCGTAAACAACCATGTGCTGGGCATGGTCCGCCAGTGGCAGACCCTGTTCTACGGCAAGCGCTACTCCCAGACCATTCTTAATGACGGGGTGGATTTCATAAAGGTTGCCGAGGCAATGGGAGCAAAGGCGTACAGGGTGACCCAGAAGGAAGAACTGGAGCCCACCCTCAGGGAGGCCATTTCCCTGAATGTCCCTGTTGTCATTGACTGTCAGATCAGCTGCGATGAGAAGGTGTTCCCCATGGTATCGCCGGGTGCGCCCATTGCGGATGCTTTTGACGATACGGACTTGAAAATTAATTAAAAAGAGTGTATAGTAGTCATTAATACTTCGGAAACGTTATCAGATTACCTTGGTAAAGTGCATGGGTAGAGGACAGAGGTACAATGATGTATACGGTCAGACGGCTTCCTTCTGTGAGGATCCTTAAAAAGGGTCTGCATAGGTGGAAGTCATCTGTGTATATATATTAAAGAGGAAATGTGCAGTAGCCACAACCATTTAAGGAGGAGAACAAGATGAGCAGAGTTTACAATTTCTCAGCAGGACCGGCTGTATTGCCGGAGGACGTCCTGAAGGAAGCCGCAGCAGAGATGCTGGATTACAGGGGGACAGGAATGTCAGTGATGGAGATGAGCCATCGATCTAAGGCCTATGACGCCATCATTAAAGATGCTGAATCAGACCTGCGGGATCTTTTACATATTCCGGACAATTACAAAGTGCTGTTCCTTCAGGGGGGCGCATCCCAGCAGTTTGCCATGGTGCCCATGAACCTGATGAAGAACAAGGTGGCGGATTACATTGTGACCGGACAGTGGGCCAAGAAGGCATACCAGGAGGGCGGCATATACGGCAGGGCCAACGCCATTGCCTCCAGCGCTGACAAGACCTTCAGCTACATTCCGGACTGTTCCGACCTGGACGTATCAGAGGATGCTGATTATGTTTACATCTGTGAGAACAACACCATTTACGGGACCAAGTTCTGGACCCTGCCCAATACCAAGGGGAAGATCCTGGTGGCGGACCAGTCCTCCTGTTTCCTGTCCGAGCCCGTGGATGTGACAAAGTACGGCCTTATTTTTGCCGGCGCCCAGAAGAATGTGGGACCTGCCGGAACCGTGATCGTGATCGTAAGGGAGGACCTGGTGTCTGAGGACGTGCTTGAGGGAACCCCTACCATGCTCCGCTACAAGACCCATGTGGACGCTGAGTCCCTGTACAATACACCGCCCACCTACGGCATCTATATGTGCGGCAAGGTGTTTAAATGGCTGAAGGCCAAGGGCGGTCTGGAAGCCATGAAGGAATACAATGAGAAAAAGGCTGAGATCCTGTATGATTTCCTGGACCAGAGCAGGATGTTTAAGGGGACCGTGGAAAAGAAGGACCGCTCCCTTATGAATGTGCCCTTTGTCACGGGGAATGACGAACTGGACGCCCTGTTTGTAAAGGAATCCAAGGCTGCCGGCTTTGAGAACCTGAAGGGACACAGGACCGTGGGCGGAATGCGGGCCAGCATCTATAATGCAATGCCCATGGAAGGCGTTGAGAAGCTGGTTGCATTTATGGCTGATTTTGAGGAAAAGCACAGCGACATGCTCTAAAGCAGCGCTGATGTAGAGGAGAATGATAATTATGAAAAAGATTCATTGCTTAAATCCAATTGCCAAATGTGGCACTGATCTGTTCCCTGCTGATTATGAGCTGACCAAGGATGCGGCTGAGGCTGACGGCATCCTGGTGCGCAGCGCTTCCATGCACGATATGGATTTTCCGGAATGTCTTCTGGCCGTGGGCCGTGCCGGCGCGGGAGTGAACAACATTCCCCTGGATGCATGCGCAGAGGCGGGCATTGTTGTATTTAACACCCCGGGCGCCAACGCCAACGGCGTGAAGGAGCTGGTGATCGCAGGTATGCTGGTGGCTTCAAGGGATATTGTGGGCGGCATTGAGTGGTGCAAGGCCAATGCCGAGGATGACAATATTACAAAGGATACGGAGAAGAGCAAAAAGGCTTTTGCCGGATGCGAGATCAAGGGCAAGAAGCTGGGCGTTGTGGGCCTGGGCGCCATTGGTGCGGAGGTTGCCAATGCAGCCACCCATCTGGGGATGGAGGTCTATGGATATGACCCCTATATTTCCGTGAACGCCGCGTGGAGATTGTCCAGGAATGTAAAGCATATTACCAATGTGGATACCATTTTCCAGGAATGTGATTACATAACCATCCATGTGCCCCTGCTGGATTCCACCAAGGGCATGATCAACAGGGAAAAGCTGGCCATGATGAAGGACGGGGTTGTGATCCTTAACTTCTCCAGGGATACCCTGGTAAATGATGACGATATGGCTGCTGCCCTGGAGGAGGGAAAGGTCCGCTACTATGTAAGCGACTTCCCGAACCCCAAGGTGGCCAATATGAAGAATGTCATCCTGATGCCCCATTTGGGCGCTTCCACCCAGGAGTCTGAGGATAACTGTGCGGTGATGGCCGTAAAGGAGATGACCGATTACCTGGAGAACGGAAATATCAAGAATTCCGTGAACTATCCTTCCTGTGACATGGGAATCTGCCAGACAGAGAGCCGGGTGGCTGTCCTGCATATGAATATCCCCAATATGATCGGACAGGTAACAGGTACACTGGCAGGCCAGGGCGTGAATATCTCTGATATGACCAACAAGAGCCGGGATAAGTACGCATACACGCTGCTGGATCTGGAGCACAAGGCCGAGGAGGCCACCATTGAAAAGCTGAGAGCCATCAAGGGTGTCCTGAGGGTGCGCGTGGTCAAATAATGGATCTACCCACTGAGGGTAATGTGATTAGGGCCTTCATGGCTGGGCAACCTGCTGTGGGGCCTTAATTGGTCTGTGAAGCGGATGAGCTTAAGAGAAGGAGAGAGAATATGGCGATTGTGAGACCGTTTGTGTGTGTCAGGCCCCAGGCGGGCAAGGCTGACAGGGTGGCGGCCCTGCCCTATGATGTGTATAACAGGAAAGAGGCCCTGGAAGCGGTAAAGGGGAACCCCCTTTCTTTTTTAAATATTGACAGGGCCGAGACCCAGTTTCCTGATGATGTGGATACATATGACGACAGGGTGTATGACAAGGCCAGGGAGATCCTGGACAGGCAGATCGAAGAGGGGGTCTATGTGACGGATCCCCAGGAAAATTATTATCTGTATGAGCTGACCATGGATGGCCGCAGCCAGACCGGAGTGGTGGCCTGCTGTTCCATTGATGATTATTTAAAGGGCGTCATCAAAAAGCACGAAAATACACGGGAGGATAAAGAGATCGACCGCATCCGCCATGTGGATACCACCAATGCCCACACAGGCCCTATTTTCCTGGCTTACAGACAGGATAATACGGTTAAGGGGATTGTGGAAGGGGTAAAAAAAGAGCAGCCTGTCTATGATTTTGTGACAGAGGATGGGATCGGGCACCGGGTATGGATCATCGGGGACAGGGAGCAGGTTGCAGCCGTGGGCCGCGCGTTTGAGCAGATCCCTGCCACTTACATTGCGGACGGGCACCACAGGGCTGCTTCCGCTGTGAAGGTAGGGCTTAAAAGGCGGGAAGCAGATCCCGGGTATACGGGGGAGGAGCCCTTTAACTATTTCCTGACCGTGCTGTTCCCGGATGAGGAACTGATGATACTGCCTTATAACCGTGTGGTAAAAGATCTGAATGGAATGGACCGGAACGGCTTTTTAAAGGCTGTGGCTGAGCGGTTTGAGGTAAAGGAACTGGGTGCAGAGGCATTTGCCCCAAAAGAAAAGGGTGTCTTTGGAATGTTCCTGGAGGATTCCTGGTACTCCCTTAAGGTCAGGCCCCAGGGCTTAAGCAGTGATCCCGTGGAGGGGCTGGACGTGTCCATTCTCCAGAACCAGCTGCTGGAACCTGTTTTGGGCATAGGCGATCCGCGCACGGATAAGCGCGTGGACTTTATCGGAGGCATCAGGGGGCTGGGGGAACTGGGGCGCAGGTGCCATGAGGATATGAAGGTGGCATTTTCCATGTATCCCACCTCCATCAGCGAACTACTCAGTGTTGCGGACGCAGGGCTTCTTATGCCTCCCAAGTCGACCTGGTTTGAGCCGAAGCTAAGGAGCGGGCTGTTTATCCACAGACTGTCATGAGACTGGAACAAAACTGCATATGAGTTTGCATAAATGAACTGTTATGCTGGAAAAATCCCCTTCTGACAGGCGGGCGCATTGAGACGGGCCTGCCTCAGAAGGGGATTTTTCTGCTGTTTATCCTTCTATATGGTATTCCTTCATCTTTCTCCACAGGGTGGAGCGGCTCATTCCCAGCATGGAAGCTGCCTGTCCCTTGTTGAAACGGCAGAAGGCCAGGGCTTCAAGGATCCGGCTCTCCTCTGCCCGGTGGGCGGCGGTGGAGGTCTCGGCGGTGGAAGGCCCGGCGCTGGAAGGCCCGGTGGTGGAAGGCCCGGCGGATGGTGCGGATAGATCCGGCGCGGATGGCCCGGATGCGGAGTGGCATTCGGGAAATGCCAGTTTGGCACATTCCAGGTCCACATAATAATCGCTGCACAGGACAGCCATGCGCTCGCAGATGTTAAACAGATGCCGGACATTGCCGGTCCAGTCAGCCTGTGAGAGGAACTGCACCACCTCCGGCGCCATCCGGATACCGGGGAAATTTTTTCCCATGTAATCAGCTGCCAGCAAGGGGATGTCCTCCCGGCGCTGGTTTAAGGGCGGTATGGTGATCCTCAGCACGTCCAGACGGTAGAACAGATCCTCACGGAACAGGTGGTCCTTGACCAGGTTTTCCAGATTTTTGTTGGTGGCGGCAATGATGCGGATATCCACATGGATCACGGAATCGCCGCCCACCCGCATGATCTCCCTCTCCTGAAGTACCCTTAGAAGCTTGGCCTGAAGGGGGAGAGGAATCTCACCGATCTCATCCAGGAAAATGGTGCCGGTATGGGCCAGCTCAAAGAGACCGGTCTTGCCGCTTTTTTGTGCGCCGGTAAATGCCCCGGGAACATAGCCAAAAAGCTCGCTTTCCAGCAGGGTATCGGGAATGGCGGCGCAGTTGACCGCCACAAAGGGGCAGAGGCTGCGGGGGCTGGCGTTGTGGATGCTCTGGGCCAGCACCTCCTTTCCGGTGCCGCTCTCTCCGATGAGAAGGATATTGGAGTTGGTGCGGCTGTATTTTTTTGCGGTCTTTATAACAGAGGCCATGGACGGAGAGGACCCGATCATATCGGAGAAGGTGAGCTTTGCCACAAGGCCCTTTTGATGGAGCTGCTTGCGGATATCACCTTCCAGCCACTGGATCTCATTGACCAGCTGGATGTTCACAATGGACCCTGACAAAAATGTCTGGGTTTTTACAAATGTTTTGCTGATGCTCAGCAGGGTGCGGTTGTACTGCAGGATCTTGTTGGCGTATTCATTGTTGTCGGACAGCAGGTTTTTAAGCTCCAAAGGGAAGGGGATGTCAATGATGCGTTTTCCCAGGCAGTCCTTGTCCAGCCCGAAGATGGACTGGGCTTTTTTGTTTGCAGTGGTGACCCGCCTGGAAGGGTCTATGAAAATGATCCCGTCATGGGAAATATCCAGTATGGTCTGAAGGCGCATGGACTTTTCTTGCTCCTTGCGGAATATATGCAAAGCGCGCTTGGCCGAGGAAAGGGCGTCCCAAAATGCCTCCTCGCTGGTTTCTATGAGCATGTTGGGCACGTGGATCATCTGCGCGTATCGGCAGGTATTAAGACCTCCCAGGATCACCTGGCAGCCCTCCCGGATCGCCTGGTCTGCCAGGGCTTCGTTGTTCCAGTTGGGGGAGAGGAGGTAGGTTTTAATGGGGACATCGCACAGGTCGGACAGGCCGGTGATCCCTGCCAGCATATTGCCTGCGGCAATAATGCCGATCTGCTTCTGACCGTAGAGCCGGGTGCATTTGCGGATCGTCCTCAGGATATCCGCGGTGGGAACGGAGATCTGGACCACAGGGATGTCACCGGGAAGGTTGGCCAGAATCTGGGCCAAAAGCCCCCGGGTGAGGATGATGTCGGCATCGATCTTTGTATGTCCGGCATTGGAGTTATTCATAATGATCTCGTCCATGACATAGGTTTCCGAATCCTCCTGTTCATGGAAACGGTTGTGCTGGCTGAGGATTTGGGAGGCGTGGGCGATAAAATTTTCACAGGGTACTACAAGGGCTATCTTTACCATGGATCATCTTCCTTCTTTCTTGTCAGGTATACCCTAATGGTACCATAACCCGGAGGAAAATAGAACAATATGTTTTATAAGAAACAAAATGGTGCATCAAAATAAAACATAGTGGAAATGAGGACAAAAGGAGGGGGAGGTAACAGCTGGTATTAGTACTAAAAATACTTAAGTATTTTTAGATAAGATCCACAAAAAATCCGGGCTTTCGGAGAGATCAGCATCTTGGCATGGAATTTGCTTTTATAATCAGTATAAAATGCCGGGACAAAGGCTGCTGCACGTACCCGGCAGAAGGAATCATAAGGAGGATATCAATGCTGAGAAGAGGAGAGGTATTCCGCAACAGGGCCAAGCGCCTTTTGGCGGAAAAGAAAAAGCTGTCAGCCGCCTGGCTGCAGGCAGCCAGCCCCATAACGGCTGAGATCATGGCTAAGGCCGGATTTGACATACTGATGGTGGACATGGAGCACGGGCCCGGGGGGATCATGGATCTGATCGGCCAGCTGCAGGCCGTATCCCATTATGATGTGGTACCCTTTGTAAGGGCGCCCTGGAATGATTTTGTAACCATTAAGCGGATCCTGGATGCCGGCGTCAGCGGGATTCTGGTCCCTTATGTCAACAGCGCTGAGGAAGCAGCCAGGGCGGTAAGCGCCTGCAAGTACCCGCTGGAGGGGATCAGGGGCATTGCTCCCAGTCCCAGGGCCGGAGGATATGGGATGAACCAGAGGGATTATCTGGATTATGCCAATGAGGAGCTGGATGTGCTGGTGGCGGTGGAGACAAAGACGGCGGTGGACCACATTGAGGAAATTGTTAAGACCAATGGACTGGATGGGATCTTTATCGGTCCCATGGACCTGGCCACTTCCTTTGGACATTTCTGCAATCCCAAGGATGAGGAGGTTCAGGAGGCGATTCGCAAAGTGGAGGCAGTGGTCCTGGGATCCGATAAATTCCTGGCAACCGTGGCAGGGAGTTTTGAGGAGGCAAAGAAGCTGTATGAAAAGGGATACAGTATGGTGATCATGATGTCAGACACCACCACGCTGGGAAAGGTTGCCCTGGATCAGGTGGAGCAGTTCAAAGAAATGTATCCCCAGAGATGACCGTGACCGTAGGTAAAACACAAGGAGAAGGAGATTGGGAATATGAAAAAAAGAATCATGGCAGTTACGTTGGCAGCAGTAATGGCAGTATCCATGGCAGGGTGTGCGGGAAGCAAGCCTGCCGGCACAAAGGCGGCTGAAACAAAGGCCGCGTCCAATGAAGGTTCGGCCCAAAAAGCGGATACGGCGGGCAAGGATACGGCGGACAAGGATGCTGCGGGGACGGAGGCAGCCGGAGCCGGGAAGGCGGATGGTGCAGGTGCGGTCAAGGAAGGCGCGGAGGACAAAGGACAGACGGATTTTCCTAAAAAGCCCATTCAGATCATCTGCCCTGTGAAGGCGGGAGGGGATACGGATTATAACACACGTGTGATCGCGCAGTACCTTTCAAAATACCTGGATGTGAATGTGGTTGTCACCAATGTGGAAGGAGGGGCCACTATTCTGGGAATGCAGCAGGTCCTGGACGGGGAGCCGGATGGGTATACCATGGTGATCAATGGTCTGGACGCTTATATCCCCAATATGATGGGCACAACAGACATTACCATTGACAGTTTTAAGACAGTAGGCATTCCGCTGTTTGACAATACCACGGTTCTGGTAGCCAATAAGGCGTCCGGTTATGAGAGTATAAAGGATGTGGTGGAACGCACCCAGGCAGCCCCGGGTACTATTGAGTACGGCATGAAGATCGGCGCGGCAAACCAGGTATACGGAATCGCCATGAATCAGGAGTGGGGAGCGCAGTTCAAACCAATGGATATTGGAAACAATGCGGCCAAGATGACAGCGCTGCTGGGACAGCAGACCGATACGGCCGTTCTTGCCTATGCCCTTGCAAAGGATTATTTTGCAACAGGGGAATTCCAGGCCCTTTGCCTGCTGGGAAGTGAAAAGAATGAACTGCTTGCAGATGTGCCCCTGCCTTCCGAATACGGATTAAAGGACATTGATTGCAGTAAGTGGTTCTGGCTGGGGGTACACCCCGATACCCCGGATGAGGTGGTGGATATCCTGTCAGACGCCTTGGAGCAGGTGACAGAGGATCCTGAATTTGTAAAGACCATGGAGGATAATTACCTGACCGTCAGATACATTGCCAAAAAGGACGCCCAGGATTACGCCGACCAGTTCTACCAGGATACACTGGTGCCATATAAGGACGAATTTTTATCCACCAGCAGCAAGTAAGGTGGAGAAGGGGGTAAAATGTCACATAACAAAAAGGAAATAGGATCAGGCGTGATATTTTTTCTCATTGCAGTTGCTCTGTATGCAGGCTCTTACGCCATTGTGGTCACCACAAACGATGCCATGGGTCCCCAGTTCTTTCCAAGAACCGTTGCCATATGTATGGGGATTCTGGCAGTGGCTCAGGTGGCATCCGGCCTGAAAAAGGAAAGGAAGGAACAGGGATCAGGGGAAAGGAGCGGCTTTAACATAAGGGCCGCTGCCACCATAGGGATCCTCTTTGCATACGCACTATTGGTTCAGACGGTAGGCTTTATCATCATGACAGCGGTCTACCTCCTGGCGCAGATCCTTCTGCTTCTGCCTGAGAAACGTCTGAGATCCGGGAAAGGTATACTGGTCACCGCAGCAGTCTCGGTTGTCACGCCCATATTGATCTACGAGCTGTTCTACCGTGCATTCAGTATATTCCTTCCCACTGGATTATTAGGATAAGGAGGAGGAAAATGCAGCTTATTCAAGGTTTTATGGCAGTGTTCCATCCTGTTACTCTGTCTCTTATTATCGGGGGAGTGGTTGCCGGGATCGTTTTCGGCGCCATTCCGGGACTCTCGGCCTTTACGGCCCTGGCCCTGTTTTTGCCCATCACCTTTGGCATGGAGCCGGTCAACGGTATTGCGTTTCTTATATCTATCTATGTGGGAGGGCTTTCAGGAGGCTTGATCTCAGCCATTCTGCTGGGAATACCGGGCACGCCCTCATCCATTGCCACCTGTTTTGACGGCTATCCCATGGCACAGAGAGGGGAGGCCGGCAAGGCCCTGGGCACTGCGATTGTTTTCTCCTTTGTGGGAGGGATATTCAGCGCCCTTATACTGACCTATCTGGGGCCGGTGATTGCGGGGGTGGCATTAAAATTCGGACCCTATGAGTATTTTGCGGTCATACTCTTTGCCCTGACCACTGTGTCGGGCCTTTCCGCGGGAAATATCAACAAAGGGCTTTTATCCTGTCTTCTGGGCATTGCCTTTTCCTTTGTGGGAATTGACCGTCTCAGCTCCTACACCAGGTACACGGGAGGGATCTCCAGCCTGGCGGCAGGGTTTAACCTGGTCCCGCTTTTGATCGGTACCTTTGCAGTGTCCCAGATCATTGAAACCGCCGCCAAGGGGCCATCGTCCATTCAGCGCGCGCCATCCGCCAGGGTAAAGGGATTTGGACTGAGCCTGAAGGAATTTGTGTACCAGCTGAGAAATGCCATTCCTGCTGCTTTTATCGGATTGTCTGTGGGAATCCTTCCCGGAATCGGGGGAAATGCTTCCAACCTTCTGGCCTATGCTTTTTGCAAAAAGCGGTCCAAGTACCCGGAAAAGTTCGGGACAGGGGTCATGGACGGGATCGTGGCTTCGGAGACGGCTAACAATGCCACCATCGGAGGCGCGCTGATCGTTCTTCTGACCCTGGGGATCCCGGGGGATAACGCCACATCCATGGTGCTTGCGGGATTCCAGATACACAGCATCACACCAGGGCCCCTGTTGTTTAAGACAAGCGCGGACCTGGTATATGCACTGTTTGCGGCATTTATCATAGCAAACATTGTGATGATGGTGTCTGAGCTTTTGGGGCTTCCGCTGTTTGCAAAGGTCCTCAGCATTCCCGGCTCTTATCTGCTGCCCGTGGTGATCGCCTGCTGCTTTGTGGGTTCATTCTCTGCAAACAACCGTGTGTTTGATATACTGGTCATGGTGATATTCGGGCTTGTGGGGTATGTGCTCAAGCGATGGGAGTATCCGCTGGCTCCCATGGTGGTGGGATTCATACTGGCGCCTCTTTTGGAGGAAAATGTAAGGCGGTCCCTGATGCGCACGGAAGGCAGTTTCCTTCCCATCCTGACATCACCCATAGCTCTGGTATTTTTTATCCTTACCGCGGTCATGGTGGTCCTGTCTGTGAGAAGCGAGATAAAGGACAGGAAAAAGCAGCGTGAGACATCAACTGTATAGAGGAGGACCGGATGCTAAAATATAGTGATCTGCAATGGAAGGATGGCCTGGATCCACGGGCCATCCAACTTCTCCTAAAGGAGGAGGCGGAAAAGGACGGTCATAAGATCGTGGTCCTGGATGACGATCCAACCGGAATCCAGACCGTCCATGATGTGCCGGTATACACGGACTGGAGTTATGAGAGGATCCGGCAGGGATTCCTGGAACCGGGGAAGATGTTTTTTATCCTGACAAATTCAAGAAGTTTTTCCAGACCCCAGACCATACGGGCCCATGGTGAGATCGGGCGCAGGCTGGCAGCGGTGTCAAAGGAGCTGGGTATTGCGTTTGCCGTTGTAAACAGGGGAGATTCGACTTTGCGGGGCCATTTTCCCCTGGAAACCCAAACACTGAGGGAGACCCTTGGGGAGCAGATGGGAGAGGAGATACACGGGGAAGTGATCTGCCCCTTTTTTGCCGAGGGAGGCAGATTTACCATGGACAATGTCCACTATGTAAAAGAGGGGGAATGGCTGGTTCCTGCGGGTGAAACGGAATTTGCAAACGATAAGACCTTTGGTTACCGTTCTTCGGATCTGAGGGAATATATAGAAGAAAAGACCGGGGGAACCGATAAGAAAGAGGATGTGATATGCATATCCGCGCAGCAGCTGCGGTCCGTGGATATAGACGGCGTGGAGCAGATGCTTATGAATGCCGGGGGATTTGACAAGGTGGTGGTAAACGCACTGACCTCCCTGGAGATCAAGGTGTTCTGTATTGCACTGTACCGCGCAATGGCAAAGGGAAAGCGTTTTCTGTTCAGCACCGCCGCGGGATTTGTAAAGGAGTTTGCAGCAGTGGAGGACAGAGGATTTCTCACCGGCCGGGAACTGGTCCCTAAGGGGAGGATGGGGGGAGGGCTGGTGGTGGTCGGCTCCCATACTCGCAAAACCACAGCCCAGCTGGAATGTCTGAGGGAACTGCCAAATATCCGCCTGATGGAGTTTGATTCGGATCAAGTGCTGGACCCGGCCGCCATGGAGGAGGAGATCGCGTCCGTGGTAAGGCGGGAGGAAGCATGTATCAGACAGGGGATCACCGCTGTCGTGTATACAAAGCGGCGTCTGCTGTCCGTAAAAGGGGATACGGGAGAACAGGCCCTGGAGCGGTCTGTTAAGATTTCAGAAGCGGTACAGCAGCTGGTGGGGCGTGTTCAGGAACCACCGGCTTTTATTGTGGCAAAAGGAGGGATCACATCCAGCGATATCGGCACCAAAGCCCTGGGAGTAAAAAGGGCCTGGGTGCAGGGACAGGTCCGCCCCGGAATCCCGGTGTGGAGGACCGGTCCGGAAAGCAGGTTCCCCCACATTCCCTATGTCATCTTTCCGGGAAATGTGGGGGAGGATCATACGCTGCGGGACGTTCTTCAGGTTCTGATGGAGCCCTGGTCCTGATGAGGGGAGGTAGGAACCCTACTCCTGGGGCGGGGCGGATGGAGCCGGAGGCGCTGCCTCTGACGGCGTGGCCGGAACAGTGGGGTCCTTGGTCTGGTAGATGCGTTTCCATTCCTTGGTCCCTTCCACCTTCACCGTCTCACACCGGTTCATGTTCAGGAATTTTACCAGCTCATAGCAGCTGACCCAGATTTCGTTGTTGCTCTCCTTCTGGGATTCGTCAAAGATCAGTTCCAGGCCAAAATGAAGATGGGGCTCATTGATATTGTTGGTGTTTTCCGTGCGGCTGTAGCCGGTGCGGCCCAGGTAACCAACCACATCCCCGGCCTGCACCACGGACCCTTCCTTCAGACCGGACTGATAGGGATAGTTTTTACGGAGGTGGGCGTAATAATAGTACCGCTTGTGGTCAAAACTGCGGATGCCCAGCCGCCAGCCGCCGTACTGGTTCCATCCGATGGCCTCCACATAACCTGATTCCACTGCGATGACGGGAGTTCCCACCTGTCCCATCATATCGTGGCCCAGGTGCTGGCGCTTGAAGCCGTAGCTTCTGGCCACCCCAAAGTCATCAAAATCACTGTAAGGAAATCCTTTGGCAATAGGGGAAAATGCTTTCAGCCCATATTTGGTCACCCATACGGTGGCAGGATCGCCGGGAGCTCCCCCGGCCACGCCGGAGGGAAGATAGGCGGCAGGCGCTTCGCTGGCAGGGATCTCGGCCTGGAACTGGCCCACCATCCCGTCCAGCACCGCGCCGTAGGCATCCCTGTAATATGTATAATATTTCATGTCTTTTGTCAGGTCCGCCATGGTGGTCTCGCCGGTTTTCAGCTTTTCCGCCACGGTCTTCATGTGCTCCGGCTTATATTTGCTGAAGTCACCCCCGTATCTTGCACCCAGGTAGGCAAGCAGATCCACCCAGTTTAAATGGATTTCAGCCTGGCAGGTATCCACATCATAGCGGAACGCCTGGTTCATGGCTTCCGAGGTTACGGCAAAATCCACCCATTTGATATATTCTTTTTTCTTTTCCTCCTGTTTCTCCTGGCCCGGGCCGTTGGTGTCTTCCAGGGGATTGACGGTTCTGGCCAATCTGGCCGCCTGGCTCATCACTGCCTGGCCGGAGTCTGTCCTGTAAAGGAAGATACTCAGACACAGCAGGCTTAAGGCCAGCATTTCACCGTAAATCACCGTTTTTGTACTGATATGCAAATGCTTCCTGAGCATATGGATAAGTTTCATGATATACCGCCTCCTGACAAGGGTTCCCGGAATATTGGGGCTCTATGTTAATCTTATGTTTGTCCGGGCCGGATTATGATTCCGCGCATCAATTCTTTGGGAGTGCGGGGGAAGATGAACATAAGATGAAAAAAAGTCCCGATTACAGTAAAAAAGTGTGCAAAATGCATAAATGCTATTGATTTGATAGATAGAATATGCTAAAATCATGGTGAAAAACATGTAACCGCTTACCTAAATTCAAAGAAAAGTATGGAAAATACAGCAAAACCCATTGGGGAAATACAGTAAAACCGTGTTTGTCCGCGTGGGAGGGGCATGTTTGGGATTTCAACAAGAATAACGAAATATCATTGTTATTTGAAGGAGGGGGAATATTTTTCCTTGCGGAAAACCGGCTTCAGGTTTTGCGGGGAAGCTGTAAGATATAAAATATGTAACCGGTAACATATATAACCGCTAATATAGTTTGGATTATTAAAAAAGGGGGTAGAGGCTGATATGACAATATCTGATATTGCAAAACTGGCAGGTGTTTCTGTTGCAACGGTTTCACGTGTGCTGAACAACAAAGGCTATGTAAAGGAAGAGACCAGACAGAAGATAGAGAATCTGATCCAGGAGAATGGTTACCGTCCCAATGCTGTGGCAAGAAGCCTGACCCGCAGCAATACATCCATGATCGCCGTGATCATGTCCAACAGGCTCAATCCGTTTTTCGCCAATGTCCTGGATGCCATAGAATCCCGGGCCGAGCAGCAGGGATACAGCATCCTGTTTTATAACACCTCGGAGGACAGGGACAAGGAGTGTAAAGCCATTGCCCAGGCCATTGAGCACCGTGTCATGGGGATCCTGCTTCTGCCCGTTCTGGATCCGGACGAGCGGACGGAGGAGCTGCTTGCAGGAGCGGAGGATTCGGGGATACCGGTGGTGCTCATTGACAGGGATTTACATAATAGTGATCTGGATATCGTACTCATTGATAATAAGAAGGTAGTGTACGAGGGAGTCAAACTCCTGATCGAATCAGGCCACAGAAAGATCGGGATCGTCACCTGTCCCGAAGTGGTGAAAAAAGGAAAGACAAGGCTGGACGGTTATGTCCAGTGCCTGAAGGATTACGGCATGGAGATGGAGGATGAATATATTTATCCCGGGGATTTTGATGAGAAGAGCGGATATCAGGCATGTGAAAATCTGCTGGGACTTCCCGATCCTCCCACAGCGGTGCTGGTCACCTGCAGTTCCGCCACCCTGGGCTGCATCCGGTATCTGAATGAGCACAGCCTGCAGATGGGAAGGGATATAGGATTGGTGGGATTTGATGACATTTCCCTTCTGGGCACCCTTGGATATGAAATTACAGTGATGGACAGGCCCATGAAGGAGATGGGGGAGATCGCATACGACCTTCTCACAGAACGCATGGCAAGTCCCGACACAAAAAGGCGCCGCAGGGAGATCCTGCTGCAGACCCGGCTGATCATCCGCGGCAGTGAGAAGCTGCAGGATGTGCAGGCCGTCTCATAGGAGGAATATTTATGACACAGGGAATCGAAGAGATCATCAAAGGAATTTTGGCAGATCCAAAGCTGACGTACCCTCAGAGGCTGACCGCCCTGGCCGGAGCGGCTGAGAACACGCCGGATCCCGTGCCTCTTAGCAGGGAGGCCCAGTGGTTTGCGGACAGGGATATTGTGTTTGATATGGGAGAGGGAAATGCACCGTACCGTCCCAGATATGTGCTCCCTGACTATGATACGTTTATGAGGCAGGGAAGCAGGTTCCTGATGCTGGATCCGCCCGGGGATATATGGGATGCGGTGTCAAATCTGCTGATCCTTTACCGCCATGTGCCCTCGGTGATCGCGGGGCCTGTGTACATCGGCCATATCGACAGGCTTCTGGATCCCTTTGTAAAGGATGAGGAGGAGGCGCGCCATGCCATCAGGATCTTCCTGACCCATGTGGACCGCACCATCAGCGATTCCTTCTGCCACGCGGACATAGGGCCTTATGACACAAAGGCTGGCAGGATCATCCTGGAGCTGTCGGCACAGATGCAGCGCCCGGTTCCCAATATGTCCCTGATCTACAATGAGCATACCACGGATGAATTTGCCTGCAAGGCCATTGAAACCGGCCTGGTTACGGCAAAGCCCAGCTTTGTGAACGATGCCATGTACACAGCGGACTGGGGGAGGGAATATGCCATTGTGAGCTGCTATAACGCCCTGCCCATCGGGGGCGGGGGGCTGACCCTTGGACGGCTGAACATGAAGAAGCTGGGGGACGTGGCTGAGAGCAGGGAACATTTCCTGGACCACCTGCTTCCGGCCGCAGTGGCAGCGCAGTGTGAGCAGATGGATAAAAGGGATACATATATTTTGGAGCAGGGAAGATTCCTGGAAAATACCTTCCTTTGCTCCGAGGGATTGATCCACAGGGATAAGTTTGTGGGCATGTTCGGAATGGTAGGCCTGGCGGAGTGTGTGAACACGGTGCTGAAGCTTGAAAAACCGGAGGAACGGTATGGGCATGGCAGGGAAGCGCAGGAATTTGCCCTTTTGATCCTGGACCGGATGCATGAGCAGATCAAAGCATATAAGCCCAAGTACGGACGCTTTGAAATGCATGGACAGGTGGGGATCGCAACAGATACTGGGGTCACCCCCAATACCAGGATACCTGTGGGGGAGGAGCCGCCTCTCCATGACCAGCTTTTATTCACGGCCCTGACCCAGAAGCATTTTGCGGCAGGGATTGGGGAGCTGTTTCCCTTTGAGGAGACAGCCAAGAAGAACCCTATGGCGGTACTGGACATTATCAAGGGGGCTTTTGGGGAGGGAATGCGCTATTTCTCCTTTTACTCCAGCAGTTCGGATGTGGTGCGTGTCACCGGTTATCTGGTAAAGCGCTCGGATATAGAGCGGTTTGACGCAGGAGAGGCCTGCCTTGGCAATTCCACGGTGCTGGGAAGCGGAGCCAGCAGGGGACTTCACATTTTTGAGCGGAGCGTGAGACAGGTACCGCAGGAAAAAGACTAACAGAAAGCCGGGTATACGATATGGGAAAGAAGATTTTATACAGCTGCGACACGGGGATCGATGACGCCCTGGCTATTGCTTACCTTTTGGCACAAAAGGAGTGTGAGGTAGTGGGCATCACTGTCTCATACGGCATGGGACATGTGGGAAATGTGTACAGGAATACAAAAGCCGTGCTGAAACTGTTTGACAGGGAGGATATTCCGGTGGCGATGGGAAGCGACACCCCTTTAAGCGGAATCCCCAATGACTACAGCGGAGGAAGCCGGTTCCACGGGTGCGAGGGCCTTGGAGGGATTCTGGGACCCAGCTCTCCTGAGGATTATGCGGGGGCGAAACCGGAGGAGGCCACCGACTTTATCCTTCGGATGATAAGGACATACGGGAAGGAACTGTACTGGGTCACAAGCGGCCCCCTGACGGATATTGCCAGGGTGCTGGATAAGGACCGGGAAACAGCTGAAAAGGCAGGGGCTGTCTATATCATGGGAGGGGCCATTGCTTCCCCCGGGAATACGGGTCCATACACGGAGGCGCTGGTGGAGGCAAACGTCAGGCTGGATATCCCGGCCACGGCCCAGGTACTGGATTCCAAGCTGCCGGTGGTGCTGGTGGGACTGGATGTGACCAGAAAGACGCTGTTAAGCTTTGAAGACCATGAGCGCTGGCATCAGATCGGCACCAGGAGCGCCCTGTTCCTTTACGAGGCCCTGAAACACTATCTGGGAGCATATGAGAAGTTCCACCCATACCTGGGAGGCTGCGGGCTTCACGATCCCCTGGCAGCAGTGGCAGCCGTCCATCCGGAGATCCTGACCACCATACCCATGCACATGATGTGCTTTACCCAGGGGCCCCAGGCAGGGAAAACAACAGAGAATGTGCTGCGGTGCAATGACAGGGATTATGAGATGAAGGCGGCCGTGTTTGTGGATGTGGATGCATTTTCAAAGGAGTTTTTTGGAAGAGTGGAGGAACTGCTCCGGGAACATTAAGGTGCGGAATGTGAAAGTGACGGAACATTAAGGTGACGAAACAATAAAGCAGACAGATGGAGGTGCATATGGACCGTATCTATGTGGCGGGGTTTGACGTGTTTTATCCGGACTGGAAAGGAAAACGGTATTTTGAGTACCAGGAACTGTGCAGGAAGTATGACTTCGAGATGCAGGCGCAGAAGGCTGCCCCCAATGAGGGGAGGACCCTTGGGGAGAAGGTTTTCCTGAAGAATATCCACTATATTGACAGCAGCGATTACGTGGTTGCCAACCTGAATCCCTTCAGGGGCAGGGAGCCGGACAGCGGAACCTGTTTTGAGATCGGATATGCCTATGCCCTTGGGAAAAAGATATACGGCTATCTGGAGGATGGCCGGACCATGATGGAGAAGACCGGGGCCGGGACAGATGAGCAGGGTTTTACGGTGGAGGATTTTGACATGCCGGTGAACCTGATGCTGGGATGCAGCATGACGGTCATTCCGGGAGACCTGGAGCATTGCCTGGAGCAGATCCGGGAGCGGGAGCAGGCGGAAAGGAGAGTCTGATGGGACATTTGCTGGAAGTAAAGGATGTAACAAAGATCTATGAAGGCGGCGTGCTGGCCAACCACAATGTGAACTTTACAGTGGATGAGGGTGAGATCCATGCACTGGTGGGGGAGAACGGAGCAGGCAAGAGCACGCTGATGAAAATGCTGTACGGTCTGGAGGGCATTACCTCAGGCCACATCTACTTAAACGGCAAGGAGCTGAAGCTGCAGTCCAGCAAGGAGGCCATTGAACACGGAATCGGTATGGTGCACCAGCATTTTATGCTGGTGGATTCCCTGACAGGGGCGGAGAACATGATGCTGGGGCTGGAAAAGACCGGTTTTGTGTCCAACAAAAAACGGGACATCCTGATCACGGACGAGGTGGCCCAAAAATATAATTTTGAAATTGACGCATCCAGGAGAGTCAGGGACATGAGCGTTGGAATGAAGCAGAAGCTGGAGATCCTTAAGATCCTCTACCGCAGTGCCAAGCTGATCATCCTGGATGAGCCCACGGCCGTGCTCACACCCCAGGAAACAGAGGAGCTGTTTGAGCGGCTGATGGAGCTTAAGGAGCGGGGGATGACCATTATCTTCATATCCCACAAGCTGAATGAAGTGAAGCGCATCAGCGACAGGATCACTGTTTTAAAGGGCGGCGTCACCAAGGGGACGTATCTTACAAAGGATGTGTCCGAGGAGGATATCTCCAACCTGATGGTGGGAAGGGAAATCTCCTTTGAGTATGATAAGGCCCGGGTGGAGGCAGGGGAAGTGGTGCTGAAGGCCCAGAACCTTACGTACGTGGACAAGTTTAAGATCCCCAAGCTTTCCGGGGTAAGCATGGAGGTAAGGAAAGGCGAGATCGTAGGTATTGCAGGTGTTGAGGGAAATGGGCAGAGTGAGCTGATCTCCATTATCACAGGCAACATGCGGGCCCTGGAGGGAAGGATCTTCCTCAATGGACAGGATATTACCAATGAATCCGTTACCAATATCCGAAAGATCGGCATGTCCCATGTGCCTGAGGACCGTATGATCGAGGGCTGTGCTCCTGAGATGAGCCTGCAGGAAAACCTGATCGTATCCAACATTGACACCTTTGCCAATAAGTTCGGCATGGTGGAGAATGCCAAGGTAAAGGAACACTGCAGGGAGCAGATCCATGAGTTCATGGTCAAGGCAAAGGATGAAAACCAGTCCATCGGCAGCCTTTCAGGAGGCAATATCCAGAAAGCCATTGTGGCCAGGGAGTTTATGGCGCCAAGCGACCTGCTTGTGTTAAACCAGCCCACCAGGGGCGTGGACGTGGGGGCGATTTCCTTTATCCATTCAAAAATCCTTGAGATGAGGAGCCATAACAAAGCCATCCTGCTGTCTTCAGCGGATCTGAATGAGCTGATCTCACTCAGCGACCGTATCCTTGTGATGCACAAGGGGAAGATCGTGGGAGCCCTTAGCAACACGCCGAAGGTGACCGAGCAGGAGCTGGGGCTTTATATGCTGGGTCTTAAAAAACAGGAAGGGTTGGGATAAATCATGGAGAATAAGAATCAGAATAAAAAGCCATTTGATATCATGGATTATTTCAGTGTCATGCGGATCGCGGCAGCTCTGCTGCTCTCCATCCTCCTTGTCTTTGTCATCATCTTTTTTGTCAGCCAGACACCTGGGCTGGCTATCCAAAAGCTGATGCTGGGACCCCTGGAGACCAAGAGAAGCTTCTTTAATGTTGTGGTAAGGGCCATTCCTCTGGTATTCACCGGTCTGGGGCTGACCCTGTGCTTAAAGAGCGGTATTTTCAATATCAGTTCAGACGCATCCTTTTACATGGGCGCAGTTGTTGCCACCGCCATTGCCATTGCATGCCCCCTTCCAAACGGCCTGCACCAGCTGGCGCTGATCCTGGCGGCAGCCGTGGTGGGCGGTGTGATCTCCATGCTGCCTGTCATTGTAAATAAGTACACCAAGGTAAACCCGGTGGTGCTGGCCATTATGGCCAATTCCATTTTCTATTATTTCGGGCTGTCCATTATCAGTTCCTTTTTCCTGGAGAAAAGCGGAAGCTGGGGAAGCTACAAGTTTCCGGACCACGCAAAGCTGGGGACCATGATCAAGGGGACCACCCTGCACTACGGTTTTGTCATTGTCATTGCGGTGACCCTGTTTGTGATCTTCCTGATGAACAAGACCTCCTTTGGATACAAGGTGCGGGTGACGGGAAGCAATCCGGCCTTTGCAAAGGCTTCAGGCATTAAGACCGGGTTTGTGATCCTGATGGCCCAGTTTATCGGCGGAGCCATTGCCGGCATGGGAGGGGCCATTGAGATCGTGGGAGTGTACAAGCGTTTCCAGTGGCAGTCCCAGACCGCTTACGTGTGGGACGGACTTCTGATCTATATGCTTGCCAACGGCAACCCCACCTTTATTCCACTGACTGCATTCTTTATCGCATACCTGAGAGTGGGTGCGGAAATCATGTCCAGGTCAACGGATCTGGATCCGGAGATCGTGACATTTTTACAGGGGATCATCATCCTTCTGGTTGCATCCCAGAGATTCCTGTACTTTTTGAAGCAGCGCCATGACCAGAAGATGTCCCTTAAACAGGCAGAAGCAGAAGAAGGAGGTGCAGCAGCATGATGGAGTTCTTTTTATCACCCACATTCTGGAAAACAGTGCTGGCAAGTACAACACCGGTTATGCTTGCAACCCTTGCAGCTAATATGATGACAAAATCAGGGATATTCAACCTGGCCATTGAGGGAACCATGCTGATCTGCGCGCTCACAGGCGTGATTGCCAGCGCCTTTACGCAGAACCTGTGGGTCGGCTGCCTGACGGCCGTGGTCATGGGAGTGTTCATCTCGTTTGTATTCGGCTATTTTGCCCTGGTCATGAAAGGGGCCATGAATGCCTGCGGCGTTGCCGTGAACCTGATCGCAACCGGCGTGACCGTGTTTGTGCTGGTTATGCTCACGGGCAGCAAGGCCAACTCCAGCGCGCTGAAAAGCCTTACCTTCCCGGTTGTGAACATACCGGTCATAAAGGATATACCGGTCCTGGGAACCATATTTTCCGGACAAAACCTTGTGACCTACATAGCGTGGGGGATCGTGGCGGTGACCGCATGGATGCTCTATAAGACAAAACTGGGCATCAATATCCGGGCCGTGGGAGAGAATCCGGCAGCGGCAAAGGCAGCTGGGCTCAGCGTGCTAAAGCACCAGTTTGCAGCCCTTGCCATCTGTGGGATATCCTGTGCCTTTGGAGGCATGTATCTTTCCATGGGCGCTCTTAAATCATTTACAACAGGAATGGTGGCGGGCAGGGGTTACATGTCCCTTGCAATGGATGCCATGAGCCAGGGCAATCCCATTGTGGGGTGTTTAAGCTCTTTGCTTTACGGATTTTCCGATACCATCACCGTTTACCTGCAGCTTTACAGCAAGATCGACCTGAAACTCATTGAAGCGTTCCCATATCTGTTTATCATCCTGGTGCTGGTCATTATCCAGTCCATCCGGAAAATGGTAGCGCGCAGAAAAGAAAAGCTTGCAAGCCTGGAGCAATTACGCTCCCAACAGGCAGCATGATAAACAGTGTACTCTCATAGTCTCCTGAGACTTGGGGAATACACAATAACAAAGAGGAGGACAATAAAAAATGGCACAGGAATATTATGATCCATGGTCAAACACAAGAACAAAAAATGGTCTGGAGGCGGATCTGGTCATCTCTGCAATGCAAAAGTGCATCAGAAGGGCGGAGGAGGAAACGGCCCTGCGCATGGCATATGAGCTTTACATCACATCCACATTCCATGAGGAGAAAATGTGGAACCGTCTGCTGGTGATCTCTGTGGAGGATGTGGGCTTTGGGGATACCCAGGCGCCTGTTTTTGTAAAGACCATGTACGACCTTCACAAGGAATACCCATATATGGACGGGGACAGGCCTATTTTCTTCATGCATGCGATCCGCTATATGTGCAGATGCCAAAAAGAGCGCTCAACAGACCATATCAAGAATATCATCATGAGGGAATTTGAGGCCGGATATGTTCCTGAGATCCCGGAATATGCAGTCGACATGCATACCATTAAGGGAAGGGCAATGGGAAGGGACGTCTTCTATTTCCTGGATGAGGCCAGCAAGGTACAGCCGCTCTGGGATGAGTATGATGATTCCTACCGTTTAAAGCTTTATGAAATGTGTAAAAAAGAAGCAGAACAGAAAAAGGAGGACAAGTAATGATGAAGAACTGGAAAAGGATTGCAGCACTGGCAATGTCAGCCGTAATGGCGGGCGCAATGCTCACAGGCTGTGGCGGAGGAGGCAAAACCACAGAGGCGGCCAAGGGCAATGAGCCAAAGGCAGAAGCCGGCGCACAGGCGGGTAAGGATGCAGGTGAAGCAGCTAACAGCGGCGAGAAAAAGCAGGTATATGTGTTCATCCGCGACAGGGGCGACTTGTCCTACTGGGACAGCATGGCAGCAGGCGGCGACCGCGCCGTGGCAGATTACGTAGACAGGGCGGACGTGCATGTGGTGGAGACAACGGCTGACCTTCAGGCAAACCTGCAGGCCATGTATGAAGCCGCTGATAAAGGTGCTGACCTGATCATCACTGCTTCCGACTTTAAGGACAACCTGGTGGAGGTTGCCAATGAGTATCCTGACATTGCCTTTACCATTATCAGTGAGGATGTGATCGACCAGTGTGAGAACAACAATGCATACGGCGTGGACTTTGCCACAAGCCAGGCAGCGTTCCTGGGCGGTATTGCTGCGGCTGATGTTGCAGCCAACGGCGCAGAGGGCATGGATCCCACCAATGTGATCGGCTTTATCGGCGGCATGGACGAGTCCCTGGTCATCCAGGAATTCCTGTGGGGTTATATCCAGGGCGCCCAGTACTACAACCCTGACATCAAGATCGTATACAACTATGTAGGCGCATGGAATGATCCCGACACAGCCAAGACCCAAGCCATGACCCAGTACAACGATGCAGGTGCGGACGTGATCTTTGCGTGTGCAGGCGGATCCGGCAACGGCGTCCACAATGCGGCGGAGGAGGCCCAGAAGTTCGTGATCGGCGTGGACAGCGACCAGTCCCAGCTTTATGAGGATGACAAGGCGATCCAGGAGAAGTTCCTGACCTCTGTTGTGAAGGAAGTGGGCAATGCTGTTTACAACGTGATCGGGGAATACCTGGACAACGGCACTCTGCCATATGGAGAGTATGAGGTCCTTGGACTGTCTGACGGCGCTGTAGGCATTGTGGAAGGCGACCAGTTAAACGGAGCACTGTCCGATGAGGGCAAAGCGAAGTTAGAGGAAGCAAAGGCCGGAATCGCGGATGGCTCCATTGAAGTTAAGAGCGCCATCGGCAAGGGACAGGATGAGGTAAAGGCATTTATTAATGAGAATTGCCAGTAAGGGAAGAAAAGGCAGCTGATTGGAATGCTGGAAGATTGGAAAAAAGAAAGATAAGATAAAAAAGAGGTAAACCGCGCGATGGCCCCAAAGCACAGAAGAGTTTGTGCCTTGGGGCTATCGTGTGGTTTGCCTCTTTATTTCATTTCTTATTGTGAGTTAAATAAGGAAGATATCACTTCCGCCAATGCATCAGCCAGTTCCTGATGCCCCTCTCTTGTCAGATGCATAAAGTCATAATGGTTCTGTTCCGTTACCACGGTATTGGCGTCCAGATAATGGCACCCCATCTGGGATGCTATCCCTTCAAATTCTTGGGCCAGGCCTTCTGATTTCTCAGCGCAGCCCATACCCATGGTCTTGCCAACCTGGGTGGCCTCATAGCGCTTGTCAATGGACTTGGGCGTGACCACCAGGATGTTGGCCCTGCCTGTTCTCCAGGCGTCAAAAGTGGAAGCAGCCTTGGCAATCAGGCGCTTTAGGCCCAGGGCAATGCACGCGGCGGAGGCGCCGAAACGCTCCTTTGTATCATTGGTCCCCAGCATGATGACCAGCAGGTCCACCGGCTCGTGGCTCATGAGACAGGGATAGATGTAGTCCAGGCCGGACAGCCCCTCGTGGATGGGGTCTGAAAAGCAGGTGGTCCGTCCGGACAGCCCTTCCTCTATGATCAGATAATTATCCCCCAGCTGTTTCTGCAAAAGGCAGGTCCAGCGCTCCTGCTCATCATAGCGGCCGTCATCCGAAGCGCGGTAGCCGTGGGTGTTGGAATCGCCGAAGCATACAATATGTCTTTTTTTCATCAGCGCGCCTCCTGGATCTACAGGTCCTTTGTATCTTTAACAGCCTGCCTGATGTCATGGTACAGGGCCGCCAGCTGTGGATCGTCAAGGGCCACGGGCAGGAATGGAAGCCGTGGGTCACCCATGGGACAGCCGTCCAGGGAAATGATCCCCTTTACAGCACCGTGCATGGATGCAAAGGAGCAGAGACGGTAGATCAGAGGCGTCACCAGGTTCTGTACCATCTGTGCCTTCTCCCATTCGCCCCGGTTAACCAGATCGTCCATCTTTAAATATAATTCAGGCATAGCGCCGTAGGTGCCGCCGATCCCTGCGTCAGCGCCCATGAGACGGCCCGCGATAAACTGCTCGTCCGGTCCGTTGAATACAAGGAAATCCTTTCCGCCGGCCAGCTTAAAGCGCAGGATGTCCTGGGCCGGGTCGGAAGAGCATTTGATGCCGGCTACTTTTTCATTCTCCAGCATACGCCTGAACAGGTCCATGGAAAGGTTAAAGCCTGTGAGCTGGGGGATGTTATAGATGAAAAATGGGAGATCCGCTGCCTCTGTGATCCTGGTCCAGTGCTGGAACACGCTTTCTTCGCCCATGCGGTAGTATACACATGGAACAGCAGAGGTGGCATTGGCGCCGGCTTTTTCTGCGTGCCTTGCCAGTTCTTCGGAATGCCTGGTATCCGGGCAGCCCACGTGAACAATGATGTTCATCCTTCCGGCCGCTTCCTCCACCACGGTTTCCGTCACCGCCATCCGCTCCTGCGTATCCAGCAGAAAGCCTTCCCCCGTACTTCCGCACACGTACATCTGCCGTATCCCCTTGTTGTAAAAATAATTGACCACGGCCCTGACAGCCTTTAGATCCACACTGCCGTCCGGCTGAAAGGGAGTGTTAAGAGCAACGGTGACCTGTTTGAATTTGTTGACATCATACTTTGACATAATATTTCCCCGCCTTTTATAAAAGATTCATTGGTGCCCTTGTCTACCGAGGGTATCATAGTTGAATCATACCATTGAGAAGACAAAAAATCAATAAAAAGCAGAAACTTTTTTTTGTTTATATTTTATGTTGAAAAATTTTTTTATACATGCTATAGTTGAGTTAATATAGAAAAAATGCATAAAAAAAAGCGGGAGGAGAACAAATATGTGTGAAAGTGTGCTGGAACAAATCAAAGGAGGCCTGATTGTTTCCTGCCAGGCATTAAAAGAGGAACCGCTTTACAGTTCCTATATCATGTCGCGGATGGCATATGCAGCCATGCTGGGCGGGGCGGTTGGGATCCGGGCCAATACGGTTGTGGATATTGAGGAAATAAAAAAGACAGTGGATCTCCCTATTATCGGAATCATCAAGGAAGTATATGGAGACTGTGACGTATACATCACACCAACGATGAAGGAGATCGATGCCCTTGCCGCCTGTGGAGTGGAGATCATTGCCACAGACGCGACCTGCAGGCAGCGCCCGGATGGCCGGACATTGGAAGAATTTTTCATTGAGGTACGGGAGAAATACCCCGACCAGCTGTTTATGGCTGACTGCTCAAACTATGAGGAGGGGATCCGTGCGGCGGAGATTGGCTTTGATCTGATCGGCACCACTATGAATGGATATACCAGTTATACGCTGGGAGCACAGCTGCCTAATATCGATCTGATGAAACGCCTGGTGAAAGACTGCGGCAAACCGGTGATCGCAGAGGGCGGGATCTGGCTTCCGGAGCAGTTAAAGGCCGCCCTGGACGCAGGGGTGCTGGCAGCAGTTATCGGAGGAGCCATCACCAGGCCCATGGAGATCACAAAGAGGTTTGTGTCCGCCATCCGCTAGGCAGGGATTTATTTTATGACAGGATTTAAGACAGAGGATTTAAGACAGAGGATTTAAGACAGACAGGAGGTTACTATGCAAGGAGACTTTTTGATAAAAGTAAGGGCGGTATATAATCAGTTTACAAAAGCGGAAAAGAAAGTGGCGGATTATATCCTGCAGCATCCCAAGGATGTGCTGTTTATGTCCATCACGGACCTGGCCGAGGCCTGTGATGTGGGGGACACCAGTGTGTTCCGTTTCTGTAAGACCATGAATCTGAAGGGGTATCAGGAGTTTAAGATGATGTTGTCCCTGAGCCTTCACGAGGGGGACGGCAAGGACATGGAGCGGCTTGCCGGCAATATCAGCCTGGAGGACTCTTTTGAGGAACTGTCGCAAAAGGTGCTCAATACTAATATCAATGCCCTGACTGAGACATTTTCCCTTCTGAATACGGAGCATTTCCTGAAAGCCATCGACTATCTTGGACAGGCGGACAGAATCTGCTTTTTCGGGGTGGGCGCCAGTCTTCTGACCGCCCTTAAGGCAACCAATAAGTTCCTTCGCATCGAGCCCAAGGTGTATTGTATGCAGGATTCCCACATGCAGGCCATGGTGGCGTCCATGATGAAAAAGGAGGATGTGGCGGTCCTGTTTTCCTATTCCGGCGCCACCAAGGATACCATTCATGTGGCGGAGGTGGCAAAAAAGGCAGGGGCGAAGATCATCTGCGTTACCAGATTTGTAAAATCACCTTTGACCTCCTACGCGGACCTGGTGCTTTTGTGCGGGGCAAATGAGGGACCGCTTCAGGGCGGCTCCACCTCTGCGGAGATCAGCCAGCTGTTTTTGATCGACTTAATGTACTCAGAATATTACAGGCGTTATTTTGATGTTTGTAGTAAAAATAACGAAAAAACTTCGGCCTCTGTCCTGGAAAAACTTTGCTAGGTGGAAAAACTGTCGAATAAAATAGAAAAAAATATTTTTTTTTATAATTTATTGACAAAATTATTTTTCTTATATATAATGAGTTTATCAAATATTTCAAGGAGGAGAAATCATGAAAAAAGTTTTATCTCTTGGTTTGGCAACAGCATTAGCGGTTGGAGCCCTGTCTGGCTGTGGCGGGGGCAAACCGGCAGAGACCACTGCAGCGCCTGCAGCAGCGCAGACTACCGCAGCGGGGGCGGACGCTGAGACAACAGCAGGATCTGCTTCGGAAGTGACGGAGATCACCTGGTGGGCATTCCCCACATTTGGTGTGGATACCGGTTATGAGCAGGAGGTGGTTGACGCATTTAACGCCGCTCATTCCGACATAAAGGTTAAGGTTGAGTACATAGACTTTACATCCGGACCGGATAAACTGACGGCAGCCCTTACCTCAGGCACTGCACCTGATATCCTTTTTGACGCCCCGGGCCGTATTATTGAGTTTGGCGAGGCGGGATACCTGGTTTCCCTGGATGATATACTGGGTGACCTTAAGAGCGACCTTACCAGCCAGTCACTTGTGGAAACCTGCGTGGGCGCGGACGGCACAGCCTGGATGTATCCGATTTCTTCCTCTCCATTCTATATGGGTCTGAACAAGGAAGCGCTGGAGAAAGCAGATGCGCTTCAGTACGTGAACCTGGAAGGGGACCGTACCTGGACAACGGAAAACTTTGTTAAGATGTGTGAAGCCCTTCGGGATGCAGCTCCCACTCAGGTTCCGGGTATTGTATACTGCGGCGGACAGGGCGGCGACCAGGGCACCCGCGCACTGGTGAACAACTTATACGGTTCTTCCATCGTGGGTTCTGACGGAACGTGGAACATTGACGCAAACGGTGTTAAGGCCCTTACACTTTTAAAGGAAATGTACGATAACAAGTCCATTGACGCTGGATTTGATATGGCTGCTGCTGATGAACTGCAGAAGTTCCAGCAGGAGACCTGCGCCATGACCTTCTGCTTTGGCACATCCGCAGAGATCACCTACGCATCTGAAGATTATACCCAGATCGCAGTGCCATTCCCATCTGAGGACGGCAAGCCTTCTCTGGAATACCTGGTAAACGGTTTCTGTGTATTTGATAATAAGTCAGATGCCCGCGCAGCCGCATCCAAAGAGTTTATTAAATTTATCTGTGACGATCCTGAATGGGGACCAAAGAGCGTGGTTAAGACCAATGCATTCCCGGTCCGCACCTCCTTTGGCGATTTATATCCCGGAGACGAGCACAAAGCTATGCTGGCTTCCTGGAGCCAGTACTATGGCCCTTATTACAACACACGCGCCGGATTTGCCGCTATGCGTCCTCTGTGGTTCAACATGCTGCAGCAGGTATTTAACGGTACCGACCCACAGGCGGCAGCAGATGAGTTTAACGCATCTGCAAACAGCAACTAACTGAAATATACCATGGACTCCCTTCCTCTGCCGGGTGCGGGGGGAGGGAGTCTGCTTTCATAACATGTTTGGATGGGATGTTTCCTGCATCCGTTCAGAACGGATATTTTGAACCAATCTTTAGAGAGGAATGAAAGAATATGGAAAAAACAACTGTTTCCAAGCAAAAGGAGAGAAGGCCCGGGAAGGAAAAGGCGCCGGCGCGCAGCATGGTCCTTCAGCGTAGGGAGACCATGGTCTCATATCTGTTCCTGCTTCCGGCATTGTGTTTCTTTGTGGGGTTTGTCATCACTCCTATGGCAATGGGTGTTATTACCAGCTTTACCAACGCCAGCTTTGCGGATCCCAAAGGAACGTTCGTGGGTTTGGAGAATTACATCCGTCTTTTTAAGGATAAGATATTCCTGAAATCGGCTGTCAACACCGTGATCATTGTGGCAGTCTCAGTTCCCGCCGTTACCGCATTCTCCCTATGGGTAGGCTCCGCTATCTACAGAATGCGTTCCGGTATCCGTTCATTTTTTCGCTGCGTCTTTTACCTGCCGGTAGTCACCGGTTCGGTAGCGGTTGTTGTGGTCTGGAAGTGGATGTTTGACAAATATGACGGTCTTCTCAATTATGTGATCAGGAGTTTTGGGGGCCAGCCTCTTCCCTGGACCGCCAGCGAATCCATGGCTTTGTGGTGTATCATCCTGATCCTGTTCACTACCTCCATTGGCCAGCCCATTGTCCTCTATGTAGCTGCCCTGGGCAATGTGGACAGTTCCCTGGAGGAGGCTGCCAAGGTTGACGGCGCCAACAGCTTCCAGGTATTCTGGCGCATCAAGTGGCCATCCATCATGCCCACCACGCTGTATGTTGCCGTCATCACTACCATCAACAGCTTCCAGTGCTTTGCCCTGATCCAGCTGCTGACTTCAGGCGGGCCTAATTACAGCACCAGCACGGTTATGTACCTATTATATGAGATTGCGTTCAAGACAACCAAGGAGTTTGGCTATGCCGATGCAATGGGTGTCGTCCTGGCAATCGTGATCGCCCTGTTCAGCGCCCTGCAGTTTAAGGTCATGAACGGCGGAACAACAGAATAGGAGGACAAAACATATGACAGGCAAAAAGAAAATATTATCTCCTTATTATGTGGTCACGGTTATCATCCTTGTGTTCCTGGCTGTATTTTTCCTCTTTCCCCTTTATTGGATCGTCACCGGATCTGTAAAGGAAAAGAGCGATATCATCATCAAGTCGGGTGAGATGGTCAAATGGATCCCCACCACTGTTTCCTGGGACAACTTTGCAAGGCTGTTTAAGAGCAAGACAGAACTGTTTGGCATAGGTATGCCCATGGCGATCCGGTGGCTGTTCAACAGCGTGTTTATCTCGGCGACAGCCATGATACTTACCTGTATCACCGCATCCCTGGCAGGCTATGTCCTGGCAAAGAAACGCTTCTGGGGTAAAAGACTGATATTCAGCCTTTTTGTGTGCGCCATGGCGCTTCCCAAACAGGTTATCCTTATTCCATTGATGAAGGAAATGTCGGATCTGGGATTGATCCACTCCGTGTGGGGCTCCATGTTTGCAGTGATCTGTCCCGTGGTGGGCTGGCCCTTTGGCGTGTTCATGATGAAACAGTTTTCTGAAAATATCCCTGTTTCCCTGCTGGAAGCTGCCCGTATTGACGGCGCCGGTGAACTGACAACCTTTATCAATGTGGCGTTCCCCATCATCAGACCGGGATTCGGCGCCCTGGCGATCTTTACCTTTATCAATTCCTGGAACGAGTATCCTCTGCAGCTGGTCATGCTGACCCAGAATGAGTCCAAGACCATTGCCCTGGGTATTGCCAGCAAGCTGAGCGAGATGTCCAATGACTTTGGGCTTATTATGGCAGGAGCTGCCCTGGCTTCTGTTCCTATCATTATTGTGTTCCTTTGCTTCCAGAAGTATTTCACCCAGGGCATTACCATGGGTGCTGTTAAGGGATAAGAGCAGAGCCCGGCCCTTGGCGGCCCGGCACTTGAAGCATGAGATGGTTCGTGATAGAATACCATTAGGTTCTATTTTACATGTGGAGAGGAGAACGGATCATCATGGAAAATTTTGAGTTTTTTATACCCACCCGGGTGATATTTGGAAAGGAAACCCATTTGCAAGTGGGAAAAATTGTAAAAGAATATGGTTTTCACAGGGTATTGGTGCATTTTGGCGGAGCCAGTGCCAAAAAGACAGGGCTTTTGGATGCGGTCCTGGACGCCCTTAAAGCAGAGGGGATCGGCTGTGTGACCCTGGGCGGAGTGCAGGCCAACCCTACGTTATCCATGGTAAGGCAGGGGATCGAACTGTGCCTTAAGGAACATGTGGACTTTGTGCTGGCAGTGGGAGGCGGAAGCGTGATCGATTCGGCCAAGTGTATTGCGGACGGAGCAGGCAATCCGGGAGTGGATGTGTGGAGCTACTTCCGCCATGAGGCGGTTCCACGTACAGCGCTGCCTGTGGGCACCATCCTTACCCTTTCGGCTTCCGGCAGTGAGATGAGCGCGTCCTGCGTGATCACTAATGAGGAAAACGGATTTAAAAGAGGCTTTAACAGTCCTACCCACCGCCCCCTGTTTTCTATCTGCAACCCTGAGCTGACGTACAGCGTAAGCAGATATCAGACCGGCTGCGGCACGGTGGATATTATGATGCACACCCTGGAGCGGTACTTTACCCGGACCAGGGACACCATGCTTACGGACCGCATTGCGGAGGGAATCCTGAAGTCCACCATTGAGGCGGGAAGGATCGCGGACAGGGAGCCGGACAATTATGAGGCGCGTGCGACCCTTATGTGGGCGGGAAGCCTTTCACACAACGGACTGACCAGCGCGGGCAGAAGCTTTCTGATGCAGGTGCATCAGATGGAGCATGAACTTTCCGGCATGTATCCGCAGATCGCCCACGGCGCGGGCCTTTCTGCCCTGTGGCCGTCCTGGGCAAGATATGTGTGTTCCCATGATGTGAGCCGGTTTGCCAGGTATGGGGTGAATGTGTGGAATATTGACATGGATTTTGAAAACCCCATGAACACGGCTCTGGCCGGAATACAGGCCACCGAGGATTTCTACAAGAGCCTGGGCATGCCCGTGACCTTAAAGGAACTGGGCGTGGAGCGGGACCGTATTGAGGAGATGGCTGAAAAGTGCACCAATATGGGCCAGCGCAAATTGTCAGGAATTGTTGAACTGGGCAAGGAAGAAATGATAGAGATCTATGGCATGGCCATGGGGGAATAAAAAACAGAGAAGAAATGAACATACGGGCCAGCGGTTGATGAGAACCGCTGGCCCGTATGTTCATACAGGGCAGAAATCATTTCACCACAAACCGCTCCGGCATATGGATCATCTGCCCTGCAATGATCACATCAGGGTCTGTAATGGTATCACGGTTGCATTCATATATTTCCCGCCAAAGGGATGGGTCGTGGTACCACAGGTTTGCCAAGCTGGAAAGGCAGTCTCCTTTCCGGACCATGTATTCGTGTCCCCATCCGTCACTGTTGACTTGGTAATAGGCGGGCTGCCGGTCCATGAAGAAGTGGGTGCCCAAAGGCATGGTATGTTCCACCCCGTCTTTATCCAGAACGCGGAAATACAGGGTTACTTTTATGGTTTTTCCCTTCCCTTTATAGGCTTTGTATTTGTCAGGAAGCAGGGAGAACCAGCGGTCCGGCTCCGCATCGGGATTGGCCCGGTATACGGATGCGGGAGCTCCGTTCACGGCCTCCACGGAGGAGATGGCCATGGGCTCAATAGAAGCGCCCTCGATCCGTTCTGTTTTTCCATCCATCTCCATTTCGCTGAAATAGGAGACATCCGTGTCCAGGCTGAAGTAGGTGTATTGAAAAGCAGAATCCCAGTGATTCACCGGATCGTGCATGAACTGGTCGGAATATGCGTTTTGCTCATGGGACCAGTGGATCCCTCCGCTAAAATTAACCCCCTGGTCTGAGGTACTGAATTCAATATCCGTGGGCGGATACAGGACAGGATTGCCCTTGCTGTCGCTCACTCCTTCCATCAGCCCCACGGGGCCGGAGGTCTCCGCCCGGGATTCTGCCTGAAAAAAGAGAGCGGAACAAAGGCAGATGGAACCAAATAATAGGAGGGCAGAAAATATCACCCTTCCTGTCCTGCTCATTGATCTTGTCATTCCGGTCCTCCTTTTCTTATACGGCGGCTTTTCAGATGGCAGTGCGGCCGCTCCTTAGAGAGATATGATCTCCCTGTCCTCAGGCACCAGCAGATTGCCGTGATAGTACTCCCTGCCTTCCTCTGTGTACAGTGCTTTGCGCTGGGCCAGCTGTTTGTCCTCCGTGTGCCACAGCACAAGGTTTGGGATGTTCAGCTCCCCGGCCAGTTCACAGGCCTCCTTGACAGTGCTGTGGTGCTTTTCATAGGGGGCAAATATTTCGCGGTCCCGGTACAGGCAGAATGCCTCGTGGAGAAGCCAGTCACTTCCCTCCACATAGGCGCGGCAGTCGGGATTGTATGGTTCATCTCCAGCACAGGTGAATTTAAGCCTGTTCTTTAAGGTGGTGGTAAAACCAAACTGCTTGGCTTTGGTGGAAAGGATGTCAAAAAATGTCACGTCATAATCCAGGATATGGACGGTTTCCCCGTCCTCCACAGGAACCAGGAAGATGCGGCTTCCGATCATCTTATAAAATTTGCCCTGCATGGTCAGGCGGCAGATGGTGGAAATGGTTTCCACCAGGTCCTGGTGGCAGTAGATCTGCAGTTCGCCCTCGTAGGCGCTCTTTCTCATAGCGGTTGCAATCATTCTCACCATCCATACGATTCCCAGGATATGATCCGTGTGTTCATGGGTCACAAAGATGTTGTGGATATGGCATATGTCTACATCCATATCCTCCAGAATACGCAGGATGCCGTTGCCGCCGCCCGCATCCACCATAAAGTATTCATCCCCGTCCCTGAGGGCGAAACAGGTGTTATAGCAATGGGTTGCCTGGGCATTTCCTGTTCCAAACACATATAAATTTTCCATATATTTCCGTCTCCTTAGAAAAAATTTTAGATAATCTTAATCAATATTAACTCTTTGTTCAGCTGGAAAAACTTTTCATTTACTTAAGAATATGTTACTATAACTTTAAACAAAATGCAATTGTGATTGGGGAGAATATGACAATGAGGGATTTGGCATATCTGCGGCTTCTGGCAAAGGAATACCCCACGGTTAAGGCGGCGACCAGTGAAATCGTCAATCTCATGGCAATCTGCAGCCTTCCAAAGGGAACGGAATACTTTTTCAGCGATCTCCATGGGGAATATGAAGCGTTCATTCATCTTTTGCGCTCATCCTCCGGTATTACCAGAGAGAAGATCAAAGACACCTTCGGCCACCTGATACCTGAGGATGAACAGGTGCAGCTGGCAAATCTGATCTACTATCCTGAGCGGAATCTGGGCAGAATGATAAAGCAGGGACATTTTACGGAGGATTGGCAGAAAATTACCATCTACCGGCTGGTGCAGAGCTGCAAGGAGGTATCCTCCAAGTACACCCGCTCCAAGGTGCGAAAGAAGATGCCCAGGGAGTTTGCCTACATTATTGATGAGCTGCTCCATGTGGATTACAATGATGACAACAAAAAGCTGTACTACAATGAGATCATCCACTCCATCATTGACAACAACATTGCGGACAAGTTCATCATAGCGCTGTGCCATTTGATCCAGAACCTGACCATTGATAACCTTCATATTATAGGGGATATCTATGACAGGGGGCCGAGGGCAGACATTATCATGAATGAGCTGATGAATTTCCATGATGTGGATGTACAGTGGGGCAATCATGATATTTCCTGGATGGGGGCGGCAACCGGCAACCTGGCCTGTATCTGCAATGTGCTGCGCATTGCCATCAGCTATAACAGCTTTGATGTGCTGGAGGACGGGTACGGCATCAACCTTCGCCCCCTTTCCATGTTTGCGGCCAGGGTGTACCAGGATGACGCCTGCGTGCGGTTTATGCCCAAGATACTGGATGAGAATATCTATGATGCAGTGGACCCCGGCCTGGCTGCCAAGATGCATAAGGCCATTGCCATTATCCAGTTTAAAGTGGAGGGGGCCATGATGAAGCGCCATCCTGAGTACGGGATGGAGAACCGGGTCCTTCTTGACAATATTGATTTTGAACAGGGGACCGTGTCCATTGACGGAAGGCCATATCCCATGATGGATATGAACCTGCCCACTGTGAATCCGGGGAATCCGCTGGAGCTGACCAGGGGGGAAAAGGAACTTTTGCGCACCCTGCAGGCATCCTTTAAGCACAGCGATCTTCTGCACAAACACGTTAAATTCCTCTATTCCCACGGAGGTATGTATAAGTGCTACAACTCCAATCTTCTGTACCATGGCTGCATACCCATGAAAAAGGACGGAACCTTTGATACCATCACCATTGACGGAGTCGATTACAAGGGAAAGGCGCTGATGGATTATTTTGACCGGCAGATGCAGAACGCATATTTTATGCCTGAGGGGACTGCGGGGAAAGAGACTGCCATGGACCTGATGTGGTATCTCTGGTGCGGAGCCAAGTCACCGGTGTTCGGAAAGGACAAGATGACCACATTTGAGCACTATTTTGTGGAGGATAAGGCGACCCACAAGGAGGTCATGAATCCATATTACCAGCTGAGTGTGAAGGAAGAATTCTGCAACCGTTTATTGGAGGAATTTGGCCTTCCCGTGGAGGGATCCCATATCATCAACGGTCATGTGCCGGTGAAGTTAAAGGACGGGGAAAAGCCCATGAAGGCAGGCGGTAAGCTGTTTATCATTGACGGAGGGCTGTCCAAGGCATATCAGAGCACCACGGGGATCGCGGGATATACCCTGATCTATAATTCCCATCACCTGGCCCTGGCGGAGCACATGCCCTTTGACCCCAAAAAAGAGAGCACGCCTAAGGTATCGGTGGTGGAAAAGGTAAAAACCAGGGTCATGGTGGCGGACACGGATAAAGGCCGGGAATTAAAGGGGCAAATCGCTGATTTAAAAGAGCTGGTGGCGGCTTACAGAGAAGGTACCATAAAAGAAAGGGTTGAGTAATGAGTAAGTTAGAATTTTTACAGGGATTAAAAGCTGAGCTGGAAGGGCGTGTACCCCATTCCATCATACAGGAGAATCTGAGATATTATGATTCCTATATTACGGAGGAGGCTGCCAAAGGACATACCGAGGAGGAGGTCATTGAAGGGCTGGGCGGTCCCAAGATCATTGCCAGGACCATTGTGGATGCCGCTTTGGATACGGAAGACCGTCCGGACGGGTTTGACACTTACGGCTCAGGCGCTGCTTATGATGAGGGGACAGGGGGAGGATACACCCAGAGAGAGAGCCAGGATCCCTACCATAAGGACCCCAAATTCCACTATGTGGATTTCAGTAAATGGTACGTCAGGCTGATTGCAGGCCTGGTGGTATTCCTTTTTATTCTCCTGATCATGACCGTGTTCTTTGGGATCATGGGCCTGGCAGGCTGGATCCTGTCCTATATCTGGCCCATACTCCTGGTTATGATGGTGGTGTGGATGTTCAGGGGACCCCGCAGATAAGGGGCTGTTCTGGAAAAAGGACAGCCCTGGCAGAGATATCCTGCTTTAATAATATCCTCTTATAGTTGACAAATATGTAAAATAATTATATACTTTATTTTAACAAATGTAATAATTACGTAACATATTGTAATCGAAATAAAAGGATATAAGGCAGGAAACAGGTTTGAATAAACGTGATTTTTGGAACGGGTTACTGAAGATATCGGGAGTTCTGTGCCTGGTGGCAGGTCTGTCCATTGCATGTCCCCAGGACAGCCAGGCAGCTGCAAGGCAGGCAGAGGTTAAGACGCGGTCATCCTATGTGGTGAAGATTGAAGCCCCGGCCGTGGATGTATATACATACGCAAGCGAGCGTTCAGAAAAGCAGGGCCAGGTCATGAGAGGCCAGACCTACGAGGCGCTGTCCGGCGCCGGCCAGGGATGGGTAAAGATCCGCACCGGAGGACGGGAAGGGTATATCCGGACCACGGGCAATGCATCCGTGGTGGAAAAGGCCCATGAAACCGTTGATGAGAACGTTAAAAAGCGCCGTCAGGTAGTGGAATATGCCATGCAGTTTGTGGGAGGCAGATATGTGTACGGCGGAGTTGACCCCAACCGTGGGGTGGACTGCTCCGGTTTTACGCGGTATGTGCTGTCCAATTCAGCTTCCATCGCCCTGCCCCATTCTTCCAAGGGACAGTCTTCCTATGGGAAGCAGGTGACCGTGGAGGAGATGCAGCCCGGGGATCTGTTGTTCTACAGCGGCTCAGGCGGTATCAACCATGTGGCCTTGTATATAGGAGATGGCAAGATCGTCCACGCCTCCACTGAAAAGACGGGAATTAAAACATCCCCATACGATTACCGGGAGCCGGTTAAGATCGTCAGCCTGCTGTCTTAGGACAGCAGGTTTTTTGCTTTGCAGAGACGCGCTTCTAATCCGCCTGATATGTTATATCTTGCACTGAAATTGTTAAAAATGATATTTAAATTATTAAAAATGTCTAAAGATGTTGACGAAATATGAAAATGTGATATAATAAATTCGTAATGAATGTAACACTTATGTAACAAATCAAGAACAGGGTTGCATTCACCATTAAAACAGGATGGGAGATTTCCTTTTAATGAAACGTATGTTAAGTCAACTTTTAAGAACAGGCGCTGTGTGCGGAATGCTGATGGTAATGAATCCGTTTACATCCCTGGCAGCCATCGGACCAGGATTTACAGCAGGTACATATGTAGCGACCATTACATCAGAGAGTGTGAATATCAACAAAAGCCAAGACAGCGAAGAAGTACTGATGACAGCCCAGGTAGGGAATACATACGAGGTATTAGAGGATTTAGGAAACGGATGGATGAAGATCCGTGTGAACGACACCGAAGGATATCTTCCGGTATCCGGTAATGCTACGGTAGAAGAGGTGGCGGCGGATGAGATGGCGGAAGTGCAGCAGGATGCACTGGAGTCTTCCAACAGTTACAAAAGGCAGCAGGTGGTTAATTATGCCATGCAGTTTGTAGGGGGAAGATACAGATACGGCGGCAGCGATCCCCGCACAGGTGTGGATTGTTCCGGATTTACAAGATACGTGCTCCAGAACTCCGCAGGCATCAGCATGAACCGCTCTTCCGGTGGACAAGCCCAGCAGGGTGTGGCCATTGGAGCCGACCAGATGCAGCCGGGAGATCTGCTGTTTTACGGCAGCACAAGGGGTATCAATCACGTGGCCATGTATATTGGAAACGGACAGATTGTACATGCTTCCACGGAGCGCACGGGTATTACCATATCTAACTGGAATTACAGGAATCCGGTTAAGATCATTAATGTGTTAGGATAGATTTTCAAATATAATAAAAGACGCGCCCTGGGACGAAAGTCTCGGGGCGCGTTCTTTTGCGCTGAAATTGTTAAATATGTCTTCCCAGGACAGCCGGGCCTGTGTCCGGGCAGCAAAAAAGGAGCCTGCAAAACTCCCGGTCCTGCGGTGCCCCTTTGATCTGTCACGAAACGTATATGCTTAAGCTACGCACACATTAACAGCCTGTAAGCCACGATTGCCATTGGTAATGTCAAAAGTAACGGACTGTCCATCCTCTAATGACTTGAAGCCATTGGAAGCGATTCCTGAATAATGAACGAAGATGTCCTCGCCATTCTCTGCGTTTGTGATAAAGCCAAATCCTTTTTGTGAGTTAAACCACTTAACTGTACCTTTGTTCATGAAAGATACCTCCTGTAATATAATATGTGTTTCTTGAATAAAAATAAAAATCACATATTTTTGTAAATCATCAACTCGTTCATGACTTACAAAAATATGTGAAATCAGAATTAATCAAAAATACTTTTTTAATATATCATAGGGGAGGGGATTTGTCAAGAGGGAAATTTATCGGCAGCCAGCGATTCCACCGCCAGAGATTCCAACGCCAGAGATTCCAACGCCAAAAGTTACGGTTAAAAGTCCCACCGCCAGATGTCCCATACGGAGAAACACCGGATAGGGGAGCTATCCGGTGTTTACTCAAGGGGAGTATAAATAATTAATAAGGATGAGGTCATGGTTTAAGGGAAACCATTTTTCCTCATATTATTTATAATATATTTTCAGGAAAAAAGCAACCTTATTTTGACGATATGGATGTTTAAAGCGGTGAACAATCCCTTGGTTTTATTGTATTTTCACTACAGTGTCTTTTTTGCTCCTCATTTTTGCGGGCAAAAGAGATGGTTTCTGACCGGAATGACATGGAATTATCGTGGCAAAGTCACAAGCGGACAGGGACTTTACTGTTAGATGGTGTGTGGACATATTAAAAAATTCATGAAAATTGCCAGAGATGGAAAAATGAACCCTGTTTAATTTTAGAATAAGAACAGACAGACGTTCTGTTTATTTTTTTGTTTTCTCTGGAATAAGAGGACTGCATTTATGCCATACTAAGGCTGTAACTAAAAAAACGTGTTTTTAGGAGGTAGTGAAGATGTCTAACAAGAATAACTACAACAACGACATGGAAAACAGCTCAAGAAATTGCAAGAACATGGATCAGCAGAATAACAGCCAGAACAATTCTCAGAACAGTTCCAAGAACAGCTCTCAGAACAGTTCTCAGAACAAGTCCCAGAATAGTTCTCAGAACAGCTCTCAGAACAGCTCTCAGAACAATTCTCAGAATTATTCCCAGAACAGCAGCCGCAACAGCAGCAGAAATGAGTCTAATTTCTAATCTGGCAGTTTGTTGTGCAGATCGATCCGGAGTAAAAAAGAAGGCCGCCGCCGTGATAAACGGCGGTCTTTTTTTGTTTCATAGGGTGCGCCCAGTAAAGGGATTGAAGTTCGGTGGGTGAAAGTCCCACGCTGTAAGGTATAAGCCGTACCGCAGCTAGCGAGTCTTGGGTGGGTAGTAGAGATACTGACTCCTAAGCGTAGACAGCGAAACTTGCAGGGCATAACTATATATAGCCTTGATATCAAAATGTAATTGGGAAGGAAGAGGTGCTCCTATTCACTGAAAGCAATACGGCTGTAAACGATAATGGCGAGAATACAGCCGCTTCCCCGGTTTTTTTAGGTTGGTCATGCAAGGAAGGATTTTAAGTCAACCGGGGAGGTCTGTCTGGATCCGGAGGAGTTGCGTACATCTGGTATGTGGAACAACTGAAGAAGGGAGAACCACAAAATACCCAGCAGAAGTCGGATGGCCGAATAGTACACAGAAGAAATAAAGTTGTGGAAGTCGAGAAGAACCTGTCCTCGCACCTGTCCTCGCAGGTCTGTCATGTAAAGTCATACCAAAGAGGAAACATAGTCTGTACACAGAGACGGGAGGAACTATGGAAACGAAATTGGCGAGAATATCACAGCTGTCGAGCGAAAATCCAGACATGGTGTTTACGTCCATAGGACATCAGCAAGCCTGAACTCGTTTTATAATATCGTGCGATACAGGCTGTACTACTGGCTGAATAGAAGAAGCCAGCAAAAAAGCTATACAAAGGAAGGGTACAAAGAACTGATGAAACAGTTTCCGCTTGCCCAGCCACGTATTTATGTCAGTATATACAGATAGCAGTCGATGTATAAGCTTTACAGGGAGCCGAATGCGGGAAAGCCGCACGTTCGGTTCTGAAAGGGGTAAGCCCCGTAAGGGGCTTATCTGCTTACCAAATGCCCTCTCCGCTCAAAGGAACGCTGGGATGCTCTCTGCATGGGGATTTTGTGGTTGCAGGCACTTGGACTGGGGCGAAAATCATGCTAGAATATGGGAAGATGCAGCGAATAAAATCTTCTGATGAAAGGTGACCAGCCATGATAAATATGAGAGGTCGACTGACTGCAAAATACCGGTCCATGGAATTGGGAAAAAAGATCCTGGTTATCCTTTTGTCCGTGTCCCTTTTGCAGATCGGAATTATTCTGATGATATCCTACCACTTAAGCTCCGCCATTATAACGGAACAGACACAGGAACTGATCAGCGAGAGTCTGGAACAGAGTGCGGGGAATATAAGGGCAACATTTGAACGCTTTAACAGCGTGATACAGGAGATCTATACCAACCCGGACTATATTGACGACCTGAAGATCATCAATTCCTGGGACGGGGAGGATTATTACCGGTCTAAGCATTCCCTGGAGGACAAGCTGCGGGATATCATATATATGAACGAGGAGATCATGGGGATCGCCATTGTGGGGAAATATGGGGATGAGTGCTTTTATGACAGCGTGACCTTGTCAAGCCGGAAGCCGTATTGTTTCCCTCCCAACCTGAAGAATGATCCGCTGGTAAAGGATGCCATGAAGCAGAAGGGCAGTATTTATTCTCCCCTGACCAGTAAGAACGATGAGGAATATGGAAGCCACTCCTACTTTTTCATAGCCCACCCCCTTGCTGATTTTAACAATTACAAAAGGGGAGCCGAGGGCTGTGTGATTCTGTGTATTGATGAGAGCCGGTTCCGCAGGGTTTACAGCCAGGGAGGCGAGGAGTCCAACATTTCTTTTCTGGTGGATTGTTACGGCAACATGGTATCATTTCCCCAGCAGGGATACCATGATACCAACCTGTTTCCAGGGCGGTCCGGGGTGATGATAGGAGAGGAGGATATGGATGTCCTTAAAAAGGCGTCCTATGATTTTATCAGCAAGATCCATTACTTTCGTGCCGGAAACCTGTCTGTCAATGCCCTCAGCATTCTGAACGGGGAATTCTTTATTGTGAATATCCAGGATCTGAACTACTCCCTGTCTAAGCTGCGCTATCTCCTGATCATGATCTGTCTGGTGGCAGGGCTGGTGGGAGCAGTCTGTTTCCTAATTGTGTATTACATATCACAGGATACGGACCGGTCCGTGAAGAAGATACTAAAGGCCATGAACGAGGCCAATAGAGGAAATCTGGACAGCAAGGCGGTGGTGGAAGGAAATGACGAGTTTGCCAGGATCTCCGAGCACTTTAATGATATGCTGGCAGAGATCAAGAAGGCGAACCAGCAGGAGCGGGAGTCCATGGTCCGGGAGAAAAATGCAGAGATACGGTCCCTGGAAGCCCAGATCAATCCACATTTCCTTTACAATACACTGGATACCATCAACTGGCAGGCAATTGAACAGCAGCAGTTCTCCATCAGCCAGATGATCACAAAGCTGGCCCAGATCCTGCGCTACAGTATCCACAACAGCAATGAGATCGTGACGATCCGGACAGAGCTGGAATTTTTGAAAAAGTATATCTATTTACAGCAGCAGCGCTTTGACTACTCATTCCAGTGCTCCATTGATGCGGATGAAAAGGTGGAGGAGTGCTGCATCCACAAACTCCTGCTGCAGCCACTGGTGGAAAATACCATTATCCATGGATTTCCGGACAGCGGGAGGCCGGGGGAGATAGACATATCCATACAGTACACAGAAGAGGGAAATATTTCCATAGAGATCAAAGATAACGGCGTGGGCATGAGCCCTGATCTGGTGCGGCAGCTGAACTCATATGACGGCAGGGCTGACACCCTGGGCAAAACCATTGGAGTCAGGAACGTGATCACCAGGATCAAACTGTATTATGGGGACAAAGGGGATATCCGTTTTGACTCAGACTTGACAGGGACCACGGTGCGCATTGTGATTCCGGAAGTACATTAGGAAGGGGTGATGGGATGAGGATCGTTCTGGTGGAGGATGAACATAAAACCAGGAATGGCATTCTGAATATGATAAAGCAGTTTACCGCCCATGAGGTGGTGGGGGTTGGGGAAAATGGGCAGGAAGGATATGAACTGGTGAAAGAGAAGCAGCCGGACCTGATTATCAGCGATATCAGGATGCCGGTCATGGGCGGCCTGGAAATGCTCCAGAAGCTGTTTGATGAAAAGGTCAGGTTCAATGCAATTCTTCTCACCGGGTACTCGGACTTTGAATATGCAAGGAAGGCCCTCCAGCTTCAGGTGGTGGACTATCTCCTGAAACCGTTGGACGTGGAGGATTTTTTAAAGAATCTAAGCGCCGTGGAGACAAGGATCTGTAATACGAGGATCCAACAGGTTTCCGTGGAACAGCTGCTCATTAATTACAAGGAGTGCCAGGAAGAGCAAAAGGACTCAGTGCGCCTGGTGCTCCAGGAGATGCTTCACATGAATGACAAGACAGAACTGACCTTGTTTTTATTGTCCCCGGGAAGGATGTTTGTGGACCGGGTGGCGGAGTTTATGAACTGTACAAAGGAACTGCTGGAATCACTCTGCATTGAAAATTCCTGTGTCATCTCCGTGCCCGGGGAAAAGCGCATCCTGGTCATTGCGGCCGGCACGGAGAGAAACAGGGGGTTTAAGAACCGGTTTGCCATAAAGGTCCTGCCGGAGCTGGAGGAGATAGGGGCCTGTACCTGTGTCTGCCACCGGGTCTGGGGAATTGAAAATTTGTGGCCCGGGGTGGAACAGATGACAGGCTGGCTGCCCTATGCGTTTTCCCTTGATCCTGACAGGATGATCGATGAGGAGACGGTTGCACAGGTGCGCTACGGGCCATTGGAATATCCTGAGCATTTAGAGAAGTCCATGATCCGCGAACTTCGCAATGGCAACAAGAAGAAACTGGAAGAATATGGAAATAAATTTATCAGGGAGGTTGCGGACAGCAATGGCAGACCGGAAGAGATACGGGAGTGCGCCGTACGCCTGATCGCCAATGTGTTCAATGTGGCCAGGGAGATGAAGGAGTATTTTAACCAGGAAGAGAACATTCAATATTTTATTGAAATGGTCGTATTGAGTGAAAGCAGAAGCGAGGTCCATTACCAACTGGAAAAATTCATACATATGATCTCCAAAGAGCCGGGGGAAGAAATGCCCACGGAGAACGGCATGGTCATGAACGCGGTTTCCTATATACGCACCAACTATAAAGAGGACATCACACTGACGGATGTGGCCAGGATATGCAGGGTGACGCCGGAATACCTGAGCAGGATTTTTTACCGGGAAACAGGGATTAATTTCAGCGCTTTTTTACAAAATTTCAGGATCAGCGCTGCCAAGCGGATGCTGATGACCGGCAATTATAAGATCTATGAGGTGGCTGAGGCCGTTGGCTTTCATGACCAGAAGTATTTTATTAAGGTATTTAAAAAACTCTGCGGGGTGACTCCGTCAGAGTATAGGAAGGAATCCAGGTTATGAGCATAAAAAGGGTTATGCCTGTTGTAATAGGAACACTTATGATCTCCATCCTGATTGTATATGTCCAGTTCCAAAAGGATATCCCGGAGGATAAGTCTGCACAGGACCAAACCGCGGTCATCAAAGTCCTGTCCTGCTATGAGATCATGGGGCAACAGGAGATATTAAGGCAGTTTGCGGATGAGTTTAATGAACAAAATCCAGGCCTGCGGGTGGAGATGGAATTTATTGACAAGGAAAACCTGAAAAAGGACATATGCCTGAGGGAGGAACGGGGAGATAAGGCGGACATGGTTATCTGCGACAGCCTGGAGATGGCCGGACTTCTTGACATGGATGTGCTGGAAGACATCACCCCCTACATTACCAAGGAGCGGAGGGCCAGCGTCATATGGCCGGATATGTGGCAGGCTGTTATGGATGATGGGAAATACTATGGGATCCCCTTTAGCTGCGATCCCTATGTACTGTTTTCCAATACCGGATATTTTGAGAAAAAGGCTCTGGATGTGCCGGATAACTGGAATCAGGTATTTGAAGTGTGCAACAGCATTGACAGCAGCGGGATTTACGGCCTTGGATTCGGCGTGCGGCGCACAGGGGATGGAGCGCGGCTTTACAGCAGCGTGCTTTACATATGCGGCGGAAGCTACTACAGTCTGGACAGCAGTCCGGGGATCAGGTCCCTGGAACTATTCGACACCCTGAAGCGGTGGGGCTATGTGGATAAAAATGTGATCAATTATACACAGACAGATATTGCGCGGGAATTTGCAGATGAAAAGGCAGCCATGATCATTGCCCCCATCAGCGTAAAAACCTATCTGGACCAGCTAAAGAGCGGTATATCCTACAGGATCACTGCGGTGCCCGGGGAGGTTAGGGAGGGGTATGTCCTGTCAGGGGACAATATAGGGATCCTGAAAAACGGGGACAGAGGCGCCCTTGCATTTATGGGGTATCTGTACCAGCCGGAGGTCAGGACGCGTTTCTTAAATGCCACAGGCACCCTTCCCCTGTTTCAGGCAGAAGCAGGAGAAGGCGGAAATGACAGGGATATGCTGCAGCTGAAAAAGGGTTTTGTCAACCAGGGGATTTTGTTAAAGAGTTACAATTCCTGGTTTGAGGTATCCAGCATCCTTTCCGAATATGTTTGCAGCCTGCTTACAAAGAAAAACATAGATGTGCCCGAAACTGCAAGGAACCTCCAGGATGAGGTGAGGGTTGCGATCATGAACCACTGATGCTTTTTGCGTCAGTGGTTAAAATTTTACCCTTTTTTCAAAAAAGTGGAATATACTTTGGCTGTTTGAAATGATACCATCAGTGTACAAAGAAAAATAAAGGAGAGGGAAAAATGAAAAGAAAATTGATCAGCGCGGCATTGGCCGCTGTTATGGTTTCCAGCCTGGCTGCATGCGGGGCCTCCGGGTCTGCATCCGCCACCGCAGCCCCGTCTGAGCAGAAGAGCGGGAAGGAGGAGACCGGGGCGTCATCAGGGGAAAAGAAGACTCTGACCGTTACATTTAAGGATGATGGCCAGGGAGAAAACCATCCGTGGTATGTATGGCTTAAGAAAAGCTATGAGGAATGGGACCAAAAGGATGGGATCAATCTGGAACTTGCCCCCATCACATCCTCTGAGGGGGATTATTATACCAAAGTTGCCCTGCAGCTGGCGGACAAGAATACCTGCCCGGACATTGTGATCGAGGATACCTTCCAGCTTCCAAGTGATGTAAGCGCCGGATACCTGACTAATCTGGACTCTTATGTGGCCGGTTACCCGGAATGGTCCGATGGGACATATTATGATTCTCTGAAGTCAGGTTCTGTTGCAGAGGACGGCTCTGTCTACGGTATCCCTTATTCCACGGATGCCAGAGGGATCTGGTACAACAAGGAGATCTTTAAGCAGGCAGGTCTTCCCCAGGAGTGGCAGCCGGAGAACTGGCAGGATATTCTGGACGCGTGCGCTGCCATCAAGGCCAATGTTCCGGATGTGATCCCATTCTGGTGTAATTCCGGTGTGGCAACCGGTGAGGCCACCTCCATGCAGACCTATGAAATGCTGCTGTACGGAACAGGTGAGCAGCTTCTGGATGAGAATGGAAAATGGATCGTAAAGAGCCGGGCCATTGAGGACACCCTGCAGTTTATCAGTGACATTTATACCAATGGCTACGGACCCTCCCTGTCCCTGGTACTTAACGGGCAGGCCACCAACACGGCCAGGCGCGAATATCTGCCCCAGCAGAAACTGGCAATGTCCATGGACGGAGCCTGGATCTGTGCAAACTGGGAGGAGACAGGCGCTTCCCCATGGCCTGAATACCAGGAGATCATGGGATTTGCAGCCATGCCCACACAGAACGGCGGCGGTGTGATCACCATGTCAGGAGGCTGGTCTGTTTCCATTCCTGAAAATTCCGATATGAAAGATGAGGCGTTTGCCTTTGTTAAGAAATTAATGGAACCGCCTCTGTACACCGAATCCGTGATCGCCCAGGGAAGTATTGTCACCAGGACGGATGCGGCTGCGGATGAGGCATATACCTCCCTTCCCTTCCGCACGGAAGCAACCGACCTGCTGGAGGGAGCCTTCTTCAGACCACAGAACGAGCAGTATTCAGTTGTGACCAATAATATCCAGACCATGGTGGAGGCGGTTGTATCCGGCAGTACGCCGGAGGATGCCATGAACCAGTATGCCATGGATGTGGCCCGCGTGGTGGGGGATGACAATGTAGTGGAGAAATAAGTTCATCTTTCCCGGAAAGATGAAGCCTGCGGCGGATCGTGTAAGGCGCACATACCTATCATGTCATGCAAAGCATGAGGCGACTTACACAAGTACGTTCAGGCGTACCTGAATTGTGGAGCGGCGATCAGACGGATTACCCTCCACATTTTTATGAAAGGAAGAGTTGTCCAATGACAAACAGACAGGTATATAGTTGGCGGGAGGAGATGAGAAAATCCGTGCTTCTGCTCCCGGCAGTGGCAGTCTTACTGTGCTTTTTCATCGTCCCCATTGTATTGACCGTGTATTACTCGTTTACAAATATGGCGCTCAGCGGTTCCAATGCCAGGAATTTGAAGTTCATTGGCCTGGAGAATTACCAAAGAATGCTGACAGACCCCAGCACCATCACGGCTATCAGGAATACCCTGGTATTTTTGGCGGGCAGCCTGGCAGGACAGACCATCCTGGGGTTTGCAATCGCCTATTTTATGAAACAGAAGGCCAGGGCTTTCCGCAGTGTGGTGGGCCCCTGTTTCCTGGTGGGCTGGGTGATGCCGGAGATTGTGGTGGCATTATGCTTTATGGCCTTTTTTAAGGAAAACGGAACCTTAAACGTGCTTCTGGGCGCTGTGGGGATAAAGGGCATTGCCTGGCTTTATGAACATCCCATGCTCTCGGTGATCATGGCCAACGTGTGGCACGGGACCGCATTTTCCATGCTGAATTTCCAGTCCGCCCTGGATAACGTATCCGGGGAGATAGAGGAGGCAGCCCGTGTGGACGGCGCCAACCGGCTCCAGGTTCTGATCCGTATCATTGTACCCTGCATCAAGGACAGCATTGCCACCAATGTAATGTTAAACACCCTGTCCACACTGGGGGTATACGGACTGATCTACGCCATGACAGGAGGAGGTCCTGCCAATAAGACCACCACCCTGCCCATTTACATGTACAATCAGGGACTTAAGGGAATGCAGCTGGGATTTGGAACTGCCATCGGAATGCTGATCCTTCTGGTGGGCATCATATGCAGCCTGATATATGCCAGGATCTTAAAATCAAAGGATTAGGGAGGAGCGCAGCATGAATAACAAACAGGTCAATTATCTGCATTATATTGTATTGAGTTTTATGGCGCTTACATTCCTTTTGCCCCTGGTGTGGCTGGTGGCGGCGTCACTGGACCCCAATGCCAGCGATGCCCTTAAGACCCCTGCGGCCTGGACCATGGGCAACTTTGTCAGTGTGCTGACGGAAAAAAGCAATCTGCGGGCTTACTGGGTGGGCTTTGTGATATCATTTGTGGAATCACTGGCAGTGGTCCTGCTGTCCTGCCTGGCCGCTTATCCGCTGTCCAGATACAAATTAAGCTACAAAAAGGCATTTATGAACATCATACTGTTTATGACCGCCCTGCCCATGATCGCCGTGATCGTCCCGGTTTATAAAATGTACCTGAGTCTGGGGCTTTTGGACAAAATCTGGGAAGTGATCCTGTACCTCTCGGCCTCATCCCTTCCCTACGGGCTGTGGCTGATGAAGAATTTTATGGACGCGGTTCCCCAGGAACTGGAGGAGGCTGCCTGGGTAGACGGGGCCACCACTATGAAATCCATTACAGGGGTTGTGCTGCCGTTAATGTTTCCGGGAATCTGCACCGTGTTTATCTACACGTTTTCCAAGAGCTGGGGCAACTTTTTTGTTCCGTATATCCTTCTCAGCTCAGCGTCCAAGATGCCGGCTTCCGTGAAGCTGTATCAGTTTTTCGGCCAGTATGGACTTATTGACTACGGTCCTCTGGCAGCTTATTCCATCATCTACACGCTGCCCTCCATCCTGCTGTACATATTGTCCCAGAATTATATGTCCAAAGGATTCAGTTTATCAGGAGCCGCAAAAGGGTAGAGTTTCAAGATTTAAGGAGGTTAGAAATGATCATGCTTCGCCAGCGGATAGGAAAGTTCCTTTCTTATCTGGAACAACAGATTTACCCCCTGACCCGGGAGGTAACGGATATACGCTTTATCAAGTCGGAGGAAAACTACAGGGGCAGAATGGATCTGAATGCTTCGGAATGGAAGCCCTTTGGCAGCGGGGGGATATGGGGAGGCCACAGAGAGTATTACTGGTTCGACCTTAAGGCAACGGTACCGGAATGCTTTGAGGGAAAATGTGTCTGCCTTGAGATCCTCACCGGAAAGGAAGGGGGATGGGACGCAACCAACCCGCAGTTCTCCTGTTATGTGGACGGCGTGCTGCGCCAGGGATTGGATGTCAATCACCGGGAGGTGGTCCTTTCCGAACATGCTGCGCCGGGGCAGGAGTACCGGATCGTTCTCTCTGCGTTCACAGGGGACCAGAATTTTAACTTAAAACTCAAGGCTTCCCTGAAGGTGCTGGACCGCCTGACCGAACAATACTATTATGATATTTCCGTGCCATATCATACGGCCTGCCTGCTGGACGAGGAGGACCGGGATTTTATAACCATCATCAATACCATCAACCAGTCCGTCAATCTTCTGGATTTCCGCAAGGAGGGGTCGCCTGAATATTATGAAAGCCTTGCCAGGGCGCAGCAATACATAACAGAGGAATTTTATGAAAAACGGTGCGGCACCAAGGACAGGCCGACCATCTGCTGTGTGGGCCACACCCATATTGACTGTGCCTGGCTGTGGACCCTGAGGGTCACGCAGGACAAGGCTGTGCGCAGCTTTTCCACGGTGCTGGAGCTTATGCGGCAGTATCCGGAGTATAAGTTCATGTCCAGCCAGCCCCTTTTGTACCAATTTGTGAAAAAGAACGCCCCTGAGATCTATGAGGAGATCAGGGAACGGGTCCGTGAAGGGCGGTGGGAGACAGAGGGGGCCATGTTTGTGGAGGCGGACTGCAACCTCTCATCAGGGGAATCCCTGGTGCGCCAGATCCTGTACGGCAAGCGTTTTTTCAAGGAAGAATTTGGAAAGGACAATGTGGTAGTATGGCTGCCGGATGTGTTCGGCTACTCAGCGGCCCTGCCCCAGATCATGAAAAAGACAGGGATCCGGTATTTCATGACCACTAAGATCAACTGGAATGAATTCAACCGCATGCCCTATGATACGTTCATGTGGAGGGGGATCGATGGCACGGAGATCCTGACGCATTTTATGCCCACCAGGGATTATAAGGACACGGCGGACAATGCCAACAGGACCAACTTTTTCACCACTTATAACGGCTTTATCAATCCGTCCCAGGTCAAGGGATCCTGGAAACGGTACAGCCAGAAATACCTGAACCAGGAGACTCTGATGGCCTGCGGCTACGGGGACGGCGGCGGAGGGACCACCAGGGAAATGCTGGAAAACCAGAGGCGGCTGTCCAAGGGGATCCCGGGCTGCCCCAACACCAGAATGTCCCATGTAACGGAGTTCTTTGAAAAGCTGGAACAGGATATATGCCAAAACCCCTATCTGCCTGTGTGGAGCGGCGAACTGTACCTGGAATACCACAGGGGCACTTATACCACCATGGCACGGAATAAACGTTATAACAGGAAATCGGAGTTTGCCTGCCAGAACATGGAATGGCTGGGAGTGATGGAGGAATGCCTGCTGGGGGAGGAAGACCTGCCTGGCGGAGGGCATCCGGGAGGGAAGTATCCGGCCCGGCTGCTAAAGGAGAGCTGGGAGACCGTGATGAAGAATCAGTTCCACGATATACTGCCCGGTTCATCCATCAAAGAGGTATATGAAGATTCCAAGGCAGAGTATGAAGAATTGCTGGAACGTGCCGGGCAGCAGATCAGGGAACAGCTTCAAAGGCTGGCGGATCATGTGGATGCCGGAGCCGGGGACGTGGTGGTGTTTAATCCTTACGGCGCTTTGGGAGAAGGGATTGCGGAATTTTCACCGGGGAAGGGGAAAGAGGTAACCGGGCTTCGGGACGGCTCAGGAAAGATTCCGGTCCAGCAGACAGCGGAGGGCCGCTGCATCTTTGAGGCCCTGGGAGTGCCCTCAAGGGGGTACCGTACCTACGGGTATGGGGAGGAGAACGCCATGCCTTCGGAACTGACTGTCAGCGAGAGGGGAATGGAGAACCGGTACTTTATCCTGGAATTTAACGAAAAGGGCCAGTTTTCACGCATTTATGATAAGGAGAATAAGCGTGAGGTCCTGAAGCCGGGCCGGGCCGGCAATGTGATCATGAGCTACGAGGACCGTCCCCACAACTATGATGCGTGGGATATCAATAACTACTATACGGAGAAAAGCTGGGAAGTGGATCAGGTCTCATCTGTTCAGGTTACGGAGATGGGGCCGGTGCGCGCCGCGGTGCAGATCGACCGGCAGTACCTGGATTCAACCATTTCCCAGACTATTTACCTGTATGGCCATACCCCCAGGATCGATATACGGACCAAGGTGGACTGGAACGAGCACCTGATTATGCTGAAGGATATATTCCCGCTGGATGTCCATACGGATGAAGCGTCCTTTGAGATCCAGTACGGCAATGTAAAACGGCCCACCCATTCCAACACCTCATGGGATTTTGCAAAATTTGAGGTATGTGTCCATAAGTGGCTGGATGTGTCCGAGTACGGGTACGGGGTCAGCTTTCTCAACGACTGCAAATACGGCTGCAGCGTAAAGGACGGAGTGGTGGGGCTGACCATGTTAAAGTCCCCTCTGTATCCCAATCCGGATGCGGACAAGGAAAAACACGAGTTTTGGTATTCCATTTATCCCCATAAGGGGGACTGGAGGGAAGCCGGCACGGTGAAACAGGCGTATCTGTTTAATAATCCCCTGATGGCAGCTGTGAAAAACGGATCTGACCGCACCCTCCCGCCACAGTATTCCCTGGTATCCGTGGATGCGGATAATATTGTGATCGAAGTGGTGAAACAGGCGGAGGACAGCCGGGATGTGATCCTGCGAATGTATGAGTGCTTTAACCAGCGCACGGACACGCGCCTCACATGGAGGCTTCCGGTAAAGGGGGCTGCGGAATGTGATATGCTGGAGGCAGAGGAGAGGACGCTGGATGTGGCAAAGGAGGGAACCAGGCTCTCATTTATGCCCTTTGAGATCAAGACCGTGAAACTTATGCTTCAAAGCCCATAGAGAGCAGGGGAAAGTGCGCAAATACAGCACGGGAAATGAAGACGCCGTAACAGGCGGGTCAGTAAAAACCGATAATCATAGAACAATAGAATAACGGAACGGCTAAAGAGCCGGCGTGCAACCAAGTACGCCGGCCTTTTGGTGGTGTCCACGGCCAGAAGCCCCGGGATCAGGCCCGCCCCGCCCAGGTCCGCCCCAAAGTCCCCACAATCCCGGTTTGATCCTTCACCCCATGGACCACACCGCATATATTGATAATAGGACACGTCTGACAGGCTTTTTTGCCGGCCGGCCGTAAAGGAAAGGGCAGGTGAGTAGGAAATGACGACATTTCCAATGATATCATATAGACAATTTGACGAATGGCTGGAGCAGGGAAAAGTGGCCCAGCTGGTGGATCTGCGGGAACCGTGGATGTATGAGCATGACCGCCTGTGGGGAAGTATGAACATTCCCTACGAGGAGCTGGAGTGTAACATGGATCTTATTAGAAGGGACGGTACCGTGGTGTTCTATTGTGACCGGGGGGCGAAAAGCATGGTGGTCTGCCGGGACCTGTGGAGATTGGGCTATGATGCAGTGGATCTGGCTGGAGGAATGTTGAATTACCGGGGGAAATACATTGACAGAAGCCCGGTTTCAGCTATAGAATAGAAACCGTAAGTTTGAGTGATAAAAGCTGTTTTCAGGAGGATAAACCCATGAAGATAATGTTTGCATCGGATATACACGGTTCTGCGTACTATTGCAGGAGGATGCTGGATATATATGAAGGGACCGGAGCAGAGCGCCTGGTTTTGCTGGGAGATATTCTGTACCACGGTCCCCGCAATGACCTGCCAAGGGATTATGCGCCCAAGGAAGTCATTGCCATGTTAAATTCCATGAAGAATGAAATTTATGCGGTTCGGGGAAACTGTGATACAGAGGTGGACCAGATGGTGCTTGATTTCCCCATCATGGCGGATTACGGACTGTTTGTGATCGAGGGCAAAACCTTTTATGCCACCCATGGACATGTGTTTGACCAGGACCATCTTCCTCCCATGAAGGAAGGCGATATCCTTGTTCATGGACACACCCACCTTCTGAAAGCGGAGACAGTTGACAATACACCCTGCGGACGCATCACTGTGCTCAACCCAGGGTCTGTTTCCATACCCAAGGGAGGGAATCCCCATACCTATGCCATGCTTGTGGACGGGGTATTCCGGATCCTCACCCTGGACGGGGACCTGGTAAAAGAAATGAAGCTGTAATATGCGGAGAGGATAATTGATTGAAGACATATGAACTGATCGCACCCTGCCATTTTGGACTGGAAGCGGTGCTGAAAAAAGAGATACTGGATCTGGGATATGAGATATCCCTTGTGGAGGATGGCCGTGTTACCTTTATCGGTGATGATGAAGCGATCTGCCGCGCCAATATATTCCTGCGCACCGCGGAGCGTGTGCTTTTAAAGGTGGGGAGTTTTAAGGCAGAGACATTTGAGGAACTGTTTCAGGGTACAAAAGCCATTGCCTGGGAGGAATATGTGCCGGAGGATGGAAAATTCTGGGTTGCAAAGGCTTCCTCCATCAAGAGCAAGCTGTTCAGCCCCTCTGATATACAATCCATCATGAAAAAGGCAATGGTGGAGCGGATGAAAAAGCATTATGGCGTATCATGGTTCCCTGAAAATGGAGCCAGCTATCCCCTGCGCGTATTTCTGTATAAGGATGTGGTGACAGTGGGTATAGACACCAGCGGCGATTCACTCCACAAACGCGGATACAGGACACTGACCAGCAAGGCGCCCATTACAGAAACCCTGGCGGCCGCACTGATTATGCTGACCCCGTGGAACAAAGAACGCATACTGGTGGATCCCTTTTGCGGAAGCGGGACATTTCCCATTGAAGCGGCCATGATGGCGGCCAATATGGCGCCGGGTATGAACCGCTCCTTCCTGTCTGAGGACTGGAAGAATTTGATCAAGCGTAAATGCTGGTATGAGGCCATGGATGAGGCCAATGAACTGGTGGACAGGGATGTGAAGGCGGACATTCAGGGGTATGACATTGACGGTGATATTGTAAAGGCGGCCAGGGCCAATGCAGAGTCTGCCGGAGTGGACCATATGATCCATTTCCAGCAAAGGCCTGTCAGCGCTTTAAGCCATCCCAAGAAATATGGATTTATTATATCCAACCCGCCGTACGGCGAGCGGCTTGAGGAGAAATCCAACCTTCCAGCCCTGTACAGGGAGATCGGGGAGCGCTATGCTGCCCTGGATGCATGGTCCATGTACCTGATTACTTCCTACGAGGACGCGGAGCAGTACATTGGGCGCAAGGCGGACAAGAACAGGAAGATCTACAATGGTATGATGAAGACATACTTTTACCAGTTCATGGGACCAAAGCCTCCCAGACGCAGTCAGGAGAGCAGAGAGAATTGAGAAACAGCAATACCTTTATTTCATATACAGGCCAGAAGTGGCTGATATTGGCCCTGGCCGGCGTTTTGCTGGCGGGGTCTGTTTCCGGTTGCGGCAGTCTTGGGGCGGGAAATCCCCGGCAGGAGATGCAGCAGGAGACGCAGGAGAGCTTATCAGGCACGCAGGAGAACAGCGCCGGCCATACGGCCGGCCGGACTGACGGGGGAGAGACGGGAAAGGAAGAAGAACGGGAAAAAGAAACGAAGGAAAAGGATACACAGGAAAAAGAGACAAAGGATGAGTATAAACCATATATATGGAACCGGGGTGACGGACCGCAGGTAAAGCTGCCGGCTGCCTATGACTACAGGACAGAGGGAAGGGCGCCCCAGATCGGCAACCAGGGATCCCTGGGAACGTGCTGGGCCTTTGCATCCCTCACCGCTCTGGAGTCTTCCCTGCTGCCTGGGCAGAGGATGACATTTGCAGTGGACCACATGTCCATGCACAACAACTTTCTTTTAAGCCAGGATGAGGGTGGGGAGTACACCATGTCCATGGCCTATCTTCTGGCATGGCAGGGGCCTGTGCTGGAATCCGAGGACCCTTACGGGGACGGTTATTCGCCGGATGGTCTAATGCCTAGGAAGCATGTGCAGGAGATCCAGGTCCTGAAGGCCAAGGATTATGATGCCGTTAAACGGGCCGTATACCTGGAAGGAGGGGTGCAGAGTTCTCTGTATACCTCCATGAGGGATTACCAGAGCGAGTCCGTGTACTATAACCGGGAAACCAATTCCTACTGTTATATGGGCAGCGAAAAGCCGAACCATGATTCCGTGATTGTTGGATGGGATGACAATTATTCCAGGGAGAATTTTAATATGGACCTGGAGGGGGATGGGGCGTTTATCTGTACCAACAGCTGGGGTGAGGATTTTGGGGACCAGGGATATTTTTACGTATCCTACTACGACACCAATATCGGGGTTCATAATATTGTCTACACAGGCGTGGAGCAGGTAAATAATTACGATAGGATCCACCAGAGCGATCTGTGCGGCTGGGTGGGCCAGATCGGATACGGCCAGGACGAGGCATGGTTTTCCAATGCGTACAGGGCCGGTTCCGGGGAAATGCTGGCAGCCGCCGGATTCTATGCAACGGACAGTGATACCCAGTATGAGCTTTATGTGGCCAGACATCTGCCTGAGGCCGGGGATCCGGAACTTGAAAAGGCGCTGAACAGCCGCACACTTCTGGCACGGGGTAAGCTGGCCAATGCGGGGTTTTATACAATTCCCCTGGAAGAAAAAATACTATTGGATGATGATGAAAAATTTGCTATAATAGTTAAAATAATAACACCCGGGACCGTCCATCCGGTTGCCATAGAATATGATGCCGGGGACGGGATCGCTTTGGTGGACCTAAAGGACGGGGAGGGTTATCTAAGCCATGACGGCAATGTCTGGGAACATGTGGAGGAAACCCAGGGCTGCAATATCTGCCTGAAGGTTTACACCAAGTATAAATAATTGAAGTATAACAGATGAGGATCGGAAAAATGGGACACAGAATCATTTTTGCCACTGGCAATGAAGGAAAGATGAGGGAGATCAGAGCCCTCTTGGGAGATCTGGGGCTGCCTGTGCTGTCCATGAAGGAGGCAGGTGTGGATCTGGACATCGTGGAGGACGGAACCACCTTTGGGGAGAACGCTGAGATCAAGGCCAAAGCGGTCTGGAAGGTGACAGGCGATATTGTGCTGGCAGATGATTCCGGTCTGGCGGTGGATTACATCGGCGGCGAACCGGGGATATACTCCGCAAGATATATGGGGGAGGATACCTCCTATGAGATAAAGAACAGGAATATCATTGACCGGCTGAAGGATGCCGGGGGCAGGTCCCGCAGCGCCCGGTTTGTGTGCAACATAGCGGCCGTGCTGCCGGACGGACGGGTCCTTCATACGGAGGAGACCATGGAGGGAATGATAGCAGAAGAACCTGCCGGAAGCGGAGGGTTTGGGTATGATCCCATTCTTTTCCTGCCCGAGTATGGTCTGACATCGGCTGAGATCACCATGGAGGAGAAGAATAAGATCAGCCACAGGGGGAAAGCCTTAAGGGCAATGAAAGCGGCTCTTGAGAAAGTGCTTAAAAGAGAGATGGAGAGGACGCAGGATGAAAATATTAATTGTCAGTGATACTCATAGAAAAGACGGAAACCTGAAACAGGTCATTGCCCGGACAGGACATCTGGATATGCTGATCCATCTGGGAGACGCGGAGGGCAGCGAGCATATGATCGCGTCCTGGGTCAATGAGGACTGCGACCTTCAGATGATCCTGGGCAACAATGATTTTTTTTCCAATCTGGAACGGGAAAAGGACATTATGATCGGTGGTTACAGGACCCTTCTGACCCATGGACATTATTACAATGTATCGGTGGGCGCCGAGTACCTTGCAGAGGAAGCCAGGGCCAGGGGCTTTGACATAGCCATGTTCGGCCATACCCACAGGCCGTTCTATGAGGTGGACAGAAAGCCCGGGGATAAGGATCTGATCGTGCTGAATCCTGGCAGCCTCTCCTATCCGCGCCAGGACGGACACAAGCCGTCCTATATGCTGATGGAGATCGATAAGGAAGGGGAAGCCCATTTTTCCCTGAATTTCCTGTAAATTCGGGCAGAAGAAAAGATAAAATACTTATTGACATTCTCATAGGCATAGTATATAATAACTCTTGCGTCTTAAAGACGGGAGAGAATGACGGGTATATTATGCCGGTGCCGGGGTGTGGCTCAGCTTGGCTAGAGCGCCTGGTTTGGGACCAGGAGGTCGCAGGTTCAAATCCTGTCACCCCGATTTTCAACTCAATAAATTGCATATATGCAGGTGTAGTTCAATGGTAGAACACTAGCCTTCCAAGCTAGATACGTGGGTTCGATTCCCATCACCTGCTCTGAGAGAGAAGCCTTACAGGGCTTCTTTTTTTGTATTATAAAACAGTGTTGGCATGATGAGATCCGGAAATGTTTGTGAACAAAGTAGCAGAGATAAGGAGGAAATTGTTAACAAGTTTCAAACAATTTATTTTAAAAGGAGTAATTATTACATTGATTGAAATAAAGTTTCGTTATATAATGGATTTATTGACAATTTAGTTTCATTTCTTATAATTAAAAGTGAGGACGGGATATGATGAAAAATGTATTGGTAAGACTGCAGGAGTACAGGGTACAGGCCAACGGAGCGGAGAAGGACCTGGTCCGGTATCTGCTGGAAAAGCCGGAGGAAGCATCCAAACTCAGCATCCATGTTCTGGCTGAGAAGACCTATACCTCGGCGGCCACGATCATCCGGCTGTGCAAAAAGCTGGGATTCAGCGGCTACAAGGAATTTAACAGTTCCCTGAATTACGAGCTTGCACTGCGCAGTGAAGCGCGTAAGGACATCAGCACGGAAATCAGCCGGGATGACGGACTGAAGGACATTGTGGATAAGGTTACTTACAGAAGCATACAGGCGTTGGAGGACACTCGCAAATTAGTGGACCTGGACGAACTGCAGAACTGTGTGGACATCATTGAGAAGGCTAAGACCGCAGGGCTGTTTGGGATCGGATCCTCTCTGCTGGCAGCCAGGGATATGTATCTTAAGTTCCTCAGGCTTAACAAGCCCTGTATCTGCAATGATGACTGGCATTCCCAGCTGGTGTGCGCCAGGAACCTGACAAAGGAGGATGTGGCTGTCATATTCAGCTACTCAGGCCTTACCAGGGAAATGCTGACCTGCGCCAGGGTGCTGAAGGAACAAAACGTTCCTATTATCACCGTGACCCGGTTTGCGGAAAATGATCTGACACGTCTGGCTGACTGCAAACTGTATGTGTCTGCCAAGGAACTGCTGGTGAGGACAGCGGCAACCGCATCCAGGATATCCCAGCTGAATATCATCGATATCCTGTTTACCGCATATGTGAAGAATAATTACGAAAGAAATATTGCCAGGCTCAAAAGCAATGTGATAACAAAGGACATTATATAAGTTCATTTTCACATCGGATGTCCTGAACAGTTACGTATATTTTAAGGAAGGAAGGACGATCATGGAACTCTTAACCTATAACCAGGCATATGAAGCCCAGGTGGTGGAACTCTGGAACCAGGAGCTTTTCGCCGACCCCATAACCGTACATAAATTCCGCCGGCAGGCACTGTTGGACGACAACTTTGATTCGGATCTGTGCTATGTGGCCAGGGAGGATGAAAAGACAGTGGGATTCCTGCTGGCCACCAAACGTAAATTTCCTTATCTGGAACGCGGCACAGAGCCGGAGCGGGGATGGATCAATGTGATGTTTGTGGCAGGGGAATACCAGGGAAAAGGGATTGGCACTGAACTCCTTGTGAGGGCTGAGGGGGATCTAAAGGCAAGGGGAGCAAAGAACATCACCCTGGCAGCCTATAGTCCCAGTTACTTTTTCCCGGGTGTGGATACTGAGAATTACCCTGGGGGCGCTTCATTTTTTGAAAAGCATGGCTATGTACAGGGAAAGACCAGCTACTCCATGTGCAAAGACCTGCACGGCTACCGCCTGTCGGATGAGACAAAGAAACGGTTAAAAAAGGCAAATGAGGCAGGTTTTTGTTTTAAGATGTTCACTTACCAGTACGCGGTGGACCTGCTGAATTTTGCCCGGGATGAATTTGGCGGGGGATGGAAACGCAACTGCCTGCTGACCATGCAGCATGACCGGGCAGAGGACTGTATCCTGCTGGTCCTGGACCAGCAGGATCAAATATGCGGATTCTGCACCAGGATGATCGATGAGAATCCCATGCGCTTTGGTCCCATTGGGACAGCGGAGCGTGTGAGGAATCAGGGGCTTGGCAGCATCCTTTTTGACCTGGCTCAGCTGGAGATGGAAAAGCGGGGGATCTATCACCTGTATTTTGTATCCACGGATGAACCGGGGCGCAGGTTCTATGAACGACATGGAGTTCATGTGTTCAGGACATTTAAAGATTACCGGAAAGATCTATAGGGGAGGGAACAGGATATGGAAATTGCAAAACGCGTGGTGAGTATTGGAGCCCATTCATTGGATGCTGAACTGCTGGGAGGGCCTTTGGTCATAAAATATGCAAAGCAGGGCAGCCGCTGCACCCTGATTCATGTGACACAGGGCAGGCTGGAGGATCCCAATGCGGCAGAAGAGGAAAAGCAGGCGTATCTGAAGTCGCTTCTGGACCAAAACCAGAGGGCGGCCAAGGCTCTGGGCGGGGATACCATCTGGCTGGGATATGTGTCCAGCAGCATGCCCTCCCTGGAAGACTTTGCCGGACGCTTGGAGGAATATTTTGAGGAGGAGAAAGTGGAACTGGTCATCACGCACTGGCGCGGTTCCATGCATCCAAGACATATCAATACCCATGACGCAGTGACATTGGCAGTGAAGCATTTAAGGAAAAAAGGAAACCCCATCCGTCTTGTGTATGGGGAGACCTTTGAGGATCTCCAGGGCTTTATCCCCCAGGCATATTACAGCCTTAGTGAGGAGGAGACGGACCAGTGGTTCAGGGCCCTTAAGGAGTACCAGGTATTTAAGGGGGAGATCAATGATTTCCCATATATTCCTTATTATACTACCAATCTCAAGGTAAGGGGAATTGAATCAGGAAATGACTGCAATACAGTGGGCTATATGTATGCAAGCCAGATAGAGGAACGCTTATGGTAGGGTTGAAGGGAAAAGATAAGGAAGTATTATCCGGTTTAAAGACAGAGAGCAGGAACCCCAGGACACTGGACCTGGACCTGATGAGTGTGGGGGAACTCCTGACCGTGATGAATGAAGAGGATAAAAATGTCATTGAGGCGGTAAAACAGGCGCTGCCGCAGATCCAGGAAACCGTGGAAGCGGTCATCTGTGCGCTGAACAAGGGGGGGAGGCTGATCTACGCCGGAGCCGGAACCAGCGGAAGGCTGGGGATCCTGGACGCGGTGGAGTGCCTGCCCACATTTTCCACCACGGACGAGGTGGTGGGGATCATGGCAGGAGGTGAGAAAGCCTTTGTCCACGCCCAGGAGGGGGTGGAGGATTCCAAAGAGGAGGGCAGAAAAGACCTGGAGCATTTAAAGGTGGATGAGCGGGATGTGGTGGTGGCCCTTTCTGCTTCCGGGCGCACCCCATACTGTATCGGCGCATTGGAATGTGCAAGGGAAGCAGGCGCATGCTGCGTGGGGCTTTCCTGCAACCGGCCGGCAGAGCTTACGGATTATTCGGATATCGCCATTGAGGTGGACGCCGGTCCTGAGATCCTCACAGGGTCTACCAGGCTGAAGGCGGGTACGGCTGAGAAAATGATCCTGAACATGATCTCCACCGCGGCCATGGTGGGGATCGGGAAAGTATATGGAAATCTTATGGTGGATATGCGGGCCACCAACCTGAAACTGGTGGAGCGGGCCAAACGGATCGTGTCCATGGCCTGCGGCTGCACGGAGGAGACAGCACAGGCAGCCCTTGAACTGGCGGATGGAGGGATCAAGGCAGCGATCGTCATGATTCTGACAGGGATAACGGCAAAAGAGGCAAAGGAACGCCTGGAGATTCATAAGGGATTTGTGAGGAAATGTTTGGATGGTACACACGGCCGTGACTGAAAGGAGGAACTGCAATGGCAGATTTGTATGTAAGGATTGACGACAGGCTGATACATGGACAGACCATCGTGGCGTGGTGCCCCACTCTGCAGATCAAGGAGATCGTGGCGGTGGATGATGTGAGCGCCAAGAATCCCATGCTTAAGACCATTATGACCATGGGGGTTCCGGGCACGTACAAAACGCATATTGTTACAACAGAAGAAGCCAGGGAGATATTGAAAAAACCGGGAAGCGGCAACCGGCTGATGATCGTAAAACAGCCTGAAGTCCTGACCGCGCTGAAGGAGGAGATCGCAGGAGCCAAGGCGGTTATGCTGGGAAACCTGGCTAAAAAGGAGGACTCCAGGCACAAACTGGACGGAGCCACGGGAATCTTTTATCTCAGTGACCGGGATGTGGAGATCCTGGATGGATTTGCTGCTGGCGGACTGGATGTATTTTTCCATCAGCTGCCAACTTCAGCCAGGACCACGTGGGAAGCGTTTAAGAAAACAATTTAGCGTATAGGAGGGGAAGAAATGAGTGTCATACAGATTATAGCGATTTCACTGTTTGTGTATCTGGGTTCCATTGGCTCCATTGTGGGAAATACCATAGGGTGGTACACCCTGGGAAGACCCCTGGTGGCTTCCTTTGTGGTGGGCGTGATCATGGGGGATCTGCAGACAGCCATGATCGTGGGCATTGCCCTGCAGATCATGTACATGGGCAATGTGACTCCCGGCGGCGCCGTGGCCTGGGACTTGTCCTATGCCACCTACATTGGTACGGCCGGCGCTCTGGTATTTGGAACCGGCATGGAAAGCACACAGGTCATCGGCCTGGCCGTGGTGTTTGCGGGAATCGGCGGACTGGTGGGACAGATGGTATGGAACCTGTCCTATGCCCTGAACCTGCCTTTAAACCGCCTTGCCAACAAGTACGCAGAGGCTGGTGAGACCGGAAAGATGTATATTCCCAATGTTGTATGCGGGCAGCTGATCGGTCTGGCCTGCCGTTTTATTCCGGCAGTGATCCTTCTGACCACCATGACAGCCGCATCGGCGCAGGCGGATTTTGCGTCCATGATACCGGGCTGGCTCACAACCCTGCTCAGCACCTTTGGCGGCATGATGGCGGCTCTTGGAATGGGGATCATCATCTCGTTCCTGTTAAAAAAGCAGTGGCAGATATGCATTTTCCTGCTGGGCTTTGTACTTGTAACTTATTTTAACTTAAACACCATGGCGGTGGCTGTGATCGCAACCCTGCTGGCAGTGATCTACTATGTGTTTCAGATTGAGCAAAAGGAGGCAAGGGCATGAGCAGGCAGTTAAGCAAAAAAACATTGGATCAATCATTCTGGAACTGGTTTTTCTGGAACGGCTGCTCCCAGCAGGCGGAGAGTATGCTGGGCATGGCCTTTGGCCAGTCCATGGCTCCTGTTGTGGAGGAACTGTATGACACCAAGGAGGAAAAGGCCCAGGCTTTGAAACGCCACGTGACCCTCTTTAACACAGAGGCACAGGTGGGATCCATCTGCAACGGCATTGTATGCGGCATGGAGGAAGCCAATGCCAATGGACAGTGCACGCCGGATGTGATCAACACCGTAAAGGTGGCTCTGATAGGCCCCACATCCGCCATTGGCGATTCACTTTGGGTGGCCACCATTATCCCCATTCTCCTGACCATATGCATGTCCATTTCACAGGGGCTTGACAGTTCCATGGCATGGGTGGGGGCTGTCATCTATCTGCTGGCTTATCCGGTCCTGACCTGCATCCTGTCCAGGAAATTGTTTTACTTTGGGTACAAGTCAGGTCTGGAGGGCATGTCCGGATTTATGGCAACCGGTAAAATGGATATTCTCACCAACTCCATGAATTTCATGGGACTTTTGGTAGTAGGCGCCCTGACCGCGTCCTTTGTCAGCTGCTCCATCCCGTTCCAGATTGTAAAGGATGTATTTGACGCGGCTACCGGGGAGGTGCTGGCAGGACAGGTGATATTTAACGCAGACGCCACAATCAACAACATTTTCCCAAGGCTGGTGCCTTTGGGGCTGACCCTGGGCGTATACTGGCTGTACGCCAAGAAAAAGTGGTCGCCCCTTAAGCTGATGGGGCTGATACTGGTCCTGGCAGCCATACTGACCGGTATTGGGTATATGAGCGGGTTCTACGCATAGCCGGCCGCCCTCAGGGCAGCTGTCTTAAAAAGGGGAGTAAACAATAGAAACCAGGAGGGGCTTAAGTGACAGGACTTGTAGTGACAGGCCACGGGCAGTATGCGCAGGGAGTGATGAGCGCCATCGAGCTGGTGGCCGGTGTACCGGAACAGGTACAGGTGGTTAATTTTGTAAAAGGGGAGGGCATAGAGGAACTGAAGTCCCATATGGTGCAGGCGATTCGTGACCTGGAATCGGATGATGTGCTTCTTATGACCGATATCCTGGGCGGATCGCCCTTTAATGTGGCGGTGCAGCTGCTGGCGGAACCGGTTGGAAAAAATCTCAAGGTGGTGGCGGGAGCAAACATGGCATCCGTTGTCCAGGCCGTGTTCATGCGGGAAAATGTTCCCTTTGAGCAGCTTCCGGGCCAGGTGATCCAGGCGGGCAGAGAGGGAATCGTGGATGTGTCGGCTATGATGGAAGGAGCCGTGTAGAGGGACTCCATGCGCCTTATAAGAAATGCCGGAAGATGCTTTAGCAGTTCTCTTTAAAGAGGTTCAAAAAGGGTCTTCAAAAAAAATATAAAAAAGTGCTTGCAATCTTCAGAAACCTATGGTAAACTATCTCTCGTTGACAACGGTAGACGGACAAAGTGTGACATCATGGTAAGTTGTCAGCGAGTGTGAGTCTGTAGCTCAGTTGGATAGAGCAACGGCCTTCTAAGCCGTGGGTCGGGGGTTCGAATCCCTTCAGGCTCATTGAGCGCAAGCTCTGAATTGAATAATTATGTATGGTGGGTATGGCGAAGTTGGTTATCGCGCCAGATTGTGGCTCTGGAGGCCGAGGGTTCGAATCCCTCTACTCACCTTTCCCTTATGGGAATTTTTTTTTATCTGGATATTTTATCTGAGATTTTTGGGCCGTCGCCAAGCGGTAAGGCACAGGACTTTGACTCCTGCACTCGAGGGTTCGAATCCCGCCGGCCCAGTTAACATAATTGACAGGGCAGCTGTTCTGCCCTGACCAGCAGATGTACCGGTAAAGGTATGTCTGCTTTTTTGTTTCTAAAAATTTGTTCCGCCGAGAAGAAAGGAATATAAATTTTATGGATTATACAGAAAGCCATCACAGAATACTCACAAATTCCAGGTATGCTGGTTAAATGTGGAAATCTTGAGAGAAACAGGGAGGTAGGGTCCGCAGGATGACAAATGAGCAGTATTACGATTTTATCAAGCCTTATGAGGATGCCAGGCGCGTTCTGAACACCCGCATGGAGGTGTTAAACCACACCCTGTATAAGGAACGGTCCGTTTCCGGCCCCATACACAACATCCAGAGCCGGATCAAGGAAAAGCGGAGCATTGAGGAAAAACTCAGGCGTTTGGGGTTTACGGACAGTATGAACAATGCCAGGAATGAACTCCAGGATATTGCGGGAATCCGCGTTATCTGCTATTTTGTAAATGACATTTATAACATGGTGCATATCCTCAAACGACAGACCGATCTGGTCCTGATCAAGGAAAAGGATTATATACGGGTTCCAAAGCCTAATGGTTATCGGAGTTACCATCTGGTCCTGGGCATTCCAGTATACTGTCTGGACACCATGGAGTATTTTCCGGTGGAGGTGCAGTTTCGGACCATGGCCATGGATTTCTGGGCCAGCATGGAGCACCGGGTGTGCTATAAAAAGAAACCGGAAAACAAGGAGTGGCTGGAGCAGGAATTCTGCCGTTATGCCCGAATCCTTAAAGAGATAGAGAGCGAATTTGAAATCCATAATGAAAGAAAATAAAGTGCTTTATAACCGGCATTCAGGGATTTTTCCCCGGATGCCGTTTTTTTCCCGCTTTTGTACATAATAATGGGTAAGGATTTCCATGATAAAGGATATGGAGGTAACAGTTATGCAGAAAATATGGATATGCGGGGCCAACGGGCGGGTGGGCAGAAAGATGACGAAGATCTTAAAGTCCCAGCCGGTGGAACTGCTTTTAACAGATATGGATGACCTGGACATCACGGTTTCCAGGGATGTGATGGAATATGCCAATATTAACAGGCCCCATTTTATTGTAAACTGCGCGGGAATGACGGACCTGGGCCAATGCGGGCAGAACAAAGAGGAGGCATTTAAGGTCAATGCCCTGGGAGCCAGGAACCTGAGCATAGCGGCCAGGATGGGGAAGGCCAGGCTGGTGCAGTTTTCCACAGATGATGTGTTTGACGGTAACAGCCGAATCCCCTATACGGAGTTTGACACTCCGGCGCCTCTGACCGTGTATGGAAAATCCAAGCTGGCGGGAGAAAATTTTGTAAGGGAATTCTGCAGCCGCCATATCATTATCAGAAGTTCATGGATCTTTGGGGAAGGAAGCCCCTATCTGGAGACCATACTGGATATGGCTCAGAGGGGCAAGACCATACAGGCGGCAGGGGACCAGTTCGCGTCTCCCACAGGGGCAAAGGAACTGGCTGAAAAGGCCGTGGAACTGATGTATCACGGGGAAGACGGCCTTTACCATGTGACTGGCAGGGGGATCTGCAGCCGCTATGAGTTTGCCAAGGCTGCGGTAAGCCTTTTGGAACTTGATACCCAGACCGGTATTCGGACCGGTGCCCGTGTGGTGGAGGTAAACTCGCCTGAGGACAGGCTCAGCGCCATGAGGCCGTCATACAGTGCTCTGGATAACATGATGCTCCGCATATCGGGCATTGAGCAGCTGCCGGAATGGCAGGTTATGCTGGAGGCGTTTATGGAGCGCCGGAAAAAGAGGCGGGAGGGACGGCTGGTCAAATGAAAGAAAAGAGGAAAATAGGTCTTACAACAGCTATTTTTATCGGGCTGATACTGGGCGCTGTCACGGGGATTCTGCTTCATTATGTGGTCCCCGCCGGACCGGTCCGGGACAGCGTGGTTATAGACGGTATTTTTTATGTGGTGGGAAACGGTTTCCTGCGCCTGATGCAGATGCTGGTGGTCCCACTGGTATTCTGCTCCCTGGTGTGCGGCAGTATGGCCATGGGGGATACAAAAAAGCTGGGGAGAATCGGGGTAAAGACACTGGGATTCTATCTTGTGACAACAGCCCTGGCCATCACTGCGGCCATTCTGACCGCCAATGTGATCGATCCCGGCAAAGGGCTTGACATGACCTCCATTGAGACAGCGGACGTGGCCATTGGGGAGCGCGCCAATCTGGCGGATACCCTTCTTGCTATCATCCCCACCAATCCCCTCCATGCCCTGGCAAGCGGTGACATGCTGTCCATCATCCTGTTTGCTCTGTTCGTTGGTGTGATCCTGGCAGGCCTGGGGGAGAGCGGGGAGACTGTGGGGAATTTTTTCAGCCAGTTTAATGATGTGATGATGCAGATGACCGTAATGGTCATGAAGCTGGCCCCTTACGGCGTGTTCTGCCTTACGGCCAGGACCTTTTCCGGCATTGGCTTTGATGCCTTTGTGCCACTGCTCAAATATATGGCCGGAGTCATGATCGCCCTGGCTATTCAGTGCCTGGTGGTCTATATGGTGATCCTAAGGGTATTTACAGGCCTTAGTCCGGGTAAATTCTTAAAAAAGTTCCTGCCTGTAATGGGATTTGCCTTTTCCACAGCCACCTCCAATGCCACCATACCCATGTCCATTGACACACTTCACAGAAAAATGGGAGTTGCCAAACGGGTATCCTCCTTTACCATTCCTCTGGGAGCCACCATTAATATGGACGGCACGGCCATTATGCAGGGCGTGGCCGTGGTGTTTGCCTCACAGGCGTTCGGCATTCACCTGGCCATGGCTGATTACCTTACAGTCATCCTCACAGCCACCCTGGCGTCCATAGGCACGGCCGGAGTGCCCGGGGTGGGACTGATCACCCTGTCTATGGTATTTGCCTCTGTGGGGCTTCCTGTGGAGGCTATTGCGCTGATCATGGGCATTGACCGAATCCTGGATATGAGCCGGACTGCGGTGAATATTACGGGGGACGCGGTGTGCACTACCATTGTGGCCAGCCAGGACGGGGCGGTTGACCGGGAGGTGTTCAATGACCCGGAGGCCGGGGCGGGAATGGAGGAGTGAATCCGGGAGTCAGGAGCGGTCTGGGGAGAAAGGGAGCGGACCGGGGAGAAAGGACCGGACCGGGGAGAAATTTCTTGACGTTCCCTGCTGCGGATTTTATACTGGTACCAGGAGATTCCGAGAGTACACGGAGAAAAGGCAGGAGGATGTCATGAACGTATTTGGGATGGAGTTTAAAAGCAGGGAAGAGAGGGAGCGGGAGGAACAGGAGTACCTGTACCGCATTTTCCCTGGAGGGAATGAGCAGAAGGACCGGGTGGAAAAAGAACTGACATCCAGGCTGCCCGGCCTGGACGGCAAAGGACTGATGCTCTATTATATCCTGCTGCGGGATGCCATGACGGGCAGGGATGGGATGTGCTTTGAGGATGCGGCGGCCAGGATATCCAAGAAACAGCGCATTCTAAAGGCAACGCCTGAGATGCTGTCAGTGGTAAGGGCTGTTATGGATGAAAATTCATGAGGACAAAGACGACAGTGCTGAACGTACGGTTTCCGGGTGTGTGGGGATCCTCTCCTTCATGCTGGGTAAGGACCATATAAAAGCAGTGCGGATCTTTTGGACAGCCATGAAACTGTGAGCAGGGAAATGCTGGATGAGAAAAAAGCAGATGAGGCCATCACCATCTATCAGTCCAGATTCCCTGACCTTAAGATGGCGGCAAGTCTTAAGAGTAAGCTGAAGGTGACAGAGGACAGCTGAGGTTTTATCCTAAATTTATTCATATAATTTGTACATATAATTTATATATACAAAAACCCCGCAGATATCATACCTGCGGGGTTTTATTCATGCGCCAGAGAAGATTCGAACTCCCGACACTACGGTCCGTAGCCGTATGCTCTATCCAGCTGAGCTACTGACGCATGCTGCTGTTTTGTTTCCTCAACAGCGCAAAAACTAGTATATATGAGTTGGACAGAAATGTCAATGGTTTTTTGAAAAAAATTAAAAGTATTGAAAACAGATTTTGCCTATGGTATCATTACTTTCATAAAGTTAATTTTTCGGATGAGGATGCATTGGCGCAGAAAACAGGTGTACTGCGTCTTTTTGTGTATGAGGCCGAACAAAAAGGAGGAGAATCTATGAAAAGAAAATTGAGCCTGGTTCTTTCACTGATGATGGCAGCCAGCCTGGCGCTGTCCGGCTGCGGAGGCGGCAAGGGAGGGGAAGCATCCAAGGCGGAGTCCGGCGCGCCGGCTGAGAGCAGCGCTGCAGACGGCCAGGGGACATCCGGCAGCGTGGGGGATACCAGCATTGATACCACAGGTTTTCTTAATGTGGCATTAAATGCGGATATCCAGACAGCAGATATGCAGAAGACATCCAAGGATTATCAGATCCCCATTAATATTTATGACAGCCTTTGTGAGATCAAGGTGGCGGATGACGGCACTTCCTCCATCCAGCCATGTCTGGCGGAGAAGTGGGAAATCAGCGATGACGGCATGGAATATACCTTTTATCTGAGAAAGGGCGTCAAGTTCCACAACGGAGAGGAACTGAAGGCCAGCGATGTCAAATATACATTTGAGCGTATGCTTACAGTGCAGGGAGGGACCAACTCTGAGTTCCTGGACCAGATCAAGGGGGCGGGCGCGCTTTTTGAGGGCACAGCCACTGAATTGGAGGGATTTGAGCTTGTGGACGATTATACCTTCAAGCTGATATTGGAGGAGCCCTATTCCGGTTTCCTGGCATGTATCTCAACCCCGGCTGTTTCCATTTATAATGAGAAAGCCACCGAGGAGGCGGGGGACCAGTTCGGCCTTGACCCGGCCCTTACAGTGGGGACCGGTCCATTTAAGTTTGCCAGCTGGACCTACAATGACCAGCTTGTACTGGTGAGGAACGATGACTATTTCCAGGGTGCAAGCCAGCTTCCCGGCGTTGTGATCAAGATCGTGCCTGATACGGAGACACAGACCATGATGTTTGAGAGCGGCCAGCTGGATCTTCTGGACATGGATTATGTGACAGAGCAGATCGACCGCTTCCAGCAGTCTTATCCGGACCAGCTGGTATCAGGCCCGCGTCTGGGAACCACCTATTTCACCATGAATCAGAAGCTGGAGCCATTTAACAACCTGCAGGTAAGAAAAGCCGTTCAGATGGCCATTGACCGTCAGGTGATCCTGGATACCCTGTGGGGCGGCAGGGGCCAGCTGGAAAACGGCATCTTCCCCCACGGCCTCATTGGATTTAACGCCAACATGCCGGAGATCAAATATGATCCAGAGGGGGCAAAGGCCCTTTTGGCAGAGGCAGGATATCCGGATGGGTTTACCATGGAGATTGCAGCCGACATGTCTGCATCCGATACCGTGACCATGGCCCTGGAGATCATCAAGGAGCAGCTGGCCCAGGTGGGGATCAATGCTGAGATCAAGAACTATGATGAATCCACATGGCTGGAGACCAGAAAGTCAGGGGAGCTGGGTTCCTTCATGTCCACATGGACTGCGGATTACAATGATCCCGACAACTTTATCTACACCTTTTTCGGCAATGGGGAAAAGACCACGGCCCGTTCCCTGAATTATCCGGATACCGCTGTGATGGACCGTGTGGCAAAGGCCAGGACCATTCTGGATAACGATGAGCGTATGAAGGAATACAATGCACTGGAGGAGAAGATCATTTCCGAAGATGCGGCATGGGTGCCCATGTTCTCCAGACTTCATGTCTTTGCAGTATCTAAGAGAGTCCAGAATTTCAGGGTTGCCTGGAATGGTCTCAGCGACAATGATTTTTATCCGTTGTCCATCACTGAATAAAATAAGAATAAGTGTAAGTACGCCCCGGCTCCGGTGGGAGCCGGGACTGCCAGGGGTGCCGCATGAACTGCGGCACCTTTGGCAGATATGCGGAGTGCCCTCAGAAACCTCTTTGTTCCAGCGCATTTTCACAGTCCCTTATGGCAAGGTGGTTTCTGAGAGTACTCCCATTACGAAAAGGGGGTAATCCTGTGCTGAAGAAATGTTTAAAACGTATCGTCATATCCATTCCGGTCCTCATAGGTGTTGTCCTGATCATATTCGTTATGCTCAGGATCATTCCGGGCAACCCTGTGACCACCATGCTGGGGGAACATGTAAACCAGGCTGTTATCGATAAGGTCAGCAGGGAGATGGGTCTGGACCAGCCCCTGTACATACAGTTTTTCCGGTATGTGGGCAATGCCCTTAAGGGGGATTTCGGAACCTCCTATAGGCTGAACCGCAATGTGACCAAGATCATCCTGGAAGCGTTTCCTAATACGGTGAAGCTGTCCGTGTGCGCGGCCGTGGTTGCCTGGGTGATCGGGATCACAGCCGGTATCGTGGCGGCGGTCAAACAGAATAAACTTCTGGACCGTCTGTTTATGGGCTGTGCGCTGATGGGTGTTTCCATGCCTGTATTTATGACAGCCCTGGTGCTTCAGTACGTGTTTGCCTTTAAGCTTAAGCTGTTTCCCGTGTCCGGGTATGATTCGCTTATCTGTATGGTGCTGCCCGCCATTGTGCTGGGATGGAATTCAGCCGGAAGCATTGCAAGGATGACCCGGTCCAACCTGGTGGAGGCCATGCAGGGAGATTACATACGGACGGCCAGGGCAAAGGGGCTGAGGGAGTGGGGCGTCATTGTGCATCACGCCCTTAAGAACGCCATGCTGCCGGTGGTCACCATGATGGCTCTCCAGGTATCCAGTATGCTTTCCGGTGCAGTGCTTACCGAGAGCGTGTTCGGAATCCCGGGAATCGGACGTCTGGCAGTCAATGCCATTGAGACAAGGGACATGCCGCTTTTGCAGGGCACGGTTATTTTTACCACAATTCTTGTAATTGCAGGAAACCTGGTGGCGGATATGCTGTATTCGGTGCTGGATCCGAGAATCAGGGAGGGTGCATGATGAGCGAGGAGAAAATAACGATCAATTCCATAGATATGGAATCACAGATTGGGGAGTCGGAAACACTGCTGGACCAGATAAGGACCATGGTGCGCCAAAATAAACTGGCGGCCCTGGCAGCGGTGGTGATCGCGGTCATTGCCCTGGCGGCCATATTTGCGCCTTTGGCAGCTCCGTACGACCCATATGCGCAGACCCTGACCGACAGGCTCCAGGCGCCCAGCGCAGCCCATATCCTGGGCACGGATGAGCTGGGGAGGGATGTGTTCAGCCGGATCATCTATGGGGCAAGGGTATCTCTGATGGTAGGGTTGGTCCCCACTGTGATCTCTATGGCCATTGGGACGATCCTGGGCCTTTTGGCAGGATTTTACGGTGGCAAGACAGATTTTGCCATCATGCGCCTGGCGGATGTGATGCTGGCTTTCCCTTCCCTGCTTCTTGCAATGGTCATCACCTATACCATCGGCGGAGGACTGGTGAGTATTTTTATGGCCCTGATCCTGGTGAACTGGGCAGGGACGGCCCGGATCGTCAGATCCCAGACCCTTTCGTTAAAGGAGGCGGAGTATGTGGAGGCGGCCCGCTCCATAGGAGTAAAAAAATGGAAAATCATGTTCCGGCACATCCTTCCCAACTGCCTGCCTTCCCTGATCGTTCTGTTTACACTGAACATTCCGGCGGCTATCCTGACAGAGTCCTCCCTAAGCTTTCTGGGAGCGGGACTTCAGCCGCCGTCCGCCAGCTGGGGCCTTGCGGTGGTAAGGGGAAAGAAATACCTGTTTTCAGAACCATGGCTTTCCATTGCGCCCAGCGTGGCAATCATGATCGTGGTGATGGCGTTTAACTTCCTGGGGGATGGACTTCGGGATGTGCTTGACCCGTATTTGAAAGAACAGTAGGAGGCCGCGGATGAAGGAAGAACATGTATTGACCATAGAGAACCTGCAGTCCTATTTCTTTACTGCCAAGGGAACCGTACCGGCGGTGGATGATGTGACCATTGAGGTGCCGGCCGGGAAGATCATTGGTCTGGTGGGAGAGTCGGGCTGCGGAAAAAGTATGACAGCCATGTCTGTGATGGGGCTTTTGCGCCATCCCGGCAAGGTGGTGGGGGGCAGGATCCTCCTGGACGGAAGGGATATCACCCATCTCGGGCCAAAGGAAAGGGCAGGTGTAAGGGGAAATGAGATATCCATGATTTTCCAGGAACCCATGACCTCCTTAAACCCCGTGTACCAGGTGGGAAGACAGGTACAGGAAGCCATTCTCCTGCACCAGAAGGTGTCCAGGGAGGAAGCAAAAAGGCAGGTGATCGAGATCTTCAGGGAGGTGGGGATCCCGGAGCCGGAGAAGCGGTACAATTCTTATCCGCACCAGCTTTCCGGCGGCCTCCGCCAGCGTGTGATGATAGGCATGGCCATGGTCTGCAAGCCCAAGGTCATGATCGCTGATGAGCCGACCACTGCCCTGGATGTGACCATTGAGGCCCAGATCCTGCGGCTGATGAAGCGCCTGAGGGATGAGCAGGGAACCTCCATTATCCTGATTACCCATAATATGGGAGTGGTTGCGGAAGTCTGTGATTATGTGTATGTAATGTATGCGGGAAAAGTGATGGAGCAGGCGGAGGTCTTTGATCTGTTTGCCAACACAAAGCATCCCTATACCCAGGGTCTGCTGAGGTCTATTCCCAAGCTGGACAGCAATGAGGAGCGCCTGTATACCATAGAAGGCGTGGTGCCCAACATGCTGCACCTGCCCCGGGGATGTAATTTCTGCAACAGATGTACAAAGGCGGCGGCACGATGCCTGGAGGAAAAACCGCAGCTGTATGATACGGGGACGGATGAGAACGGAATGAGCCACAAGGTGAGGTGCTTCCTGTATGATGACAGAAGCGCGGAGGGCAGTCGGGAGGCGGAACATGGCAGATAAGAAAATACTCCTGGAAGCCAGGGATCTTGTAAAGGAATTTGCCCTGGAGGGCGGAAAAAAGGGAAAGAATGTGGTCCACGCAGTTTCCGGCGTGAACCTGAAGATCTATGAGGGAGAGACACTGGCCCTGGTGGGGGAGTCCGGATGCGGCAAGAGCACCCTGGGCCGGACCCTGATCAGGCTTTTGGATGCCACGTCAGGCACCATAGAATTTGACGGAATGGATATTATGGGGATGAAGGATAAGGAATTTGCCGGGATCAGGCGGCAGATGCAGATCATTTTCCAGGATCCCTATGCATCCCTGAATCCAAGAATGAATGTAAAAGAGATCATTTCCGAGCCCCTGACCACTTACGGTCTGGCAAAAAACAGGGCAGATGTAGAGAGCCAGGTCCAGGCGCTGATGGATGAGGTGGGGATTCCCAGGGAATTCATCAACCGTTACCCTCACCAGTTTTCAGGCGGACAGAGGCAGAGGATCGGGATCGCCAGGGCGATCGCCCTTCACCCAAGGCTGATCATCTGTGACGAGCCTGTGTCTGCTTTGGATGTGTCCATCCAGTCACAGGTATTGAACCTGCTAAAGGATCTGCAGGAACAGTACCAGCTGACGTATCTGTTCATCTCACATGACCTTGGGGTGGTAAAATTTATCTCCGACAGAGTGTGTGTGATGTTTCTGGGAATGGTCTGTGAGGTGGGGGATACACATGAATTGTACAACCACCCACTGCATCCCTACACGCGTTTTCTTCTCAACGCCATACCCAAGGCCGATCCCAGGCTTAGGAGCGATGAGCAGGAGCTGCTTACAGGGGAGATCCCAAGTCCGGTCAATCCCCCCTCGGGCTGCCGGTTCCATACCAGGTGTCCTTATGCAAAGGAGGTATGCAGCCAGAAGGTTCCGGAGGGGACTATGGTTGGGGAGAGACAGGTGTTTTGTCATTTTCCGTTAACATGAGACCGAGGGGTGGATCCTTTACAGAGCTGGATCCTCTAACGGAAGATCCCGATGCAGTACCCTATGACAACCCACAGCACGGAGAGAATCCACAGGGGCACGAATGAGAATTTAACGTAATCGGCCAGTTCCGTGCCATCGGCCAGATCACAGGCCAGGTATATCTGGGGCTGGGCCACAGGGGAAACCATGGCGCCCATGTTCATGAGAAGGGTCAGGATGACCACCTCGCCGGGAATGCCGAATTTGCTGCTGACGCCGGCTACAATGGGCACCAGGGCGTATTGCCAGATATCATTGGTAAAGATAAGCATGAGCGGAGTGCTGAACAGGGCGATGATCAGGTAGACCCATGGACCCATGGCACCCGGGATGATGCGGATCAGGAAATCCACCATGGCATCCATCATACCGCTCTCGGAAAGGACGCCTACCACCACGCCGGACAGGAACACGGCGCATGCAGTGGAGTACATTTCCTGGGAATATTTCTTTAACAGGCTGCCCTGAAGTTTCAGGTCAGGGTAGTTGACGCACAGAGCCACGATCAGTCCGATGGCAAATACAAAATAGTCAGGGCAGGGAACCGCGCTCAGACCGATGATCAGCAATATGGTCCAGATCAAGTTGAACCAGAACAGCCTGGGGCGTTTAAGCTCTGAGGACTCCATGGTTACAGCCGTGTCCACCTGTTCATCCATCTGGCCGGCTCCTTTTTTCATCTGAATTCTGGCCAGGATGACAGCAAGGCAGACACACAGTACAATATAGATGAGCATCATGGGCAGCATCTTTGAGAAAATGTAGTTCTGGGGATTTTCAATGCCCTCCAGCAGAGTGGCTGCCCTCAGGGTACGGCCGTTCCAGGGCGTTACGAACAGGGCGCACATGGTTGCGGAACATAAAAGCAGCAGTACTTTTGGATCGATTTTTAACTTTTTGTACAGAGGAAGCATCATGGGTATGGTCACCAGATAGGTGGAGGTGACGCTTCCGTCTATTTCCGTGATCAGAGATACCAGCACGGTGATGATGCAGATCACCGTGACACTTAGTTTTGTGTGCTTTAGCAGGAACTCCACCATGATATCAAAAAGTCCTGCTTCCGACATGACTGAGAAATAGGGCAGTGAGAAGAATATGATGAACATCAGATCCCTGGTCTTCCCAAGTCCCACATTAATATAATCACATACTTCCGTAATGCTGGCACCCACCAGCAGGGCCCCGATTATGGGAATGATGGTAAATGCAAACAGGGTGCTTACTTTCTTTTTCAGGAGCAGTGTGGTGATGAGTATCATCATCCCAAAGCCCACGATGGCTGTATAACTCACGTTTTATTCCCTCCCTTTATTTATAGCGTTTCCTATCTCACAAGACATGGCTTTTTGGAATCATAGATCCATCCCGGGATCAGGTACTGCATGGCCATGGCGTCATCCCTGTCATGGCTGGGCAAACGGTTGTAAAGCTTGTTGGCCTCCATTACCTGATCCATGTCCAGTGTGACACCAAGTCCGGGACGGTCCGGAACTTCCAGGTAACCGTTCTTTATGGCCGGGGTATCCTTTAACAGGTTCTGGCCGTCCTGCCAGATCCAGTGGGTATCCAGGGCCGTGGGACTGCCCGGGGCAGCTGCGGCCACATGGGCGAAGGTGGTAAGGGTTATGTCAAAGTGGTTATTGGAATGGCTGCCCCAGGTAAGTCCCCAGTCATTGAGGAGCGCGGCCATGCGCAGGCTTCCCTCCAGACCCCAGAAATGCGGGTCCGCCAGAACAATGTCCACTGCTTTTAAGGCAGCGGCATGGTAGAACTGCCTCCAGTTTGTGGCAATCATGTTGGTGGCAACCAAAAGTCCGGTGGCATTTTTGAATTCCGCCATGATCTCACGGCTGGAGAATCCTGCCTCGGGGCCGCAGGGATCCTCAATATAGGACAGGATGCTGCCCATGCCCCGGCACAGGCGGATGGCTTCCTCCAGACTCCATGCGCCGTTGGGGTCTATGTTGATGCGGCCCTGGGGAAACTGCTTTTTGAGAGCCCTTACCGTGTCCATTTCGTAATCCCCTGAGAAAACGCCGCCCTTGAGCTTGAAGTTGCGGTAGCCGTATTTGTCCTGAAGGCAGCAGGCCTGTTCCACGATCTGTTCATGGCTGATCATTTCCTGGCGTCTCATCCTGAACCATGGATCACGGCTCTGGGATTCATCCAGGTAGGGAAGGTCGGTTTTGTTCTTATCCGATACATAGAACAGATAACCAAGTACTTCCACCTGATCCCGCTGCTTTCCCTCTGCCAGAAGTTCGCACACAGGAATGCCCAGGTGCTGTCCGAGAAGATCCAAGAGGGCGCATTCAATGGCCCATTCTGCCTTTACCACAAACTTCAGTTTGCTGATGTCCAGGGTCTGAATGCCTTCCCCGTCATCACCCGCAGCCTGTTTGCCGCCTCTGTGGATACATCCCAGAATGGAACGGTATTTGCCTACTTCCTGTCCCACGACCAGGGGAATACAGCTGGTAAGGCATTCATATGTATAATCCCCTCCGTGGATCTCTCCAATGCCTGTATGGCCGGAGCTGTCCTTTATAATGACCAGATTCCGTGTAAAATAGGGAGCATGGGCTCCGCTGAGTGTCATTTCCATGCTGTCGTAACCTGCTACAGGAATTACCTGCATCTCAGTGACAATAGGTGTGTTTGCTGACATGTTTTATTTCCTCCTATATACAAATGCCTTGCTTTTTTGACTGTTTTTATTATAATACAGTTAGGAAAATCAGGCCAATATGTAAAAATAATCGGGGCAATCACTTTTACTAATGGTGAATGTGAATAAAAACAGGCCTGCAAAGACAGGTCCGCAGCGGGTCTGCCCATATGCACACGGGGGGATTATATTGGATACAAAATATTTAAACTATATTTTAACCATTGCAAGAAGAAAAAACATGACAAAGGCTGCGGAGGAACTGTATGTGTCCCAGTCCTCCTTGAGCCAGTATTTGTCCAGGCTGGAGCAGGAGATCGGGGATCCTCTGTTCATACGGGCAAAAGGGGAGCTTTTGCTGACCCCGGCAGGGGAACTGTATGTGGAGGCTGCCAGGAAGGTGATACGGATCCAGAAGGACCTTTATCAGGACATACGCAGCCTGAACAATAAAAGCCATATCACCATTGGGGTCACGTCCCAGTTTGGCCTGAGGATGCTGACGGAGATCATACCCGCGTACAAAAAGGAGTTTCCCCAGGTGACCATTGAGATCTCGGAATCCAATGTGCCCGCCCTTACAAGGATGCTGCTGGATGAGGGGATCGACTGCGCCATTATGGCCCTTAATGGTACGGATGCCTTTTCCAGGGAGCAGGTTTCCGTATTGCGGGAAGAGGAAGTGCTTTTCGCCATACCGGCATCCCATGAGTACAGGAAGCGCAATCAGGACAGTGCCATGACCCAGGAGGAACTGGTGAGAGAGTTCGGTAAAGACAATTTCATGCTTTCCAAGAAGGGTTCTACCCTGCGGGTGCTGGCGGACCGGATCTTTACAGCCTGTGACTTTCAGCCCAGCACCATGTGTGAGACCAACAGCATCATTGCCACACGGGCCATGGTGGCAAAGGGTATAGGGGTTACTTTTATTGCCAGCTCCTGCGTCAGCGACCGGGAAAATGTAGCTTACTATTCATTGGATCCCAAACTTTACCGGTACAATGTGCTGGTGCTCAGAAAAAATCTGATACAGAACCGGCCGGAAAGGGTATTGTTTCAGTATATATATGACTATTTTAAAGAGTAGGAACCAGAGGCGCCGGGAAGGCGCATTTCCCGGTTAATGTTGAAACATGGGGACTTTTGTGATATCATTATCAAAGAAAGAGATAAGAGAAATCGGGGGATAAACTCTTATCTCTTATTTTGTACTGAGCGGGGATATATACATTATGAGACAGAAACTATCAAAGCACAATCTGCTGCTTGTTGGATTTACATTATTTTCCATGTTTTTTGGCGCGGGAAATTTGATCTTCCCGCCTTTTCTGGGCGCTCAGGCAGGCAGCCTTACATGGCAGGCCATGGGAGGATTCCTGATCAGCGCGGTGGGCCTCCCTGTGATGGGGGTGGCGGCAGTTGCGCTGTCCGGTGGACTGACCAATCTGGCAGGAAGGGTGCATCCCTGGTTTGCCTTTCTGTTTACGCTGCTGATATATCTTTCCATCGGACCATGCCTGGCCATACCAAGGACTGCCAGCACCTCCTTTGAGATGACGGTGCTCCCTGCCCTCACCGGCATGAATCTGAATATGCAAGGTGTGGTGGGCCAAACCGGGTTTACCCTCCAGACACTTTCACAGTTTGCCTATTCGGCCCTGTTTTTTATTGTGGCCATGATAGTGGCTTTCAGGCCCGAGAAGCTGACAGACCGGCTGGGAAAGGTTTTGTGCCCGGCGCTTTTGGTCCTGATCGGCGTCATATTTACCGGGTGCCTGGTATGGCCCATGGGACCTTACGGGACGCCGTCCCAGTCCTTTTCATCAGGACCTGTGGTTAAGGGATTTCTGGAGGGATATCAGACCATGGATACCATTGCCGCCCTTAATTTCGGAATTGTCATTGCCCTGAATATCCGGGCAAAGGGGGTGGAGCAGGAGGGCGCCATTGTGCGGGAGACCATCAAGGCGGGGGTGATCGCAGGAATACTGCTGGCCCTCATCTACGGAGCCCTGGCCCATATCGGGGCGCCGGCAGGCACTGTTACGGCTGATACGGAAAATGGAGCCAGGATCCTTACCTATGTTGCGGGAAGCCTGTTTGGACAAGCGGGGATGATGATATTGGGAATGATCTTCCTCATTGCCTGCTTTAACACCTGTGTGGGACTGCTCAGCTGCTGCAGCCAGTATTTTACCACCATCATTCCACTGATCGGATACAAAATGTGGGTGGCTGTGTTTGCGGTCATCAGCCTGGTGATCTCCAGCGCGGGTCTGAACCGGATCCTGGCGGTTTCGGTTCCTGTGCTCAGCGCCATTTATCCCGTGGCCATTGTGCTCATTGTGCTGGCATTTATGGATCCTCTGACAAAAAGATGGCCGGCCATGTTTCCATGCAGTATATTGTTCACAGGGATCGTCAGTGTGGTTTATGCGCTGGAGCAGAGCAAGGTGGTCATACCGTTCCTGAGCCAGGCAACCACCTTCCTGCCTGGTTATGGGGCCGGACTGGGCTGGATCGTACCTGCCCTGGCCGGAATGGCGGCCGGTGTGGCCGTGTCCTCCGCAATGGAAAGCGGCTGGTGACGGAAGGCAATGCTATAAAGAAAAAGGATATAAGAGAGATGACACAGACAAAATGGATGCTGCACGCCAAAAAGGCGGATTTTAATAAGATAGCAGAGAACTTTGGGATAAGTCCCGTGACAGCAAGGATCATACGCAACCGGGGGATTGAGGACATGGAGTCCATCCGGCATTACCTCCATGGCTCAATCGAAGATCTCCATGACCCGCGTCTTCTTCCGGACATGGAAAAGGCGGTGGGCATACTGAGGCGGAAGGCGGCGGAGGGAAAGACCATCCGTATTGTGGGTGATTATGATATTGACGGAGTGTGCTCCACCTATCTGCTTTACCGGGCTTTAAAGCGGATCGGGGCCAGGGTGGATTATGAGATACCTGACCGTATTAAGGACGGATATGGAATCAATGAGATGATCATCGAGGCAGCTGCATCAGACGGCATTGATACCATACTTACATGTGACAATGGGATCGCTGCCGTCAGCCAGATCGCCAGGGCAAAAAAACTGGGGATGACGGTTATTGTCACGGACCACCACGATATACTGGTGGAGGAAAATGAGGAAGACCTGCCTGAGGGGGGGAGGGAAGTGCTTCCTCCGGCCGATGCGATCGTGAATCCCAAGCTCAGGGGATGCGCGTACCCGTTCACCGGTATCTGCGGCGGAATGGTGGCGTTTAAACTGGTGCAGGTGCTCTTTGAGGAGTCGGGAGTTTTGGCGCAGGAGTGGCTTGACATGCTGGAGATCGCGGCCATTGCCACGGTGGGGGATGTGATGAAGCTCCAGGGGGAAAACCGTATCATTGTAAAGGAAGGCCTGCGCTGTCTGGGCCATACCTCCAATCTGGGGCTGAAGAAACTGATCGAAAAAAATAATCTGGTACCGGGCTCCATTACTGCCTATCATATCGGGTTTGTGATCGGCCCCTGCCTGAATGCCAGCGGACGCCTTCAGACAGCTAAGATCGCATTGTCCCTGCTGCTCTGCGAGGATGAGGAGGAAGCCGACCGCATGGCCATGGAGTTAAAGGAACTCAATGACCAGAGAAAGGATATGACCCAGGCCGGGATTGACCAGGCCGCAGCCATGGTGGAGGAACGGTATTTGGATGACAAGGTCCTGGTAGTGTTCCTGCCCGACTGCCATGAATCACTGGCCGGGATCGTGGCGGGAAGGCTCAGGGAGAGATATAACAAGCCCTCCTTTGTGCTGACCCGGGCAGAGGGCTGCGCCAAAGGCTCCGGGCGTTCCATAGAGGCCTACCACATGTTCCATGCCCTGGTGGAGGTGAAGGACCTGCTGCTGAAGTTTGGGGGCCATCCCATGGCAGCGGGGTTTTCCCTGGAGGAAAAGGACGTGGACGAGTTCCGGAGACGCCTGAATGAGAATGCCAGGGAGCGTTTGACGGAGGAGGACTTTATCCCCAGGGTGTGGATCGATGTTGCAATGCCCTTTGAATACATAACGGAGCCGTTTGTCAGGGAACTGGAACTTTTGGAGCCATATGGGCAGGGGAATGAGAAGCCGCAGTTTGCCCAGAAAAGCATGGTGATCCGCAGTGCCCATGTGATGGGGCGAAACCGGAATGTGGTACGGCTGAGTCTGGTCAATGAGCGGGGAGTATCCATGGACGGCGTGGTATTTACAGATGGGGACCTGTTCATGGAGGAGAAAGGAAACAGCCGCCTCATGGATGTGATCTATTATCCAGGCATTAATGAATACAATGGGAACAGGAACCTGCAGATCGTGGTAAAGGACTGGAAGTTCCATTGATGACAGCGCTTTAAAGCGCCATCATCCCCGACATGATACATCCGCCAACGGCCCCACATGACATGACTTCCCGGATCTGGGCCGCCTCCAGGCGGATGCCTCCTATGGCATAGACCGGTATGGAAACGGTTTGGCATATCTCCCTTAAAAAAGCAGTTCCCCGCGGGGGCAGTCCCTTTTTACAGTCAGTGGCATAGATGTGGCCGGCTGTCAGATAGGTGGCTCCCAGGGACTGGGCCTCCAGGGCCTCATTGGCGGCATGGACCGATACACCGATGGTGGTGAATCCGTCCAGCTGTTTTTTTTCTGCCGCCTCCCTTAATTTCCACAGCGGCAGATGGATTCCATCAGCACCCAGAATGTGGGCGGCCTCTGTAAAGGTGTGGAGGATGCAGGGAACCTGATAGGATGCACACAGTTTTAAGACCTCCCGTGCCATGGATTCATAGTCTGCCTCATCCATGTCCTTTTCCCTCAGGACCAGGGCTGCCGGATGAAAACAGCATATCCGGCGGACCTGGTCCATAAATGGCCGGGTGCAGAGACTGCGGTTGGATACGGCCATGATGCGGTCCCTTATTTCCTTTGGTATTGTTTGTTCTTGTATATTACACATAGATATAATCACTCATCACCGGCTGGAGATTCCTGCTCAGCAGGTCGCGGAACACCTGATCCACGCTGCGGTTGTCGGAAATCTCAAACTGGCTGTCTCCTTCCTCTTCTATTTCCTCTGAATGTCCTCCAATCCCGGTGCTTACCCCGGCAGATACCTTGGTGGCCGCAATGGATGCCAGATGATCCCTGACCCTGGCGCATTCCCTGGTGGACACGGTGATGCTGGCCCAGGGCATAAGGAGACGGTAAGCTGTGACCACCTGAAGAAGCTGTGTCTCATGGACATCCATGGGATTGATCTTGTCATTGTTGATAATGGGTCTGAGGCGCGGGCAGGAAAACGCGATCTCCCCGTGGGGATATTTCCTTTGAAGCAGCCAGGCGTGGCATCCGGTTGCAAATGCGTCCTTGCGGAAGTCCGACAGTCCTAAAAGGGCTCCCAGACCCACGCCCCTCATTCCGCCCTTCAGTGCGCGTTCCTGGGCATTGAGGCGGTACGGAAAACAGCGCTTGTGGCCGGACAGGTGCAGGGTCTCATATTTGTCCGGGTTATAGGTCTCCTGGAATATGGTTACGTAATCCACTCCGCAGCTGTGCAGGTAAGCGTACTCATCAGAGTTCAGGGGATAGATCTCCAGGCCGATCACCTTAAAATACCTGCGGGCGATCTTACAGGCTTCTCCAATATAAGAGACAGTGGACTTTGCCCGGCTTTCACCGGTAAGGATCAGGATCTCCTTCAGCCCTGTGCGGGCAATGGATTTCATTTCCTCCTCGATCTGTTCCGGTTCAAGCTGTGCACGCCTTATCTTGTTCTTGCAGTTGAAGCCGCAGTAAATACAGTAGTTTTCACAATAATTCGCAATATAGATAGGGGTAAACATGTAGATGGAGTTGCCGAAATGTTTTCTGGTTTCTACCTGGGCAGCCTTTGCAATGTCTTCCAGCAGAGGCTGTGCGGCAGGGGAGAGCAGGGCGGCGAAGTCCTCCAGGGTGCGTGTTTCATGGGCCAGGGCTGCTTTGACATCCGCGGCCGTGTACGCTGACGGATCATAGGCGTTCATAAGGGACAGGACCTGCCTGCCGATTTGTGAATCCAGTACCTCCATATCGGGAAGATAGGCCATGTGGTCAGTGCGTTCCTTTTTCAGGTCCTGGCTGATCTGGGGGTTCAGGATACTTTCATTCATGGGTTCATTGTTCTTTTCATTTTGAGACATGGTGTCACCTCTTTTTATCATAGGGTTTGTGGTTAGTCGTGGAGAAATCCGGTCAGGGGGGAGGAGGCACTGGCTTCCTTGTCCAGTGTCCTTCCAAGACCTGCCAGGTATGCCTGCCTTCCGGCTTCAATGGCCAGCTTAAATGCCCCGGCCATTGCCGGTACGCTGCCTGCTGTTGCGATGGCTGTGTTGGCCATGATGGCGGCGGCGCCCATTTCCATGGCCTCACAGGCCTGTGAGGGGCGTCCGATCCCCGCGTCAACAATAATGGGAAGATCTATTTCATTGATAAGGATCTGAATGAATTCCCTGGTGCACAGTCCCCGGTTGGTTCCGATGGGAGCGGCCAAAGGCATGATGCAGGCGGCTCCTGCACTGGCCAGATCCCTGGCCGTGTTCAGGTCCGGGTACATGTAGGGCATGACCACAAAGCCTTCCTTGGCAAGGATTTCCGTGGCTTTGATGGTTTCTGTGTTGTCGGGCAGCAGATATTTTGCATCGCGTATCACCTCTATTTTTACAAAATCCCCGCACCCGGCCTCCCTGGAGAGACGGGCGATCCGGACGGCCTCCTGTGCGTTCCTGGCGCCGGAGGTGTTGGGAAGGAGGGTGACGTGGCTGGGTATGTAGTCCAGGATATTGGCGATGCCGCCTTCATTTGCCCGCCGCAGGGCAAGGGTGATGATCTGGGCTCCTGCCTGTTTTACGGCTGCCTGGATCAGATCCAGGGAATACTTTCCCGATCCCAGGATAAAACGTGAGGTAAAGGTGTGGCCTCCGATCACAAGAGGGTCGCTGCAGGAGCTTAGGGCTGACTGCTCCGTGTTTTGTTGTTCCATTTTTGTTTGTTCCATCTTTGTCTGCTCTCTTTCTTTTTGTTCCATGTTTCAATTCTCCTTTGCTTTTAAACTGTGCAGCGGCTGTCTCTCAGACGGTCTCCTCTCCAAGGATCAGCCGTGTGATCATATTGGCCTGGTGGGCGGCGCAGAGCATGACCCTGGGCGCCATAAGGCCGTTTCCCGGCCCGGGAAGGGAGGTGCCGTCTCCGCACACATAAAAATGCCTCCCGGCTCTTTTGGTACAGATACTGTTGCCGCTCCCGAAACCCGCCATTCCGGACGCGGATACCAGGAACTTGTCCGGAAACTGTTCCAGGATCCCATTGGCCAGCATGGCTTTTGCCTCAGGGCGGTCAAAGGCTTCGCATATGATGGTCTCATGTTCAAACAGGGACTGGATGTTGGATTCAGTGACCCTGACACAATGGGTATATATATCCAGGAAAGGATTGATCTCCTTTAATTCATGGGCCAGCGCAAGGGTTTTGTACATGCCCAGGTGGCGCGCCGTATATTGCTGGCGGTTCAGGTTGGTTATGTCCACAACATCAAAATCAATGAGATGCAGGTGGCCCACGCCGATCCTGGCCAGTGCAAACGCCACATTAGAGCCCAGGCCTCCCAGCCCTGCCACAGCCACCCGGGCATGGTCCAGTTTTTCCTGGACCTGGGCCGTGTGCCGTTCGGTCAGGGCACGGTGAAGCTGCTCTTTGTTTAAGACAGTGTCCATATTCAGCCTCCTCCTACAAAACTTACGATCTCCAGTACATCATCATCCCCAAGCCGGGTAGTGCCATAGCTTCCTTTGGGCAATATGGAACCTCCAAATTCCACTGCAATCCTGTCCAGACGGTATCCCTGTTCCAGCAGATACTCCTCTACTGTGACCGGCTGTGACAGCTGCGTTTGCCTGCCATTGATCATGGGCATTTGTTACACCTCCTTTCCTGCAGTGGGCGCTGGGAAGCTCCTGGCGGCAGGAAAGCTTCCGGCGTACATTGCAGAATAAAAAAATGTTCACAAAGCAATACACCCGCGGTGGTGCACCCCTTCATGAACATAGATTCACTCTGTCTGCCTGTATTTGATTGTGGATTGCGGACCGGATCTGGTCCCGTATGGTGGAGAGAACAACAAAATACGGGAATACCAAAGTATTCCCGCTAAGAAGTTTCATGATCGGTCCCTACGTTGGCATTATCCAAATCAGGTTCATGGGTCGAAGTTTAAAACTTCCTCTCAGCCTATTCATAAGCTCCCCGTTTTTTACAAAATCCAGTATAGGACACGGGAGCGGGTTTGTCAATACTGTTTTTAAAAACAGGGGGAGGGGAATTGGATACCTCATTTGGATACATCTGTATGAATCCATTGTTTGTTAAAATTGGATAAGTAGATATGTAGATAAATCATATTGACAAATTTTGACGAATTTTGTATAATAAGTTAATTTACATTGTCATTGTAATTCGGTATGGTCTTACATATTGCATGGTATATGCGGGTTAATACATACATATAAAAGCAAAATCACCAAAACATGCGCCTTTTGGGAGGGCGCAGGGGTGGCTGCGTGCTGCAGGAAGCCTGTACCGGACCCTTACAAGACAAAAAGAGGAAAGTATGGAGGAACACGAATGGGAAAGTATATTGGGAAAAGACTGCTGACTTCAGTGGTCATTCTGTTCGGTGTGTCGGTGATTGTTTTCTTCCTGGTCATGAGCATCCCCGGCGACCCTTATTCCGGCATGTACTCGCCGGATATCCCACCTGAACAGATCGCAGCAAAATTGGAGGAGCTGGGTGCCAATGACCCCTGGCCCGTACAATATGTAAAGTGGCTGGGCCGTGTGGTGACAGGTGACTTTGGTTATTCTATCTGGTACAAGACCCCCGTCATCGGCATCATCCTGGACAGACTGGGAAACACCGCGCTGCTGGCATGTGCAGCCATTGCACTGAGTACCCTGTTGGGTATTACTGTTGGTATTTATTCGGCAAGGCATAAAAAGGGAATCGTGGATAATACCTCGTCCATCCTGGCTTTTGCAGCCATTTCCATTCCCAGCTTCTTCTTCGGCATGGTGCTGATCAAGATCTTCGGCGTCAACTTAAAGCTGCTGCCGATTTCCGGAATGGTCACGGTATCGGCCAATCCTGTCACAGGCCCGGCCTATGTCCTGGATGTGGCCAAGCATATGATATTGCCTACCATTGTCCTGGGTCTGATGAATGCGGCTACCATGATGCGCTATACCCGTGCCAGTATGGTGGATATCCAGTCCATGGACTACATACGAACTGCCCGTGCCAAGGGCCTGCCTGAGCGCAAGGTCATCTATAAGCACGGTCTGAAAAACGCCCTGAGCCAGATCATCACGATCCTCAGCCAGCAGATTCCCAGTCTGCTGTCCGGTTCTCTTTTGACAGAGATGGTGTTTCTGTGGCCCGGCGTTGGCCGTTTGAACTTTGAAGCTGTTAACCACCGCGATTACCCGCTGATCATGGGCATCGTGCTGATTTTGGCCAGTTTTACGCTGATTGCCAACCTGATCGCCGATATCTCTTATGCTCTCATTGATCCCCGGGTTCTGCACGAGGAGAAAGGATGAGGATGATGGAAATAAAAAAAGAAAAGATCCAGACTCCTTTCCAAGAAAGTCTGAAGAAAATTTTATCCAACAAGCTGTGTTTGGTCAGTCTGATCGTGCTGGTGATCCTGATCTTGTTTTCTATCTTTGGCCCCATGTTCACAGGATATGAATCTGATTCCATTGACCTGCTGAATATGCTTACCGGCCCCAGCGATACGCATTTGCTGGGCACGGATGAATTAGGCAGGGATATGTTCACCCGTCTGGCTGAAGGAGGCCGTGTATCCATCAGCGTGGGCTTGATCGCAACGCTTTTTAAGCTGTGTATCGGTGTGCTGCTGGGCTGTATTGCAGGTCTGTACGGCGGGATTGTGGAAAGTGTCATTATGCGTATCGTGGATATTATTATGTGCTTCCCCTTTTTTGTCATTGCCCTGTGCATCGCTGCCATCACCGGTCCCAGCTTCCATAACACAATTTTTATCATTGGTATTCTGGGCTGGCCCGGTGTGTGCCGTATCGTGCGCAGTCAGGTGCTGAGCCTGAAAAATGTTGAGTATGTGGATGCAGCCCGCTCCCTGGGCTTAAACCAGATGGAGATCATCTTCCGTCACATCCTGCCCAATGCCAGCGGTCCTATTATCGTCTATACCACCCTGAGCGTGGCTAACGCCATCCTGATGGAGGCGTCCTTAAGTTTCCTGGGTCTGGGTATCGCTATGCCACAGTCCAGTTGGGGCACGATCCTGTCCACTGCCCAGAACATGCAGATCCTTCAGGACTGCTGGTGGATGTGGATTCCCGCAGGTATCCTGGTCCTGAGCACCGTTCTGGCTATCAACTTCCTGGGTGACGGCCTGTCCGAGATCCTGGATCCTAAGAAAAAAGGAAGGGGTGCTGACTAATGGCGGAACATGATATATTCTTTCAATTAAAAGATCTTTGGATCAAGTTTGGCCCCGCGGGCAAAAGCTATCCTGTTGTCAAGGGGATCAACCTGAATATCGAGCGCGGCAAGGTGCTGGGGCTGGTGGGTGAGTCAGGCTGCGGCAAGAGCGTCACCATGCTTTCCTCCATGGGCCTTTTGCCCAAAAATAACTGCGAAGTCACCGGCAATGTCCTCTTTGATGGTCAGGAGCTGAACGGACTGCCTGACAAGGAATTCCAGAAGATCCGCGGAAAGCGTATCTCCATGGTGTTCCAGGAGCCTATGACCAGCCTTAACCCTGTGTTCACCGTGGGCCAGCAGCTCAGCGAAGTGCTGGAACAGCACCTGAACATGACCGGACAGGCCAACAAGGCCAAGTGCCTGGAACTTTTGAACCTGGTATCGATCCCTGATCCTGCCAGTGTATATGACTATTACCCGTTTAAGCTCTCCGGCGGCATGCGCCAGCGTGTGATGATCGCTATGGCCCTGGCCTGCGATCCCGAGCTGGTCATTGCCGATGAGCCAACTACGGCCCTGGATGTAACGACCCAGGCGCAGATTATCGATCTGTTCAAAGAATTGCAGAAGAAGCTGAACACCACCATCATCTTTATATCCCATGACCTGGGGGTGATTGGTGAGATCAGCGACAACATTGCTGTCTTGTATGCCGGTTATGTGATGGAGGAATGTGATACCAAGACCTTGTTCCGCAATCCTCTGCATCCTTATACCTTCGGCCTGATGAGTTCCCGTATGGGACGCAGCCTGAAAAACAAGGGTAAGCTTTACAGCATCCCCGGAATGGTGCCCAGCGCCGAGAATATGCCGGCGGGATGTCCCTTTGCCCCTCGCTGCCTCAAGGCAGGCGGCCAGTGCGCCTGCGAGATCCCTCCTTTGGTGGAGGTAGAGCCTGGCCATAAAGTACGCTGCTGGGAGGTGACTAACCATGTCGAAGCCACTGATTGAAGTTGAAAATCTGAAAAAATATTTCCCTCTGGGAAAGAACCCTTTTAGCAAGAAGAGCGGCCGCGTGGTCAAAGCTGTTGACAATGTGTCGTTCCAGATCAATGAGGGCGAGTGCTTTGGCCTGGTGGGTGAGTCCGGTTCGGGCAAATCCACCACGGGCCGTTGTGTCCTGAACCTGCTGTGCCCCACCAGCGGAAAAGTATATTTTGACGGCAAACCCATCTTTGATGAGGAGAAGGGCATTGCCCTGAACCGCAAAGAGATGATGGAGTACCGGAAGGAGATGCAGATCATCTTCCAGGATCCCAATGCCAGTCTGGATCCCCGCATGACCGTGGGCCAGATCGTGGAAGAAGGAATCAAGAAACACAAGATCGCCACCGGCAAGGAGGCAAGCGACCTGGCCGCCTATTATCTGGAGTTGTGCGGCTTGGACCGCTCCATGGCCAACCGTTATCCCAGCCAGTTCTCCGGCGGACAGAAGCAGCGCATCGGTATTGCGCGGGCTCTGGCTGTGAAGCCCCGTTTTGTGGTGGCTGACGAGCCGTTGTCCGCATTGGATGTCTCCATCCAGTCCCAGGTTCTGAACCTGATGAGCGAGCTGAAAGAGAAGCTGGGCCTGACTTATCTGTATATTTCCCACGATCTGAAGACCGTGGAGTATTTCTGTGATAAGGTCGGGGTTCTGTACCTGGGCACCCTTTTTGAGACCGGCACCACGGAGGAGACAATGACAGAGCCCCTCCATCCCTACACCAAGGCCCTGTTTTCCGCTATCCCTCCCGAGGATCCCACCGCTGATGATAACCCTGAGCGGATCAAGCTGATAGGCGAGATCCCCAGTGCTACCAATATGCCATCAGGCTGTAAGTTTCACACCCGCTGTCCGTACGCCACTGACAAGTGCAAGAGCACCGAGCCTCAGCTGGCCTGCACGGGCGGAACCCATTTTGTGGCCTGCCATCATTGGCAGGAGATCAATCATAAGTAAAGCAGGAAAGGAAGTAGAAAGATTATGGATCCCAGATTTAAAAAGATCGCTTCTACCGTTATGTGCCACAGTTTAAAGATCCAGCCAGGTGAGAAGGTGATGATCTCAGCCGTGGACGATGGCGACAAGCTGGCAGAAGCTCTGGTGGAGGAAGCATATGCCTGTGGTGCTGTGCCCTTTGTCAGTTTGGAGCAGACCACCATCCGCCGTGCCATCCTAAGGGGGGCCACCGCAGAACAGCTGGAGCTGATGGCTAAGCCCAGCGTGGTTCTTATGGATGAGATGGACTGCCATGTTACCATCTCCGCTCCCTATAACAGTTGCGAGTTTTGCCTGATCTCTCAGGAAAAGCAGACCATGTACACGAAGTATTGTAAAAGCTTGATCAGCCGTGCCAAAAGCAGGCTGCGCTGGGTGTCCCTGACTTATCCCAACCATGGGATGGCCCAGAATGCGGGCATGAGCCTCAGCGAATTCTCCGACTATTATTTTGATCTTATGACCATGGATTATGACAAGCTGGAGAAGGCTTCCCTGCCCATGGCCCTGCGTATGAGGGCCGCGGACCAGGTACGCATTGTGGCACCGGGTACGGATCTGACCGTGTCCCTGAAGGGCTTTACCGCTCTTATCGCTGCCGGCGAGCACAATCTGCCCGATGGGGAGATTGCTTCAACCCCTGACCGCTGTTCTGTTAACGGCACCATCAGCTTCAATGTTCCCTCCATGCACAATGGCTTTCTCTTTACCGATGTGCGCCTGACCTTTAAGGACGGCAAGGTGGTGGAGGCTTCCGCCAATGACACAGAGCGTTTCTTAAAGGAGATCTCCCTGGATGAGGGCTGCCGCTACATAGGCGAGTTTTCTATGGGGACCAGCCCCTATGTGCAGCGTGTTGTACACGAGACTCTTTTTGACGAGAAGATGGGCGGATCCATGCATATGGCCCTGGGCGCCTGCTACAATTTCCCGGGCCGTGACAACGGCAACCGGTCCAGCATTCACTGGGATCTGATCCAGAGCCACCGGCCTGAACACGGCGGCGGTGAGGTGTGGATCGATGGCGAGCTGGTGCGCAAGGACGGCATCTACCTGCCTGAGGATCTGCGCGTACTGAACCCGGACGTTTATTTTGCCCAGGATTGATAAATGCCGCTGATGCGGCAATAACCTTTGGAAGCATCTCTTTGGGAAAAGCCCGGGAGAGTAGCGATAGGCGGATTCCTTAATCCGCAAAGGCTTCAGAAAAATTTTTGAAAGTAGGGAAGATTATGAAAAAGAAGATCACAAAAGTTCTTTCTACTGGACTGGCTCTTACCATGGTTCTAAGCATGGCTGCCTGCGGCAGCAAAAAGCCTGCCGGCGACACACCAGCCGCCACCAGCCCCTCCAGCAGCGCAGCTGCAGTTGTCGGTACCGACACCGGCAAGGTTGCCGAGGTTACGGATGAAACTGTTTCTGCCAAGGATACTCTGGTTTGGGGCTCCAAGGCCGGGGCATCCGGCGTTTTCCACCCCACCCTCCAGTACTCCAACTATGACCGCGAAGTTGTTTTCCTGGTCTATGACCGTCTTCTGACCAAAGATGTTGACGACAATTATGTTGAGAGCCTGTGCGATTCCTATGAGATCAACGAGGACGCCACTGTGTACACCTTCAACCTGAAGAAAGACATCAAGTGGCATGATGGTGAGGCTTTTACTGCTGAGGATGTGGCGTTCACCTATGAAACCACCTGCCATCCCGATTTTGGCAAGGGCTATGATGAGTTTTCCGCCGCTCTGCTGGGCGCTGACGCTTACCATGACGGCACTGCCGACCATGTGGAAGGCATCAAGGTCATTGATGACTACACGGTCAGCTTCACCTTCAAGGCGCCTTACCTGGATGCTCTGGTGAAATTTATTGACAAGCCTGTACTGGCAAAGCACATTTGGGAAGGCACCCCTGTGGGAAAGTGGGGCGATGCCACCGAGCTGCTCCAGAACCCTGTGGGTACCGGCCCCTATAAATTTGTGGAGTTTGTTCCTGACCAGTATGTCAAGCTGGTTGCCAACCCTGACTACTTTAAGGGCGAGCCCCTGATCAAGAACTTTATTTTTAAGGTTTCCAACAAAGACACCTGCCAGGCTGAGCTGGTAAACGGGGACATTGACGTCACCGAGGTCAGAACATGGCGTCCTGATGGTATCCAGACCTTCCTGGACAACAACATCCCTATTGCAGAGCAGCTTGACACCAACGCCACCTACCTGGTGTTTGACACCACTGATCCTATTCTCAGCGATGTAAGGATCCGTCAGGCCATCATTTACGCTATGAACCGTCAGGCCATGGTGGATGGACTGGTTGCCGGTCACGGGTCCCTGTCTAACGCTTTGATGAAGCCATCCCTGTCTGTGTATCCCGACACGCTGAACACCTATGATTACAGCATTGAGAAGGCTCAGGAACTGCTGAAGGAAGCCGGATATGAGGATACCAATGGTGACGGCATTGTTGACAAGGACGGCAAGAACCTGGCTCTGACCCTGCAGTACAGCACCGGAAGCAACGATGAGCTGGTTCAGGTTATCCAGAATTTTGCAAAGGCTGCCGGGATCCAGGTAGACTTGGTGGGTCAGGACTTCAACACGGTTCTGGCAACTCTTAAGGATTCTACCGCTGAGTTTGATATGGCGATCATGGGAGCTACCTACCGTGCCAACATGGGTTACGGCGGTTCCAACTCCTGGATGTCCCGCTGGGATAAAGATCCCAAAGAGGTTGAACTGCTGAATGCGGCTGCTGCCTCCAAGAATATGGAAGAGGCTGCTGCCAATTACGGGGCATGGTGTGAGTACGATAATGAGATGACTCCTCAGTTCGTCCTGTACTTCTATAACCAGGGTTATGCCTACAATCCAAAACTGGTCAACTATGTGGTAGCTCCTGATGAGTGGTTCTACAATGTTGAGACCTGGTATTTTGAAAACTAATTGACCACCTGATAAAAAGGGGCTGCTGCAAACGTAGACCATCTACCGCAGATCATCTACCGTAGATCATCTACAGGAGCATCCGCTCCTTTTTGCTGTTTTTCGTTTCCGGAGCGGTCCTGCGGTGGTATGGATAAAGGGGCAAAACTTAGCCGCCAATAACTCGGGCGGCAATATCCCAGGTATTTTTGGTGTTGACATCGGCTCGGTGTGCTGTTATAGTTACAATTGTGATCAATTATAAGAAGATGGGAGATGAAAGGATGAGAATGTATTCTTGCAGATAATGAATTTCATAGACAGCATGGAGATGGTGCAGCAGATGTTTCTTCCTTTTACAGGGGACGGGGCGCTGGCTGCCGTGCCCCAAAGGTGCTTTTCCATGCGATGCAGGAATATATATCCTTTTATCTTTATAATACAGGCGCACAGTGCTGTCGGGAGAAGTGTTGCCGGTGGGAATGTGCGGTCCGCTGTCATGTTTTTTCAGGATCCGGGTTGAGATCATGGGACCCGGGACGGACTTCGGAGCTTATGTAAGGGATGCAGGAATATTCTTGCATCCTTTTTGCTTGGAGAAAATCGAAATGGAGGGATGAAAAGAATGGCGCAGATACAGGTAAATCATTTGACATTTTATTATGAGGGAAACTACGAGGAATTGTTTAGCGATGTTTCCTTTGCCATAGACACGGATTGGAAATTGGGATTTGTGGGCAGGAACGGAAGGGGAAAGACCACCTTTCTCAACCTGCTCATGGGAAAATATGAGTACAGAGGAAGCATTTCGGCTCTGGTCCATTTTGAATATTTTCCCTTTCAGGTTAAGGATAAGTCCAGGATGACCATTGACATAGTGGAGGAGATGGATCCCGGTTATGAACTGTGGAAACTGCTAAGGGAAATAAACCTGATGGAAATGGAACCGGAGCTGCTTTACCGGCCATATGACACCCTGAGCAATGGAGAGCGCACCAGGATCATGCTGGCGGTATTATTTACCAAAGAGCACAGCTTCCTTTTGATCGATGAGCCTACCAATCATCTGGATGCAGAGGCGAGGCAGGCTGTGAGCCGGTACCTGAACAAAAAATCGGGGTTTATCCTGGTATCCCACGACCGCAGGTTTATGGATGAGTGTGTTGACCATGTGCTTTCCCTGAATAAGAGTACCATTGAAGTGGTGCAGGGGAATTTTACCACGTGGTGGGATAACAAGAGACAAAGGGATGAATGGGAAGCTCAGGAGAACGAAAAGCTGAAAAAGGAGATCGGGAGGCTGAGGGTGTCGGCCAGGCAGACGGAGCGCTGGTCTGACGCAGTGGAGAAAACAAAAAAAGGGACCAAGACCGGCGGGCTGAAACCGGACCGGGGGTATGTGGGACATAAGGCGGCAAAGATGATGAAACGCTCCAAATCAACGGAGAGCCGGATGGAGAAAGCAGCGGAGGACAAGGAAAAGCTGCTGAAGGATGTGGAAACAGCAGAAAGCCTGAAGATCATTCCACTCCGCCACCATAAACAGGTCCTTGTGTCCATGGAGGATGTATCCCTTGGGTACGCCTTGGAAAAAGGTCCGGTCCTGGAACATCTGACCATGGAGATCAGGGAGGGAGACCGTGCTGTCCTGGACGGAAGAAACGGCTCCGGTAAATCCACGGTGATCAAAGCCATTGTGGGAGGGGATGGAGACCCCCTTGTATTATCAGGGAGAATCCACACGGCGTCAGGCCTTGTCATATCCTACGTGTCACAGGATACCTCCTGGCTTTCAGGGAGTGTCAGCAGGTTCACGGAGCAATACGGACTGGACGCCACCTTGTTCCGGGCAATCCTGAGAAAGCTGGATTTTTCCAGGGACCATTTTTCAAAGGAAATGCAGTTTTACAGTGAAGGGCAGAAAAAGAAGGTCCTGCTGGCAAAAAGCCTTTGCGAACAGGCGCATCTTTATATCTGGGATGAGCCGCTGAATTTTATTGATGTATTTTCCAGAATGCAGATAGAGGAGCTGATTATGAGCCATGGACTGACCATGATATTTGTGGAGCATGACCAGGCGTTCAGGGAAAAGGTGGCAACAAAGGGGATCAGTCTGAATGACATGGCCTGATCACAGGATTTGTGTTACAATAATTCCAGACCAATGCCGGAAGGCAGAAAATACAAAAAGAGTGGAAAGAAGGTTGAGGAAATGGACCTATTGGAACAAATGGAAGCATATCATCCCTTTAACGAGCAGGAGGAAATGGACCAAAAGCTGATCCTCAAATGTCTGAGACAGGATGAGGATATATTTACACGAAAGAACAGCCTGGCCCATATGACCGCATCGGCCTGGGTGGTGAATCAGGACCGTACCCGGGTGCTGATGGCATATCACAATATCTATGATTCCTGGTCCTGGCTGGGAGGCCATGCGGACGGGGACCGGGATCTGCTGCGGGTGGCTGTCCGGGAGGCCGTGGAGGAAAGCGGGCTTTCGGATATACGGCCTGTGACGGATTCCATCTATTCCATAGAGGTGCTGACCGTGGACGGACATGTAAAGCGGGGGGCATATGTTGCCTCCCATCTGCACCTGAACGTCACCTATCTTCTGGAGGCGGATGACCATGGAATTCTGCACACAAAGGAGGATGAGAACAGCGGCGTTGCCTGGTTCCCCGCGGAGGAGGCGGTCAGCGCCTCCTCGGAGCCGTGGATGCGGGAGCGGATCTACAGCAAATTAAATGCAAAGATGGCTGCATACGGAGGTCTTCAGGAAGCGGCGGGGATCAAGGAGGCTGCTGATGAAGGGATTTGACCGGGATTATCCATGGCTGTCCCTCTGTGGACTGAATTGCAGGCTGTGCACCCTGTATATGGATCAGTATTGTCCGGGCTGCGGAGGCGGGGAGGGGAACCAGTCCTGCGCCATTGCAAGATGCAGCCTGTCACATGGGGGAGTCACGTTCTGCTCCCAGTGCGGAGAATTTCCCTGCGCCAGGTATGAGCAGGCGGAGGAGTACGATTCCTTTATAACCCACCGTAATAAAAGGAGGGATCTGGAAAAGGTGCTTCAGATCGGCCGGGATGCCTATGGGGAGGAGCAGGAGGAAAAGGAACAAATATTAAAACAACTTTTGGCCGGTTACAATGACGGCAGGCGCAAATCATTTTTCTGTGTGGCGGTCAACCTCCTAAAACTGCAGGATCTGCGGGAGATCATGGGCCATCTTGAAAGCCATGAGGCGGCGGAAGATGAGACCGTCAGGGAAAAGGCGGTGTACGCGGTGAAACTGTTCCAGGAGCGGGCCGCAGAGCGGGGCCTGGAACTGAAGCTGAGAAGAAAGCCCGGAAAGAAAAAGTAAAGATTCTTAATAAAATACCCTCTATTATTGTGTGCCCATTATCATATAATTAGGTTGTAAACAGGTTCTGTTTTATCTGATCAGTTTGTGAAAGAGGGTGCAATATGGAGTCTGCACGTTACCGCTACTTTTCAATACGCACAGATTGTTACTCCAATACATGGCCCACTGATGATGTTGAGGCTTACATAGAAAATTCCGGGCTCTTTTCCAGGTTATCTGCAGGGGCGTACCATGGGCGGAACTTTTTCTGCGCCCTGCAGATCATGCGTGTAAAGGATTGGGATGGCTGGAGCAGCAATGATTATGACAGCAGGAGATCAAATTATATTGATATTGTCACATCCCATGAAGCCTCCCCTGAACGGGATGCATTTCTGGGCAGTCTTTCCCGTTACCTGGGATGGAGGATGGTGGAAGAGACCGGATGACAGGTATCCCATTGATCCGGCCGGAACCAATTGCGCTTTCATGGCGGATATGATACCATGTCATGGTATGAAAAACGGAAAGGGGACTTAAGAATGGGAAAATTATACGGAATCGGCGTGGGGCCGGGAGATCCTGAGCTGCTGACATTAAAGGCCCATCGGATCCTGGGTGAGGCGGATGTGATCTTCTGCCCGGAAAAGAAAAAAGGCGCGGGCAGTTTTGCCTACGATATCATTAAAGGACTGCTGAAAGACGCCGGGGTGGAGATCGTTAATCTTGTGTATCCCATGCATTACCATGGGGACCGGCTGCAGGAAATGTGGAAGGAGAATGCCGCGCAGATCGCCGAATGTCTCAGCGGGAACAGGATTGGGGCTTTTATCACCCTGGGAGATCCGGCTGTTTACAGCACATTCATGTATACACTGCCCTATATAGAACAGGCCGGTGTGGATGTGGAGGTGGTGCCGGGCATCACCTCTTTTTGTGCGGTGGCTGATTCCATGAAGATGCCTTTGGTGGCCTGGGATGAGGATCTGGTGGTGGCTCCGGTACGGGAAAACAGCAGCGAAGATCTTGGAAGGATCCTGAGAGAACATGACAATGTGGTGCTGATGAAGCCTTCCGCCAACCAGCAGGCGCTGCTTCAGGCGATCCGGGAGAATCATCTGGAAGACCACTTTGTACTGGTGACCAAATCTGGTACGGGTGAGGAGCGTCTGGTGACGGATTTTGCAGAACTGGAGCAGTATGAGATCCCATACCTGTCCACGGTCATTATCAAGCGTCAGGGAAGGTGAGTCAATGATCGTATGCAATGATCTGCATAAGGGGTTTGGGGATGTGAAGGCAGTGGATGGAATCTCCTTCCAGGTGCCGGACGGAACATTTCTGGGGCTTTTGGGACCTAACGGAGCGGGGAAGACAACGCTGATGCGCATGATGACCGGACTTCTGGCGCCGGATACGGGCACGGTGGAGTTTGACAACAGGCTTATGGACAGGAATGCCATAGGGGTGAAACAGGTGATCGGCGTCACCAGCCAGCATGTAAATCTGGACAAGGAGCTGACCGTGGAGGAGAACATGGAGTTTGCGGGGCGCCTTTACCGCATGAGAAGGAATGAGATTGCGGCTGCCGCGGACCGGCTTCTGGCGTTCCTGGGACTGGACAGTGTCAGGGGACGGGTAGTTCAGGGACTGTCCGGAGGGATGAAGCGCAAGCTGATGATCGCAAAAGCCCTGATCCACGATCCCCGGTATCTGTTCTTAGATGAGCCCACGGTGGGAATCGATCCCAAGGCCCGCCGGGATATCTGGGATTTTCTCCATGTGCAGCACAAGGAGGGAAAGACCATTGTGCTCACCACCCATTATATAGAGGAGGCACAGCACCTGTGTGATAAGGTGATGCTCATTGACGGGGGCAGGATTTTTAGGGAGGATACGCCGGAGGCGCTGATCGCGCAGATCGGCAGGTTCAAGGTGGAATATGACACCGGGGAACGGATGGAGGCCGAGTTTTTTACCGACCTGTCAGGGGCAAAGGCCCGGGCCGGACAGCTGGATGTTCCCTGCAGCGTGCTTCCCTCCACACTGGAGGATGTGTTTTTCCATTACACCAGCAAGGAGGTGGAGGGATGGAAATAACAACGATCCTCTGGAGAGAGTGGCTGTTCTTAAAGCGGAGGTTCTGGCGGGTGACATTTTCACAGATGGTCTCCCCGCTGCTGTATTTTGTCACCTTTGGAATGGGGCTGGGGGGCATGGTGAATGTGGACGGACAGCCCTACCTCCATTATTTGATCCCCGGGCTTCTGGCCATGACCACCATGCGCAACAGCTACACCTCTGTTTCCACGCGCATCAGCGTCATGCGTCTCCATGAAAAAAGCTTTGAGTGTTACTTCTATTCCCCCACGCGGATGTATCTCCTTGCTATTGGGCATATTCTGGCAGGGGCCTTGAGAGGAATGTACTCAGGGGTGTTTATCCTGCTGCTTGGCCTGGTATCCAGGGCGGGTCTTGTATATAATGGCTGGCTCCTGGCAGCGGTGGTCCTGAACGCCTGGATCTTTTCAGCGTTGGGATTCCTGGCAGCCATGGTGATCCGGAGCCACTATGATATGAATAACTTTACAAATGTTGTAATTACCCCCATGTCCTTTCTGTGCGGAACCTTCTTTTCTCTGGAGGGGATTCCCCAGGCCCTGAAGCGGCTTGTAAATGTCATGCCCCTGACCCATACCACCCGGCTGATACGGGGGCTTTCCTTTGGAGGCAGCGTTAACTGGACGTCCATGGCAGTCTCCGCACTGTTTGCGGCCGTGCTCACAGGATGCTGTGTGTGGATCTGTTACAGGGAGGCGGAGTAGTTAAGATTCCGTTCAGATTTAGGAAGGCTTATTGACACAGTTCCGCCTTTTTCTTATAGTAACCTGAGAGCCTGTTGATGGATCAGGGCTGATTCAGGTGAAAAGGAGCGGACAGGGTGGGGAAGACCATAAGCCGGGTCGTGGATATCTGGTATCATATGACCCTGAGAAGGAAGCTGTCTGTAATCATTGCAAGCGTGGCTGTGATGATGGCGGCTTCCATTTATATTAACCTGATAGTAGTGTATTATTTTGTGGATCATGGACAGGAGATCATGGATGACAATCTGTCCTGCTATAAGTTCCAGGATGCCCTGGAGGAGGAAGCCGCCTGTTTTGCCAGGCTGATCGGGGAGAGAAATCTGGAGAGCGAACAGGCTTATAAGGATTCCGGCGTGCGTTGACGTATTTGGAACAACTGCCCTTTGACTATAACCAGGTGGGAAGGGACAGGTACGCCATCACATGGAGCATCCGCAACAGCTATGGCGAATATGAGAAGCAGAAGAAAAAAGTCATTGCCATGGAAGCGGATGAGGATGGGTATATCAGGGAGCTATACAAGGTGTACAGCATGCAGGGGTATCTGAACACTTACGCATCGAGGCTTACAAGGGCAGTCCTCACAGAAGGAAACAGCTACTATGAGGCCCAGGTGCCGTCCCTTAGACGGATGCCTCTTGTGCTGGTGCTGATCAGCATTACGGCATTCATCGCATTAGTGGCCATGCTGCGCTTTATTACGGGAAGCATTGTAAAGGTATTGGTACACCTGGCGTCCTCATCCGGGAAAATAGAGTTCAATGATTTTTCAGGCGCTGATGTGGTCTGGGCCGGAAGGGATGAGATCGGACAGCTGGTCAGTGCATTTAACAAGATGAAGCATTCCACGGAGCGTTATTTTGCCGCGGCAGAGGAAAAAAGAAAGATGGAGGAACAGCTGCATTGTCAGGAACTTGAACGTACACAGCTGGAACAGCGTTTTTCACTGGCTCAGCTCCATCTGATCAAGAGCCAGCTCAATCCCCATTTTCTTTTTAACACACTGAACATGATCACCCGCATGTCCCAGGCGGAGGATGCGCCTGTTACCGAAGAAATGCTGGTGGCCATGAGCAATCTTTTGCGGTACAGCCTGAGAACCACCAATGCCTTTACGCCATTGGGACAGGAACTTAAGGTGGTGGAGGATTACATGTACATACAGCGTATGCGCTTTGGAAGCAGGATACGCTGGAGCGTGGACTGCAGCCGGGATCTTTGTGAAAGGGAGGTGCCCGTGTTCCTGCTCCAGCCCCTGGTGGAGAACGCAGTGATCCACGGCATAGCGGATCAGGAGGAGGGCGGCGCCATCTATATACGGATCCGGGAAAAAGGAGAACTGCTGTGGATCTCGGTGGCGGACACGGGAGCGGGGATTCCCGGAAAGCACTTGAGGGAACTGCAAGAGGCATCCACATTGAGGGGAAAGCGGCTGGGAATCGGACTGGGCAATATTTACCGCAGGATTACCGCTTATTATGATAAGGGCAGGATCCTGCTTGACAGCAGGGAGGGCTGCGGCACCGTGGTCCAGATGGAATTTGGAAAAAGGAAGGAATAGGATTGGGGAATGGCCGGTTTAATGATTGCAGAGGATGAGCTGATCGAGCGTATGGTTCTTAAGAAAATGCTCCAGAAAAAGTTTGGGGAACAGTGTACCATCTATGAGGCCCAGAACGGTCATGAGGCAGTGGAGTTAGCCAGGCGGGAAGAGATCCAGGTGATCATCCTGGACATCGGTATGCCGGGGATGAACGGGATCCAGGCAGCAAAGATCATACGCAGGGAGCACCCGGAATGCTGCATCATTTTCCTTACCGCCTATGACCGCTTTGAGTATGCCAGGAGTGCCATTTCCGTGGGGGCCATGGAATACCTTTTAAAGCCATATTCCAGCCGGGAGATCATTCACGTGACAGGGGAAGCCCTGCACCTTGCGGACCGGTACCGGACATGGAGGGCCGGAAAAAATGGAGCCGGCGGGGATGGAGCCGGTGGGGATAGAGCCGGTGGAACCGGAGCAGAAGCAGCGGCCGGAAAGGATGGGGCCGGTGGGACTGGGGCTGGTGAAACTGCGTCTGGTGAGATCCTGCCCTTCACTCTGCGTCTGGTGGACGAACCGGATCAGGAAAAGGAAAATGATGAGTCGTGTACCCGCCTGTCCCTGATGGTTTCCATGGTGGAGGAGTATATACGAACCCATTATATGTATGAGATATCCATGCATGATGCGGCAAAGGCAGTGAATTATTCCGATCCCTATTTCTGCAAGATGTTCAAACAGCAGTTTGGCCAGAACTTCACATCCTATCTGGCGGAGTACCGGATCAATGAAGCCAAAAAGCTGCTCTGCCAGCCCAATGTGAATGTGAAGGATGTGGGCATCCGCGTGGGGTATCCGGACAACAACTATTTCACCAAGGTATTCAGGCGGCTGGCCGGCATGAACCCTTCGGATTACAGGATGGAGCTGCTTCAGAAACTTTGATAAGAAAAATGAATATGCGTTAAGATAGTGTTAAAATCATCTAATAAACTTATTTATTAGATGATTTTTTTGTATATAATACATAATAAAAAGCTAAAAAATTACTACGGATGATAAAAAGATACGATATAAATGGAAAACAGGCGAGGCTATAATTGAGTTATGAAACACAACACTGTGCAGGAAAGAATGACTGTTATGACACACTGCCAAAAGAGGCGGGAGCCTCAGGCGGAAGAAAAGCAGAAGGAAAGATGAAAGGAGAACGGGATATGGAACAGGAGCTGTTTCGCATGGAGGGGATCAGCAAAAGCTTCCCCGGGGTCAAGGCTCTGGACCGGGTATCCCTCACTGTAAATAAGGGGGAGGTCCTTGGGCTTGTAGGTGAGAACGGCGCCGGAAAGTCAACGCTGATGAAGATACTCTCAGGGGTGTACCGGGCAGATGAGGGGGACATCTACATTGAGGGCCAGAAGGTGGTGATCGACTCCGTGGCAAAGGCCCATGAACTGGGAGTCAGCATTATCATGCAGGAGCTGAACATGTGCGGGCATCTGAGTGTGGCGGACAACATTTTTATTGGAAGAGCCCACAAAAAGGGACTTTTTATCGATGATAAGAGGATGCATGAGGAAGCCCAAAAAATACTGGATGACCTGGGTATTGATCTGAATACCTACGCCCATGTGGGTAGTCTGAGCATTGCAAAACAGCAGATGGTGGAGATCGCAAAGGCCATCAGTTTCCACTCAAAGATACTGGTGCTGGATGAGCCCACGGCCACACTGACAGAGAGGGAAATCGAGCAGCTGTTTGGGATTATACGCAGGCTGAAGGAAAAGGGAGTGGGCATGGTCTACATCTCCCACCGGATGGCTGAGCTGAACCAGATCTGTGAGCGGGTCACCATTATCCGCGATGGCCAGTACATAGGGACCAGGAACCTGGCTGATATCACCATGGATGAGCTGGTGAACATGATCGTGGGACGCTCCCTGGAGGACAAATACCCCAAATATGTGCGGACCCTGGGGGAGGTGGCGCTGGAGGCCAGGAATGTGCGCAGGGGGAACAAGGTAAACGCCGGTTATTTCTATGTGAGAAAAGGGGAGATACTGGGCATTTCCGGTCTGGTGGGAGCAGGGCGTACCGAACTGATGCGGTGTATTTTCGGAGCTGACAGGGCAGACCATATGGAACTGAGCCTGGAGGGAAAGCCGGTGAAGATCAATTCCGTGATCCAGGCCATAAAACATGGGATCGGTTATGCGACAGAGGACAGAAAGAGGGACGGGCTGGCTCTTGGCCTGGATGTAAAATATAACACCAATATGGCTCATCTTCCCAGCATCACCCATTTTGGGTTTATAGATGACAAGGCGGGAACCGTGAACGCGGAAAAATATGTGGATCTGCTGCGCACCAAGACGCCCAGTATCCATCAGCTGTGCCAAAACCTTTCAGGAGGCAACCAGCAAAAGGTGGTGCTTGCCAAATGGCTGTGCAATGATGTAAAGGTCCTGATCGTGGATGAACCCACAAGGGGAATCGATGTGGGAGCAAAATACGAGGTATACGAGCTTTTTAACAGGCTCAGCGACCAGGGAGTGGCGATCATCATGATTTCATCGGAATTGCCTGAGATCCTTGGGATGAGTGACAGGATACTGGTCATCCATCAGGGAGAGATCAACGGCGAGCTGGATGCAAAGACGGCCACCCAGGAACAGATCCTGTACCTGGCAGCCGGATATAACAAATTAGAAGGAAAACCAGCCCCCACATTATCAGCAGGGGCAGAGGGAAAGGGAGCGTAAGTATGGCGGATTTAAAAGTAAAACAGGAAAATGAGGCAAAGGGCAAAAAAGGCAGCGGGTCCTTTGGCAAATTAAATGCTGCCACCAGAAGGGCGATCTATTCCTTTGGCATTCTTGCAGGGCTGTTCCTATTATTCTCCGTGCTCCAGGTGGATAAGTTCCTGGCCCCGGCCAATCTTCAAAATCTGCTGCAGCAGATCGTTACATACACCATTATCGGGTGCGGACTAACCTTCTGTCTGGTCTGCGGGGGAAATGATCTGTCCGCCGGTGCATCCATGGCATTGTCCGGCATCATCATGGTAAGCCTGCTGACCCAGGGGCTGCCGCTGGGGGTATGTATCGTCCTCTGTCTGGCCATGGGAGTTTGTACCGGGATCATGAACGGATTTTTTATTGAGATCCTGGGTGTGGTGCCGTTTGTGGCAACCCTTGCAACCCAGTGGGTGTACAGGGGCATGGCCAATGTACTGGTGAACGGCGCTCCTCTTTACACCACCAATATTCCGTCTGAGGCGGTCCAAAAGCAGTTCTATGTGCTGGGAGGCGGAAGGATCGGAGGGGACGGCCTTCCCTACAGCGTGATCATAACCCTGGTATATGCCGTCATACTGGGGATCGTCCTGGCAAAGATGCGCATCGGGCGTCAGATCTATGCCTGCGGCTCCAACCTGGAGGCGGCAAAACTGTCAGGCATTAATGCGGTAAAGACGCGTATGTTTGCATATTGCATCTCCGGATTGTCAGCAGCCATCTGCGGTATTCTGGTTGCCTCACGTCTCTCCAGCGCCCAGCCCACTGCCGGAAATGGATATGAGATGGAGGCGATCGCGGCATCGGTTCTGGGAGGGATCTCCATCCTGGGAGGCGAGGGCACGATCCTGAACACGGTGATCGGAGCCCTGATGATGGGCGTGATCCGAAACGGCCTGAACCTGAATGGAGTCAATTCCTTCTGGCAGCAGGTGATCGTAGGCTTCATACTCCTTATTGCTGTTGCGTCACAGACAGCAAATAAAGGCGGGAACCTGAATTCCATCAAGCGCTTTTTCGGTTTGAGCAAATAAAACCGTAGAGATAGACAAAACAAAAATAAGAGTGTACTATCCGGATCTTTTGGTACTCAGATTTGCGAGATGATTTTTTGTCAGTTGCGCATAAAATTATGAGGTGTACGCGGTGTGTATATTGAATAAATTTGTATGCGGCTGGCGGGAAATCAGCCGCAAAGATGGGTGCCGGGGAGACTCCGAGAGTGCACAAGAATAGCAGGAGGATCATAATGAGAAAATTAGCAGCGGTTTTAATGGCAGGAGCATTGGCAGCATCAACACTGGCAGGGTGCGGGAGCAGTACGGCCTCCAACACCCAGGCAGATACCACGGCAGCCCCTGCGGATAAGGAAAACACAAAGGCGCAGGGAGCTCAGTCAGGGGCGCAGGGGGCACAGTCAGAGGCGGGAAGCAGTGAAACCCCGATAACGGATAACAGTGAAAAGACTATTTATGTGATCGTTAAGGTGTTGGGAAACCAGTACTGGAGTATCCTCCAGGCCGGTGCAGAGCAGGCCGGCAAGGACCTGGGATGCAAGGTGGTGGTTGTGGGAACCGCTCTGGAGTCTGATATTGAAGGCCAGCTGACCCTTCTCCAGAACGCGGTATCCGCCCAGGCGGCAGGGATCGTCATAGCGCCTCTGGACAGTGTTTCCCTGGATGCGCCTATCACAGAGGCATACAATTCAGGCACTCCGGTTGTGCTGGTGGACACGGTTACAAAGAGCGATAACTACAGCGCAGCCCTTCTGACCAACAATGTGGAGGCTGGGAAAACTGCAGCGGAGGAAATGATCCGAAGATTAAAGGTAAAGGGCCTTTCCGAGGATGAGACAGCACAGATCGCCATCCAGGTAGGATCCACCGGCTCCCAGACCATCAACGACAGGGTAAAGGGCTTTAACGAGTACTGGGAAGCCAATGCCCCTGAAAAATGGGTGGTTCTCAATGACGACATCAAGGTAAATGAAGGCGATATCAGCAAGGCGGTTGGTTTCTGCCAGGACTTTATCACCACCTACCCTGATCTGAAGGGGGTATTTGGTCCAAACAACGGTTCCACGGTTGGTTTTGTAACAGGGCTGACAGAATCCAAGCGCACGGATATCACCATGGTAGGATTTGACTTCTCCGCAGAGATCGAAACCATGATCCGCAGCAATGAATATGATGTTGCTTCTGTTGTCCAGAGACAGTATTTTATGGGGTATGACGGAGTAAAGACAGCAGTGGAGCTGGCAAACGGCCAGACTGTGGAGGATAAGACCATTGATACCGGTGTTGTACTGGTGGACAGCAAGAATGTGGACTCTGATGAGGTCCAGGGGATCATCCATCCATAAATGATCCCATGACAATTGGAAGCTTGAAACTAAATGGAGGCAGCCGCCTTTGCGATTGAGTGATCGTAGAGGCGGCTGTCTTTTTTCTTGATCCTGGGGAGGGCTGTCCTCTGCCGCCCCTTGGCTCTAGGAGGCCGGGCGTCAGTCTGGCCGGGTAGGGGTGGGGGGGGGGTGCAACAGGGAGGCATTCATCGAAGCCAGGCATGAGTAATTTTTTTGTTGCCCCCCACTTTTCGCTATGCTATGATTAGAATCAGAACGATTCTTAAATATGCTGTATGGATCATTGGTATAGCAGAGAAAAATGTGATAGAACAGAAGCATGAGAGAGGTACACAAAATGAGACGAATGGAAACAGATTTACATCTCCACTTGGACGGCTCCCTGTCCATGGATGTGGTGAGGACCCTGGCAGAGAGGATCGGATATGACCTGGAGGGAAAGGATTTAAAGAAGCTGTTGTGTGTGGGAGATGACTGCGCCAGCCTGGCTGAGTATTTAAGCTGCTTTGATCTGCCGGGCATCCTTCTTCAGACGGGGGATGCCCTGGAAATGGCCTCCTGCGACCTGGTAAAGCGCCTGGCCGCCCAGGGGCTGGTGTATGCGGAGATCAGGTTTGCCCCGCAGCTCCACAGACAGAAGGGGCTGACCCAGGAGCAGGCGGTGGAGGCCGTTGTCAGAGGGGTACAGGCAGGCAGCCGGGAGAGCGGTATGTATGCAGGGGTCCTGCTCTGCGCCATGGTAAACGGCAGCGATGGGGACAATGAGGAGACACTGGAGCTTTCCAGAGCGTATTTGGGAAAGGGTGTTGTGGGCGCCGATATCGCAGGGCCTGAAGGGCTGGTGCCCATGAAGCATTTTGAAGGGATGTTCAGACGGATCTATCAGGTGGACGTACCGTTTACCATCCATGCGGGAGAATGTGGGGATTACGAAAATGTAGCGCTGGCAGTGTCCTACGGGGCCCGGCGCATCGGTCACGGCTGCGCGGCCATCCGCTCTGAGGCGTGTATGGACCTGCTGAAACGGGAGAATATCACCCTGGAGATGTGTATTGTCAGCAACCTTCAGACAAAGGCGGCGGAGAGTATTGAGGCCCATCCCCTGAAGGAGTTTTACGCCAGGGGGATCAGGGTGACCTATAACACGGATGATATGATGGTGTCGGATACGGATCTGGAGCGGGAAGCAGCCCTGATCACCGGCCGGATGGGGCTGACCCAGAAGGATCTGATCCGGATGAACGAGATGGCTGTGGAAGCAGGATTTGCCGGGGCTGAAGTGAGAGAGGGGATTTTGAGACGGATGAGGGAACAGTCCGGTATATGGAAGTAGGAAAGGGATAACTTGGATGAATGCCTGGATGAAAGCCTGGAGGAATACCGGGTGTGGTGATAGGCTGACTTTCCCATTATCATTGCCTTTTATTGGAATAATGATATAATGTGTTTATGAGTTCTTAACAGTTGACAGGATAGTGGGGTTAATGATATGGGGAATGATTTAAAGCAGCCGGCGACAGTAAAAGAAAGGGCGGTAAGGCGGTGGGAGGAGTCCCTTGGATTCAGGATCAGCCTGCGGGTCACGGTGGTGTTGATTCCGTTTTTGGTCCTCCTGATCGTTGTCTCGTGTATTCTGTCCGTCCGAAGCATTTCATCTCTGAATGACAAGCTTTTGGATGTCCAGACCGACTATGCGGTGTCCATTGTGGATGATTTTTTCAGCAGCAAGCTGGCGGTTGTCAGCATGTTTGAGAACAATGATGACCTTCAGGCATATTTTCAGGCGGTATCCGTGCCTCAGGATATAGAGGGGTACGAGGACAGGGAAAAGATACAGGAACTCCTGTCCATGGTCCTGGAAAAGATGGGGGATGAGATGGTGGCGGAGGCCTGGGCAGCCGATGCCAGGACGGACCGGTATCTGCTTTCCGGCGGTGAGGTGGTGGAGGCAGGGCTTAAGGATACCGTATGGTATGAGCCTGTTCTGTCCGGCAGAGAGCCTTTTATATCAGATCCATACAGGGATCCGGCCACGGGAGAACAGATCGTTTCCGTGGTGGCTCCTGTGTTTTTTGACAACGGACAGGAAGCGGCCGGATTCATGGGGGTTGACGTGTATGTGAGCAATCTGTCCGAACTGCTGTCCGGGATAAAGGTAGGGGAACGGGGGTATCTGGAACTGATCTCTAATCGTTCCGACTACATATACAGCGAGGATCCCACTGCAATGGGACGGAATGTAACGGAGCTGGATATATCAGACGACTATAAGAATAAAGTCCAGGCCAATTACAACGGCGTAACGGATTTCAGCTATGGAAAAATCAGATACACGGCCATGTTCAGAAACAGCAGGACCACAAACTGGCTGGCGCTGGCAACCCTTCCCGTGTCTGAGATCAATGCAACCCGCAACCAGCTGATCGCTGTTATGGCCTTTTTATCTATCCTTATACTGGCGGCCCTGGTCGTGCTGATCATCAGCATGATCCGCAGGATAACAAGGCCTCTTGCCGATATAAGCGGCAGGATGCAGGACTTTTCCCGGGGTGATCTGCGGGGGGATATCCAAGTATGGGGAAAGGACGAGATCGGGCGTCTGGCAGACAGCATCCGTTCATCCACCCGGTCATTAAAGGATATGATCGGGGATATTTCTCATATACTGGAGGAGATATCCGGCGGAAACCTGGACCTTAGGGTAAAAGGAACATACATCGGCGACTTCAGGTTTATAAAGGAAGCCCTGGAACGGATTGTGCAGTCCCTGAACGAAACACTGGGGCAGATCGGCATTTCTGCGGAGCAGGTAAGCAATGGTTCCGAGCAGGTGGCGGCAGGCGCCCAGGCCCTGGCCCAGGGGGCGGCGGAGCAGGCGGGAACAGTGGAGGAGCTGGCGGTCAGCATAGGGGAGATATCCAGGCAGATCACTGCCAATGCGGACAGCGCCGCGGATGCCAGCCAGAGAGCAGAGGCTGTGGGCAGGGAAGCGGCGGAGAGCAACCGCAGGATGCAGGACATGCTTGCAGCCATGCAGGAGATCCGTTCCGGTTCCCGTGAGATATCCAAGATCATAAAGACCATTGAGGACATTGCGTTCCAGACCAATATCCTGGCGCTTAATGCGGCTGTGGAAGCAGCGCGTGTGGGGGAGGCAGGCAAGGGATTTGCTGTGGTGGCAGGGGAAGTGAGAAATCTGGCCACCAAAAGCGCCGAGGCGTCCAGGAATACGGCGGATCTGATCAACGGCTCCATGAGAGCCGTGGAAAACGGAACCAGGATCGCAGACCATACTGCCAGATCCATGCAGAATGTGGAGGAGGGAGTCAGGATAGTGGTGGGCGCAGTGGAGGGAATATCTGTTTCCACCAGTAGACAGGCTGAATCCGTGACCCAGTTATCCCAGGGCATTGAGCAGATATCAAATGTGGTCCAGGTCAATTCAGCTACGGCAGAGGAAAGCGCGGCGGCCAGTGAGGAACTTTCCGCACAGGCAATGCTTTTAAGGGAATTGATTGAAAGGTTTCAGCTTAGGGGAAATACATCAGATGAAAGTGAGCTTGCCGACTGATCTGCCAGGTTATCATATGATAGAGGATACCAAGAATCATAAAAAGAGAGGCGGCCGTTCCTGTGCATTGGCAGGGACGGCCGTCTTTGATATATAAGGAACATAAAGAGACGGATCAAAGTTCCCGGATCAACTGTGTGTAGATGCGGAACGCGTCCTTGATCTTTTGTAAATCGCAGTGTTCATCCCTCATATGTGCCAGCTTATATTCTCCCGGGCCGAATCCAATGGTGGGAATGCCCATTGCAACGGGGGTGATGGCATTGGTGCCAAAATCCCAGAAGTCATAGGAATCCGGGTCCCTGCCGTAAATGCAGGTATATGCCCTGCGCAGGGCCAGGGCCAGATGGCTGTCCTTGTCTATTTTCCATGGATCGTGCATGGGTTCATAGTCCAGCTGGCCTCCGTTCCAGGAGGTGTGGTGCAGGGTCCCCACTTCCCAGTGGGCGTCCTTGCCCTTTATCAGCCCGTCCATTTCTTTTCTCACCTGGTCCAGTGTCTCTCCCCAGGCAAGCCTTCGGTTCAGGTAAATGCTGCACTGGCTGGGGACAGCGTTCAGGGATGCACTGACACAGGATATGTCGGAGAGCACAATGGTCCCGTGAGGGCCTTCCCTGCGGGACAGCTCCTGGTTCAGCCGGTCCACGCGGCTGATGATCTCCGCCATTTCATAGACTGCGTTCTTTCCTTTTTCCGGAGCTGACCCGTGGGAGGATATGCCATGGGTGATGATGCGGATCTGGGCTTTGCCCTTATGGCCTAAGGTGATCACATTGTCACAGGGTTCGCAGATAATGCAGTAATCAGGTTTCAGGTCATATTCCCTGTAAAAATGTTTCAGGTTCTCGCCGTCACAGTATTCTTCGCACACAGTTCCCGTGACGTAGACGGTTTTGTCTTCCAGATATCCCATTTTCTTTGCAAGGGCAGCGCCGTACAGGGCGGCGCACAGGGCGGATTTCATATCCACCGATCCTCTTCCCCAGATGGCGTTGTCCACGATTTCTCCTGAGAAAGGCGGCACCTGCCACTGGTCGGCGTCATTGACCTGGACCGTGTCCATATGGCCGTCAAAGTGTATGATGGTTTTTCCGTTTCCGATCCGCCCCACTACGTTTCCAACAGAATCGATCTCTGCCAGGTCATAGTCCAGGCCTTCCATGTGTTTCCTGATCAGATGTGCCAGATTCCCCTCCTCATCCGAATAGCTTCTGGTCCGTATGGATTCTGCGATCAATCCCACCAGATCCTCTTCCATATTTTCCGGTATGTTCAGATTAGTTTCCATAGTTTCCTCCTTTACACGGTTTAAGTCCGAAGTCCTTGATGATTTCATTATATTAAGATTTTATTGCTTTTTGTGTCATAATATATGGATAAAATATAACTATATTGACGGAGTAATGGACCGAGTCATATAATGAAGTTTAACTGATAGACAGTATTTGAAACAGGGAGGTGAAATGCCATGCAGGTCTACAGCATTCCCATCAACAGTGACCAGAGGGAGATCACTCATCATGGCACCAGCGAATTTCCCATTGCGGTCTATGAAACGGATCTGGAGAAAAATGTTCTGGGTTATGTCCCATGGCATTGGCATGAGGAGATCCAGTTTTGTTATGTGGTCGGCGAAAGGGTGTGCTTTCACATAAACCATCAGAAGGTGGTTCTGGAAAAGGATCAGGGGATCTTTATTTCCTCCAATATCCTGCACATGGCAACGCCGGCAGACGGAAAGGGCGGAGTTTATGTGTGCATGGATGTGGATCCCGCGCTGCTAAGAGGCTTTGGGGGCAGCGTCATAGCCAGGCGCTATGTAAATCCCGTGCTGGAGAATAAGAACAGGCCCTGTCTGTACCTTTGGGGAAAGGACGGGTGGGAGAGGGAGGCCGTGGCATCCATGAAAACGGTTTACGACCTGTACAGAAAGAAAGGGGAGGGGTATGAGATGGACATAACCATAGCGCTGCTTTCCCTGTGGAAGGAGCTGTACCTGAGAATAAGGGAGATGGCCGGCACGGACGCGGACCCGGTGATGACAGGGCGTGACAATGAGCGTATCAAGCAGATTCTCTCCTACATACATGAGCATTTTTCAGAAAAGATCACTTTGGAACAGATTGCCGGACAGGTCAATGTCAGCAGGAATGAATGCTGCCGATTTTTTAAAAGGTATATGGGATGCTCCATTTTCACTTATCTCATGGATTACCGGATCCTGAAAAGCACGGAACTGCTGCTGGCAACCGACTGGCCGGTGAGTATGGTTGCCTCCAGCTGCGGTTTCCATACTGCCAGTTATTATATTGAACAGTTCCGCAGAAAGAGAAATGCCACTCCCGGGGAATACAGGAGCGGCAGGCGGTGAGACGGTAGGGAGATGACCGGCTGTGGGAATTCTGTTTTATCAATTGCGGTGCGGATCCCAGGGGTCCTATGACAGATGCCCGGGTTCAAATACCGGGGCATTTTCACGTTCCGTGATCCGGGACCGGTGGGCACTGCGAACCTGCTCCCTGCAGCCGGCAAGAATATCGGAAAAGCCGGACCATTTTTCCAGATGGGCATTCTGCACCAGTTTATCTTCCTGGAGATGGGCCTGGATGACCAGGTTATAATACAGCTGGGTGTCTACTTCCGGGGAACGGCAGACGCGGGTCAAAAGCTGGGTGACGGCCCTGTATTTTTGAAAAAGCTGCCTGGTGGCCTTGTCACGGCGGTAGGGAGTGATCAGGCAGTTGAGGATATATCCGGCAGCGGCCCCGGCCAATATATAGCCAAGGCGTATGAGGAAGATGCTGCCCACTGCCTGAAATCCAAAGGCATCCATAAACACTGCGCCTCCCAGGGCGCCCACGGTGGAGCAGGCAAACGTCTGGGCGTAATCTGAAAAATAAAAGGAAATGTAACCTGACAGCATCATGGCAGCGGTACGTCCCAGGGGGGAGGGAATCAGAGCGTAGATGACCACGGAGACCAAACCTCCGGTTATGGTTGCCAGCACACGTTTTTTGATCTTCACAGGCACATCATCAGCGTATGGCAGGGATACGGATGCCAGGGTAAATAAGAGCCATTTGCCGTGGGGAAGGGACAGAACCCGAACCAGAAAGGTGGCGCAGGCCAGGATCAGGGCTGTGCGAAGGGCGTATACCGCACGCACAGGGCTGAGATCCAGAGCGGTCCTCAGCTGCATCTTTAAGGACAGGGCCGTGGGGCGGTAGTGCTGTCTGTTCTGGGGATCCGTCATATGGAGGAGCCTGTCGCGGATGTATTCCAGGCTGTGAAAAAACAGGCCCGCCCTCTTGTCATCCAGAAGGCCAAAGAAATCCTTGGCGTCCGGTTCCGGTATCAGGGTGATATCCTGGTGAAGAAAGGCGCAAAATGTCTGAAGGCGGTCCGAAAGATTCTGGAGCATCTCCCTGTCCTTAAGGGACAATTGTGAGGGAAGTTCATGGACCAGGATCAGAAGGTGTTCCAGGCCGCGGCCTGCGTCTATCATATAAAAGCTGGCATCGGACACACACAGCACCTTTTTTCTGCGCTGGTACACGATCCGGCTTAACTGGCACAGCTTGCTCCTCATGGCGGCGGGATCCGGCCGGTTGGGAGTTCCTGCCAGACGGCAGGCAATGGAAAGTCTGATGCTGTCTATCATTTCACTGAGCACATCCCTGGCAGTCTCCTGAACGCGATTCCTTCCCATAAACAATTGGTACAGGATAATGGACAGGGCGCCGGTCAACATGCCGGCAATCCTGCCCGGAAGCTGGTCTGCGCTGACCGGAGAGATAAAGATAAGGAACAGGTAGGATAATATATAAGGAAAATACATATGGCTGGAATATTCATAAGTATATGCATACAAAATACCCAGCAGTGTGATAAAATGGACAAAAACGGACAGGGGAGCGGGAAGGGCATTGACCCAGTAAGCGGCCAGGGCCATCCAGACCAGTACCAGGGCCTGGGTAACCAGATGCCGCAGCGGTGTGGCGGTCAGGTCGCGTACCATGGAGGCGGACATCATAATGGTAAATATAACGCCCACAATGGTGTTCTCAGGGCCGAATATGTATGAAAACAGATGCACATAAGCCAGGATAAAGATAAAATTGAGAGTGCTGGAACGGAATTTTTCCCGGATCATTCCGGGCAGTTTTAATTGGCTGCTCATAAATAGCTGTATCTCCTTTTTGGTTGTCCTGTGTTTGGATGCCCCGTTCACTGCGGTGAGTTTTGGGGAGGGATTGACTTTGAACTCATATATTTATATAATCGGAAAGAAAAGTCATTTAAATATGATTGTCATACTTTGATTACTAATTAATAAGAATATCATGTCCGTAAAAGAATGTCAATATTCAGAAGGGATTTCCCGAATGGGGTATTTAAAAGGGATTTCCCAAATGGGGAGGATGGAATGGGAGCAGGAAAAATTTCTGAGAAGTTTGTTCAAAATCTGTTAATCGCAATGCCGGTCTGGCATTCTAAACTGGTGCGTCCGTTTAAGGATACCCTGAACGGGGAGATGAGCCTGGAGACGTATTATTGTTTGGAAACAGTGAAGATGCGCGGGACAGCCACCATGACCGAACTGGCCCGCCAGTTGAAGGTACCGAAGCAGCAGGCCACAAAACTGGTCGACAGGCTGAGTGAAAACCAGTTTGTGGAGCGGGTGCATAACCAGGAGGACCGCAGGGTCACGTGGATACGCCTGACCCCCAAAGCGGTTTCCTACCTGGATGAGTATTATCTGAAAAACACGGCATTTATCGGGATGATGGAGGAAAAGCTGACACAGGAAGAACTTTCCGATCTGAATCATGCCATGGAGATCCTGGGGGATATCCTGCCTAAATTAAAATAAAAGAACGTACGGTACAGCTGCTTGTGTCTCAGCAGTTGTGGCATTCAAAAGTAACCGGCCGGTTCAGTTTTCCCAATGATACGATCTCTGAGCCGCTGTCGTGATCGGGGACCAGCTTTGCGGATTCGATCTGGCTGTTATTGTATGTGTTGAAAAAATATTCCTGATCTGAGAGGCTCATGAACGCGGTGTACTGGGTATAACTGGGAATTTCCAGGTCAGTCATCACAGCCCCCTTAGGAATGGAGACATTGTTCAGGATGTGAAAGCCTGTTATGACAGCCGCCTCCCGGCCGGAGGGAACGGATACATGGCTTTTCAGATAAGCGGCCCGCACAAAGCGGGAGGGCGGCGCAAAATCTCCCGGCAGTCCCAGTGTACCGGCTCCCTGGCCAAAGGGGGTAAGGCTCACTGAGTCCCAGACAGCTTCCTTTTCCTGGTAAGGCGATACGTTCATGTAATTGCGCAGATTGGTCATATGCCATTGAAAGCCCGGGCTGTTGGTAAGTACGCCAATGGGGTTATCCAGCAGGTACAGGCCGTCTACCGTCTTCTCCACAACCAGGCAGGCCCCGGTCTGATCCGTAAGGATCCAGTGAAGAGGAGCCACGGTGTTGGTGATGCTGTCCTCCTCCCCCACAATGCGGATCGAGTCCAGCACGGTGACTGCCTGATTGACGTTTTTGCAGATTCCCAGAAGAAAATTAACAAGTTCAAGGGAGGCAACCGAGATCACTCCCGGCCCCTGAGTCCGGTCCGGGGCCGGATCATAGCTGGCAAAACCGGGAAAATACAGGACAGCTGCGGCGAACCCCATCTCGTTGACCCCGTCCACAAAAACAAGGGGTGAGATATCCTGTCCAATGCCTATAAAGCGGTAGCGGTTGGTGATCTTATGGGTTTTGAGCATATTGTTCCACTCATAGCCTCTGGGCGAAATATAAAGTTCCGGATCCAGGGGAAATGAAAAATCCATGGTACGCCCAAAATAAATATCCCCCTGCATGGTCTGCATTGTAATTGCTGTACACATCCAAAAACCTCCTGAATTTACAAAGATATTCATATCAGGCTATGTATATTCCGGCGCAGGGAAAAACATTCGTCCTTGCCCGCAAAATATAATTGCGATAGAATAGCAGCATACAGTGTACTCCCGGAGTCTCCGGAAGTACACTACAGTACAAAGGAGGAGCATGGAATGACAAAAGAAGAATTGGCCCTGGAGATCGTGGACCGTTTAAAAAAGGAATACCCGGATGCGGGGTGTACCCTGGATTACAATCAGGCATGGAAGCTGCTGGTCAGCGTGCGCCTGGCCGCCCAGTGTACGGATGCCCGGGTGAACGTGGTGGTACAGGACCTGTACTCCCAATATCCCGATGTTGCCTCACTGGCAGCAGCGGATGCGGCGGATATTGAGCGTATTGTTAAGCCCTGCGGTCTGGGACACAGCAAGGCCAGGGATATCAGTGCCTGTATGAAGATCCTGCATGAGGAATATGGCGGTAATGTGCCGGACGATTTTGACGCGCTGCTGAAGCTTCCGGGGGTGGGACGCAAGAGCGCGAACCTGATCATGGGGGATGTATTCGGCAAGCCGGCCATTGTAACGGATACCCACTGCATCCGTATTGTAAACCGCATGGGCCTGGTAGACGGCATCAAGGATCCGAAAAAGGTGGAGATGGCGCTGTGGAAGCTGATACCTGCCCAGGAGGGGAGCGATTTCTGCCACAGGCTGGTTTATCATGGAAGGGATGTGTGCACGGCGCGGACCAAGCCCCATTGTGAGAAGTGTTGTCTGGAAGATATATGTGCAAAAGCCGGGGTGACGGAGTGAGATATAAGACTTGGCCGACCCCTGAACCACTTGGCTCCTGCAGAAAAAATGTCCAGGAACGGCCCTCTTTCCATTGAGAAAAATTCACAAACTTTACAGTAAATAAAAGTTTACATTTGCATTTTCAAAACAAAAAATGGTAAAATAGGAAGGAAGCAAAAGGTTGATATTGTTTTCAGGAAGGTGAGAAAATGCTGAATGAGACTGTGAGGCACATCAAATACGGATTGGGTAAAGTGGCGGAGGTGGATCAGAACCATATATGGGTTTCTTTTTCAGGGGAAGCCGGGACAAAGCTGTTTTTATATCCGGATGCCTTTGAACGGTTTCTGAGTTTTGAATCCCAGGGCCTTCAGGAGGAGGCGCTGTCTGCCCTTGCGGCTGCCGGAGCGAAGAAGAAGGAAGAGGAAGCCATGCGGCTGTTCCGATATAAAGTATATGAGGCACAGCGGAAAAGGGAACAGTCGGAGCTTCTTAAAAGACGCAGGAAGGCGGCGCGGGAAAAGGCAGTACGGGAAAAAATGCCGCGGGAAAAGGCAATGGCGGAACATGGGGGAATGATATCAGTGGAGGGGCAGGTCAAATGAAAATCATCAATCAGAGGGTGGAACACAGACGTTACGGTGCGGGCACTGTTTTTGCTTTAAAGGGCAAAAAGGTTTACGTTGCCTTTGGCAAGCTGTATGGTGATATGGCATTTCCTTATCCCGGGGTGTTTAAGGAGGATATGAAACTGGCAGACCCGGACATGATGGAGGAACTGTTGGAGGACATTGGATAGAATGCCGGTGTGCTGTGGGTTTTAATTTAAAAGCAGTTTAGGCTGCACTATTTGATGATAAAGAAAGAATGACGGATATGGATTCGCCCCTATCCCGCTATCTTTCGTAATTGGTCAAATAGTGCAGCCTTTTTGTAAGCAGGAATAATATCCCGGACATCAAAGCCATTGCGGACTCCTTTAGGCATGTGGTATCTAGCACAGGCTGTAGGTAGGGACCTCAGCATTGATAGGGTGATTTTGCTTAACGCGCTGAAGGGCATCGTTGGTAGGTATTTTCTCAATATCCGCCCGGAGAAGGGTCATGGCTGTTTTAATATCGCCTTTTTCAATGTAGTCCAGCATGGCAAAGTGAAGGTCTGCCGCCAGATAATAGTTTTTCATGATCTCCACAAAGTAAATAACTTGACGGTCCATGGATTCCAGCAATGTATGGAGGGCGAAATCATTCCCATAACAGGAAAAAAGCTTTGCATGAAAGTCACGGTTTAATTTCCAGTAGTTAATAAAGTTCTTGTCCTGTTTGTCGGCGTATTGCCGGCAGATTTCCCGCAGTGACTGGATATGTTCGGGGGTAATGGAGTAATAATACTGTTCCAGGAAACTGCATTCCAACACAGCGCGGAAGTTTACAATATCGCGCAGCTCCTGCTGGTCCGGCCTGCGTATGCGGTATCCGTGACGGGGAATGCAGACGATAAAATGGTCGCTGCGCAGCTGCATCAGGGCCTCTCTTACAGGCGCCCGGCTGACATTGTATTTTTCCATCAGGGCTTTTTCGGTAAGGTATTCATCAAAATCAAATTCATTGTGGATAATATCGGAAAATATTGCATTGTATACCTGGTTCATAATTGTTTTCGTCTCTTTTTGTTCCATATATAGCACAGTCCTTTCAACGTAATTTCTTACATTAAATCATATCATAAAAATCCAAAAAACACCTTATGTTTTTGAATCATATCACAAAAATAAAAAGCAGGGGAAGATTTTGATAAAAATTGTTGAAAAGCTACAAATATTATTAAAATATATTGTATATAATGACAAAAATCACAATATATATTGTGAATGGAAAAAATCTGTGATATGATTACAGAAGCTCCAAGAGGGAGAAAAACAAAAGAAAGAAGGGCTTGAGTATGAGCGAACAAAAGAATTCCAAAAAGTGGATCGGTTATGGATTGCTTGCTCTCATGGCTGTTGCCTATCTGTATTTTGGCATTTATAAGATTGCCATCGGAGAGGCGCAGTGGGATGTACAGACCGCATTTTTGACCATGCTGATTCTGGTCATTATTGGAGAGGTCATTTCTACCGCTACGAAAGCATTTGTACCATCCATGTTTATTACGGCAGTGTTATTTGTAATCGGATTCTGGACCTTCCTGCCGGCAGACATCCTTCAGCAGGGTGGAGTTGCCGCAAATTTACCCACATTTCTGGTTATGATGATGGTTGTGCACCTGGGAACCATGCTGGATATCCAGGAACTGATCGATCAGTGGAAAACGGTTGTTGTCACTCTGGCGGGTATGCTGGGCATTCTGGTGGTTATCCTGACCGTGGGAACCCTGGTCCTGGGCAAGGAGACAGCGGCGGTTGCAGCTCCTCCTCTGACAGGCGGTTTTGTGGCAGCTATGATGATGCAGTCCGTTGCGCCTACAGAGCATCTTGCAATCCTTGCAATGGCGGTATACGTACTGCAGGGTTTTGTGGGATATCCTCTGACCAGCATCTGTCTGAAGAAGGAAGGATATTCTGTACTGAACCAGTATAGAAAAGGAACCTGGCAGACAGCAGCAGTACAGAAGACGGCGGCTGCAGAGGAAAACAAACATGTTCTTTTCCCTCAGCTGCCCGGCAAGTATAAGAGCGACTTTACATATCTGTTTACAATGGTAATCCTTACCGTGATGTCCGGTTATCTGGATAAGTTAAGCGGTGGATATATTTCCAAGTTCGTATGGGCGCTGATCCTTGGAGTATTTGCAACAGCCTTTGGCTTTACAGAGAAGAATGTTTTGGTTCGTTCCCGCAGTATGGGTTTTGTTTACACGATCATCATGATGTTTGTATTCTCACAGCTCAGCAGCTGTACGCCGGATACAGTGGTTCAGCTGATCAAGGATTTTGCAATTTTAATCGTGCTTTCAACCGTTGGCATTGCAGTTTTCGCTATCCCTCTTGGAAAGAAGCTTGGGATGAGCACGCCGATGGCATTTGCTCTTGGCTTAGGTTCCATTGCAGGGGGCTTTCCGGCCAGCTATACTTTAAGTGTTGAGGCAGCTAAGGTATGTGCGGAAAATGAAGAGGAGTATCAGGTTCTGGAGCAGCATATGCTTCCAAAGACGCTGGTTGCAGGTTTTGTCAGCGCTACATCCGGTTCCGTATTCATTGCAGGAGCCGTTATGGCCATGTTCTTTAAATAAGGTTTTACGGGAGGTATTCCATGGATTTAGGTTTACAGGGCAAGACGGTGGTAGTGACCGGAGCCAGCAAGGGAATCGGCTATGCAACGGCGGAAGCCTTTCTGAAAGAGGGCGCAAAGGTTGCAGTCTGTTCCCGTCATGAGGATGAATTAAAGGAAGCTGCCCAGGCGCTTTCCGGTTTGGGAGAAGTGTATTATGAGGCATTTGACGTATCATCGGCAGCGGAAAATTATGCGTTTGCAGAGCATGTCCATGACCATTTTGGAAGTCTGGATGTGTGGGTGAATAACGTAGGTGCCACAGGCTATAAGAAAGGTGAAGAGTATGATGATGAGGAGATCGACTTCATGACAGGAGTCTGCTTTAAGTCGGTGATCTACGGCTGTCAGGCGGCATTCCGATATATGAAGGAGCAGAAGAAGGGGGCGATCGTCAATGTAAGTTCCCTTGCTGCGCGCTGCTCTTCCGCGGGAAGAAGTACTCTTTACGGACCATTAAAATCCGCGGTTAACAATCTGACCAACACCTTTGCCGGAGAGTACTGCGCACATAACGTGAGAGTAACCTGTATTATGCCGGGCTTTACCGTAACGCCTCTGGTAAAAAAAGCCATCAGTCAGGAGGAGCTGGACCGTAATGCATCATCTACTCTGCTTCGCAGAATGGCTGAACCGGAAGAAATTGCAAAGCCAATTGTATTTCTTGCCAGTGACGCTGCAAGCTATATGACTGCTGTTACGATTGAAGTATCCGGTGGAAGAAGCATGACGCTTAATCCAACCTATGCTTATGACAGGCTGGAAGCAAAATAGAAAGCAAAATAGAAAGCAAAAGAAAAAGGAGGATATTTAAGATGATCGACAACAAAATTACAATTAAGGATGACGAGAAGGTTAATATTCAGAGAGGGGCCATCGGACATAGATCCACTTGGACAGGTTTAACCTACAAATATGCCGTAGAAGAAGGAAAGGCAGAAGAGGTTGAGGCCATTATACGCAAGGCTATCAGTGAGACGGGAAGAGTACAGGGAAGTGAGATCAGGGAACGCTGCGAGAAGCCGGAGAGCTGCGAAAGCTTTTTTAATACCATGTTTACGCCAACTCTTCAGAAATCCTTTGAGGTAGAAGTTAAGGAGAAGAATGACGATGTCCTGGATGTGGAGTTTCACCACTGTCCGCTGCTAAAGGCATGGCAGGACCTTGGCTTTGACGATGCCCTGTGTGCAAAGCTGTGCGATATGGCCATGGACGGTGACAGGAATATAGCTAAGGCAATGGGATTTGACTTCCATTTGGGCGATACCATTGCAGACGGATGTCCTACCTGCCAGGTAAGATTTTCCAGGAAAAAATAACAGGAACACAGAGGACGGCTGGTTTTTTAGCTGTCCTTATTTTTGGGGAGCTTTATCCCGGAGCCGGTGCCGCAGCCCCGGCTTTTTTCTTGACGCGTCCTTGTTTATCAAGTATGATTAAAACAGCAAGCTATTTTCGCAGATAAGTGAAAGCAGGTTATGATTGTGGGAAAACAGAATGGGGTTACAGGCGCGCAGCGCATGGAAGATGCAAAGCGGCTGGCAAGCCGGCTGATGCACCTGCACTATTGTGAAAATGATGTTGATAGTATCATATCCGCATTTGCCCCGGAGTTTTTATGGATGGGCGCGGGGGAAGATGAGTATATAGCCGGACGCCAGGCGTGCACCGGCGCATTCCGGCAGATGAAGGGCGAAATCCCCAGGTGTAATATATGGGATGAGGAATATGATGTCATCCAGCCGGCAGCAGGTTTTTACATAGTGACAGGGAGGATGTGGATCGCCACGGATCCAAGCACCCGGATGTACCTGAAAGTGCATCAGAGGGTGTCATTTGTGTTCCAGGAAACGGATGAGGGGCTTAAGTGTTCCCATATCCACTGTTCCAACCCATATCAGGAGATGATGGAGGGGGAGCAGTTCCCTGAGAAGATCGGAAGGCAGTCCTATGAGTATGTCCAGGAACGGCTGAACCGGCTGGAGGAGGAGATGCAGAAAAAGAACCTTCAGGCAGAGGAGGATGCCAGGCGTCTGCGGGAACAGACAGGGCTTCTTAGCAGTATCTATGATACGGTGCCCTGCGGCATTATCCGTTTTTCACGGAGCCGGGACAAGGGCTACCGGCTCATCTCCGCCAACAGGGCGGCGCTGACCCTTCTGGGATATGACAGTGTGGAGGAAGGACTGAGGGACTGGCATGACGGCGTGCTGGGAACCGTCCTAAGGGAGGACCAGGAACGGCTGCGGGACTGTTATCTGAAGCTTCAAAGTCCCGGGGACAGGCAGGATATGGAATACCGGGCGCAGTGGAAGGACGGCTCCATCCACTGGATGGATGGAACCAACATGGTGGTGGGGACCACACCGGAAGGGGATTATATCATTCAGCGCACCTTGGTGGACATCACGGCCCGCAAAACACTTCAGCAGCAGCTGGATAGGGAACAGGAAATGTACCGTGTGGCCATGGAGGCCAGTGCTGCCGTCATGTATGAATACCTGATGGATTCTGATACATTTATCAGCTATGAGCCCAGGCTGGGGGAGGGAATCCTGCGCGGTGAGCTGCATCCGTACTCTAAGGCGCTGGTAGAGCAGCAGATCGTGCATCCGGATGATGTCCCCATGGTGATCGACAATATATGCAAAGGCAGGGCGGAGGCCTTTGAGGTGCGCTGTGCCACTCCGGGAGGGAAAAAGGGCGAATATATCTGGTACAGGGTGAACAGCCGCCTTATACAGGAGGATGGAAAGCCCGGCCGTGTGGTGGGAGCACTCTATAATATTCACAGTATGAAATCCCTTCTGTTTGAAAACAGTGAACGGCTCCATATGAACCAGTCGGCCCTGCTGGCAATAAACGGGGTGTATGTGAGCATTTTCTATGTAAATCTGCCTCAGGACAGCTATTATGGGGTGCGTGTGCCGGATGCCAGGGAGACGAAACTGCTGCCCAGGGCCGGTAAATTTTCATCCATCCTGCGAAGCTATATCCTGAATCAGGTGGATGATACGGACTGGCATAAGATAGAGCTGATGTGTGACAAAGACTGGCTTATGCAGATGATCACCCAGAAGAATGAACACATGGAAGCGGAGTTCAGGATGGCGGCCGGCGCCAGTGAATCTCCCATGTGGCTCAGGCTGGAGATCCATCTGGTTGCCATGGAAGGGGGAAGGCCTAAGACTGTGATCCTGGCATTCCGCAATATCAGCAGTGAAAAGCAAAAGGAGTTGGAGCACCGTGAGGAGGAGCGCAAGGCCAAGCAGGCCCTGGAGGAGGCGTACGCGGCAGCGAACCGCGCAAACCAGGCGAAATCTGAGTTCTTATCCAAGATGAGCCACGATATCCGCACGCCTATGAACGCGATTCTGGGCATGGCTGCAGTGGCAGAGGGATATCTGGAGGATAAGGCGAAGGTGGCGGACTGTCTTTCCAAGATCCGTATGTCGGGGGACCATCTGCTGGGACTGATCAATGCGGTGCTGGACATGTCTAAGATAGAATCAGGCAGCGTTTGCCTTACGGAGTCTGTATTCAGTTTGAATGGTATGATGCGGGAGATCGGCCTGATGATCCGCCCGGACACGGAACAAAAGGAGCAGCACCTGGAGGTTTATGTGGGTGATCTGAGCCATGACGCTGTTTACGGGGATTTGGTCCGGGTAAAGGAGGTCCTTCTGAACCTGCTGTCCAATGCGGTAAAGTACACTCCAAAAAAGGGCTGTATCCGTGCGGCCCTGGAGGAAAAGCCCTCCGGGAAGGATCATGTGGGCTGCTATGAGTTTACGGTGGAGGACAATGGGATCGGTATGTCCCCTGCTTTCCAGGAAAAGATGTTTACCCCCTTTGAGCGGGCGGCGGACGCGCGGGTCAGGGGAATCCAGGGAACCGGCCTGGGACTTGCCATCACAAGGAATCTGGTCCAGATGATGAATGGGACCATCCAGGTGGAGAGCAGGCTGGACGAGGGCACCAGATTTGTGGTAACTGTATTTATGAAGCTGGCCGGAGAGAAACCAGAGGAGGATGGGCAGGCGCCGGGGAAGGCAAAGGATAAAGCCGGGGAGCCGGCCGGTGAGAAGGCTGGGGCGCAGACGGCCGGTGAGAAGGCTGGCCGGTGTCACAACACCGGTAATCCGTCCGGGACCGCGGCTTTTGAACCAGGCGCCAGGATCCTGCTGGCGGAGGATAATGACCTGAATCGGGAGATCGTGCAGGAACTTCTGATGCTGCAAGGGCTGGAGACGGCCTGCGCTGTCAATGGCCGGGAGGCTGTGGACCTGTTTGCAGGGAATCCGCCGGGTACATACGCCCTGATCCTTATGGATATCCAGATGCCTGTGATGAATGGTTATGAAGCTTCCAGGGCCATCCGTACCATGGGGGAGAGGGGGGAGCGGCCGGATGGGGCGGAGATTCCCATTATTGCCCTGACAGCCAATGCATTTGCCGATGATGTGTACCGGGCCAAGCAGGCGGGAATGAATGAACATATTGCAAAGCCCCTGGAAATTGACCGGCTTTTGGAGGTCATGCACCGGTGGATGGATAAATGAGGGTCGTCCCTCCCGTGATGGAACCTGCGGCGGGGATCCCCTTTAAATGTTGGATATAAGGCTGTGGTGGAAAAAGCTGGGGATCAGCCGGACCGCCGCGGCCTTTTGATTGTTTTTTTGCGGTAAAAAGAGTATAATCAACATTCAGAAGCGGATTTCCCCAGCGGACAAAGGCGACTGTGTGATGCCTTGGCCGCGGAGAGCAGTAAGAGGTGAAGAATGGAAATGATAAAAACAGGAATCGTGGTGGAAGGCGGAGCAATGCGCGGCATATACGGGGCAGGCGTGCTGGATGTGCTGCTGGAAAAGAATATTCATGCAGATGGGCTGATCGGCGTTTCGGCAGGAGCTATTCATGGATGCAGTTTTGTATCGGAGCAAAAGGGACGCTCCATCCGGTACAATCTGAAATATTGCAGGGATCCCAGATACATGAGTTTTCAATCCCTGATCAGAACAGGGGATATGTTTGGAAAGGACTTCTGCTATCATGAGCTTCCGGAAAAGCTGGATCCCTTTGACAATGATACCTTTGAGGCTTCCGCCACCAGGTATTATGTGACCTGCACGGATGTGGGGACAGGGCAGCCCGTGTACCATTACTGCCCGAGCCTCAGGGGAGAACTCATTGACTGGGTGCGTGCTTCCGCATCCATGCCCCTTGCTTCCCGCATGGTGGAGCTGGACGGCCGCAAGCTGCTGGATGGAGGGGTTTCGGATTCCATTCCGGTGGGGGCTTTCAGAAAGATGGGGTACAAAAGAACTCTTGTGATACTGACACGGCCGGCGGGATACCGGAAAAAGCAGAATCCCATGATGCCCGTCATACGAAGGGCGTTCAGGGAGTATCCGGAATTTGTGGAGGCGGCCCGGAGACGCCACCTTGTGTATAACCGTGAACTGGATGAGATCCAGCGTCTTGAGCGGGAGGGACAGGTGTATGTTATCCGCCCCAGCCGCCTCATTAAGATCCGGAGGACAGAGCGTGATCCGGAGCGGATCCGCCAGATGTATGAGCTGGGACGGGAGGACGCGTTGAGGGCATTTCCCGAGATCGAGACTTTTATGGTTCAATGAGATAGAAGGAGGATATGATGGAATATAAGAGATGGGGAGAAAGACTGGTGCTTCGCCTGGACCCGGGGGAAGAGGTGGGGGAGTGCCTGTTGGAGGTCGGCAGAAAGGAGGACATCCGGCTGGCTGAGATCTCAGGACTGGGAGCAGCTTCCCTGGTGGAACTGGGGATGTTTGACACGGAGACAAAAGGCTTTACAGAGGCGTGCTACCAGGGAACGTATGAGATCGCTTCCATTACAGGCAGCATTACAAGGTTGGATGGGGAGCCGTACCTGCATGTCCATATGGTGATTGGAAACCTGGACCGCGGGGAATGCCACGGGGGACATATGATCCGGGCTGTGATCAGTGCTACTGCGGAAATTTTTGTAAATATCATATCCGGCCAGGTGGAGCGGAAGATGAATGAGGAGATTGGCCTGCATCTGTTTGATCTCTAAGGGTATTTTCCCTTTTAATAAGTAAAAAGGGCAAGAAATGGTTGTCTTAGAGCATTTGCGCACATACTCTGGGCTTTACAGGAGAAATAGGAAGATGAATATGGATTATAAGCATGAACTGGTCATTCCCAATGAAGACCTTCCATTCCGTCTGTTCCTGTTTGAGGGAAAGGACGGCAATTACCGCGTGCCCAAACACTGGCACCGCTCCGTGGAGATTTTCCTGGTTTTGGAGGGACAGATGGAGTTTTTCATCAATAATAAGAGGCTTCCTTTAAAGGCCGCTGATTTTGTGATCGTCAACTCCAATGAGATCCACTCCATCGAGGTGCCGGACCCCAATACCACTATTGTGGTGCAGATTCCTGTGTCCTGCTTTAAGGGATATCTGGATGAGGATGATTACGCCCTGTTTACCAAACAGTCGGATGAGGATAACCTGAATCTGGTACAGCTGATCGTGCGGATCTACAGAACCTATGTACAGAAGGAATTTGCCTATGAATTAAAGGTAAAGAGTTTATTTATGGAACTGCTCTATCTTCTGGTGACCCGGTTTATGCGGGCGGAGGAGGATCTGGGGAATATACGCCATAAGCGCCATCTGGACAAGCTTTCCAATATTACGGCCTATATAAAGAATAACTATAATAAGGATATCTCACTGGAAAGCCTGGCCGCTACCTTTGGTTTTTCCCCCACCTACCTGTCCAGGATGTTTAAGCGGTACGCCAGTGTCAGCTATAAGACCTATCTGCTGGATCTCCGCACCGAATACGGACTCAGGGAAATGATGAATACCAGCCATAGCCTGACGGAGGTGGCTCTGAACAACGGATTCCCCAATGGACGGGCATTTTCCAAGGCGTTTTCCAAACGTTACGGATGTCTTCCCAGCGAATACCGCAGGATGATGGAGGGGGAAGGGGACGGTCCCCGGGGAAAGCAGAGCTGACAGCCATGGATTTGGTAAAAGAAAAATTATAAAAGGGCAAAAAAGTGCTGTTATGAAGATAAGTTTGAATCTGGAAAGCTGAACGTTTTATGGGTATAATCGTTATTAGGAATGATTTTGTTTGAAGATTCCGGTGGAATCACAGAAAGGAGAACAAAACATGAATTATCTGATAGGCGTTGACGTGGGCACATCCGCAACAAAGACCGTGCTGTTTGATGAGAACGGCACCGTGGTTGCCTCAGCTTCCCGGGAGTATCCGCTGTACCAGCCTGAGAACGGGTGGGCGGAACAAAAGCCTGAGGACTGGAGGGACGCAGTCCTCGCAACCCTGAAGGCAGTGGCGGAGCAGTCCGGTGTACCGGCAGAGGAGATTAAGGGGATCGGCATCTCAGGACAGATGCATGGCCTTGTGATGCTGGATGAGGAAGGCGAGGTTATCCGCCCTTCCATTATCTGGTGCGACCAGAGGACGGGCAGGGAAGTGGAGGACATGCTGGAGATCATGCCCAGGGAGCGCTGGATCGAGATCACAGCCAATCCGCCTCTTACAGGATGGACTGCGGCAAAGATACTTTGGGTCAGGAAGCATGAGCCTGAGAACTATCAAAGATGCCGCCATATCCTGCTTCCAAAGGATTACATACGCTATGTGCTCACCGGGGATTTTGCCACCGAGGTATCGGATGCCAGCGGCATGCAGCTTCTTGATGTGCCCGGCAGGTGTTGGTCGGAGGAAGTGCTCCATGCCCTGGATATCGATGAGTCCCTGTTGGGAACGGTTTACGAGTCCTGCCAGGTGACAGGCACCCTGCTTAAGACTGTGGCGGACCAGACCGGGCTTACCGCGGACGTGAAGGTGGTAGGGGGAGCGGGGGACAATGCGGCCGCGGCAGTGGGAACAGGGATCGTAAGGGATGGAACTGCATTTACCACCATCGGAACTTCCGGTGTGGTATTTGCTCACAGCAGCAAGGTTTCCATTGACCCCAAGGGAAGGGTGCACACATGCTGCTGCGCCGTACCGGGGGCCTGGCATATCATGGGCGTCACCCAGGGGGCGGGCCTTTCGCTGAAGTGGTTTAAGGACCAGTTCTGCCAGGATTACGTGGAGGAGGCCGGGACCAGGGGCAAGGATGTGTATGACCTGATCAATGAGGATGCGGCTGGCATAGCGCCGGGGAGCGACCGCCTTATTTATCTTCCCTACCTGATGGGAGAGCGTACCCCTCATCTGGACCCGGACTGCAGGGGCGTCTTTTTCGGACTCTCTGCCATCCACACCAAGAAGCATATGCTCAGGGCGGTAATGGAGGGGGTTTCCTATTCCCTGTGCGACTGCAATGAGATCCTGAAGGAGATGGGCGTGGAGGTCACCCAGATGATGGCCTGCGGAGGCGGGGGCAAAAGCCCTGTGTGGAGGCAGATGCTGGCTGATCTGTACCAATGTACTGTAAAGACCGTCAGACAGGACGAAGGACCCGCCCTGGGAGTTGCCATCCTGGCAGGCGTGGGATGCGGGATCTATCCTGATGTGGAGACGGCCTGCAGCCGGCTGATCAGTGAAAAGAGCAGCACGGATCCTGTAAAGAACAACGCGGAGGTTTACGCGGATTACCACAGGCTGTATCAGCACCTGTACGGCAGCCTGAAAGGGGACTTTAAAACCCTGGCCGGCCTGAAGGGCTGAGCTTACCGGGGAGAGAGAAAGAACATGAAGGGACCGGAGCTGTCCATATACGGCGGCCAGGTGCCCATGATCCAGGAGGAGACGACATGGAAGTGATGGATGTGCGCGGACCGGAATTTAAGGCTTACGGCCGGGTCATAGAAGGATATGATGTAAGCGGACTTATGAAGGCAATGGAATCCACTCCTCTGCCTGACGGAGTGGTTTATGTGGCTTCGGTGCCGGAGCTGGAGGCGTTGTCCGCTGCCAAAGAGCTGGCAGATGGGATTTACGGCCAGATGAAGATCCAGGTGGGGTATTGCAACGGACACAACAGAAAGCTGAATGCCCTGGAATATCACAGGGATTCAGAGGTGAACCTGGCGGTGAAGGACCTGATCCTGCTTCTGGGCAAGCAGCAGGATATTTCGGAGGATTTCACCTATGACACATCAAAGGTAAAGGCATTTCTGGTGCCTGCGGGCACCCTTATAGAAGTGTATGCCACCACCCTTCACTACGCCCCCTGTGAGGCCGGGGACGAAGGGTTCCGCTGCGTGGTGGTGCTTCCCCAGGGAACAAATATGGAGCTGGACCACAGGCCCGTGGACCGGTGCGGAGAAGAAAAGCTGCTGGCAGCCAGGAATAAGTGGCTGATCGGCCATGAGGAGGGCGGCCTGGATGAAGGCGCCTGGATCGGACTGACAGGGGAGAACATTTCCCTTTCATGATCACACAAAAAGAAGATGGAGGATACATACTATGATTAACATGCCTGAGGTGAAGATCGGTATTGTGGCTGTAAGCCGCGACTGTTTTCCGGAGAGCCTTTCCGTAAACCGCAGAAAGGCCCTGGTGGAAGCATATAAAAACAAATATGACGGAGCAAACATTTATGAATGTCCGGTCTGCATTGTTGAAAGTGAGATCCACATGGTACAGGCCTTGGAGGATGTAAAAAAAGCGGGCTGTAACGCCCTGGTGGTGTATTTGGGCAACTTCGGACCGGAGATTTCCGAGACACTGCTGGCAAAGCATTTTGACGGGCCGTCCATGTTCATCGCAGCGGCTGAGGAGAGCGGCAATAACCTGGTACAGGGAAGAGGGGATGCATACTGCGGTATGCTGAATGCCAGCTATAACCTGAAGCTGCGCAATATTAAGGCATATATCCCCGAGTATCCGGTGGGAACGGCAGAGGAATGTGCTGATATGATCGAGGAGTTTGTTCCCATTGCGCGCGCCGTGGTTGGGCTTAGCAGCCTTAAAATCATCAGCTTTGGACCCAGGCCCCTGAATTTCCTGGCATGCAACGCGCCCATTAAGCAGCTGTACAACCTGGGCGTGGAGATCGAGGAAAATTCCGAGCTGGACCTGTTTGAAGCATTTAACCGCCATGCAGGAGATAAGCGCATTCCCGATGTGGTTAAGGATATGGAAGCTGAACTGGGGACCGGGAACAAGAAGCCTGAGATCCTTGAAAAGCTGGCCCAGTATGAGCTGACCCTGTTAGACTGGATCGATGAGCACAGGGGATACCGCAAATACGTTGCCATTGCCGGCAAATGCTGGCCCGCGTTCCAGACCCAGTTTGGATTTGTTCCATGTTATGTAAATAGCCGCCTCACAGGACGGGGGATCCCGGTATCATGTGAGGTGGATATCTACGGCGCTCTCAGCGAGTTCATCGGAACCTGCGTAAGCCAGGATGCGGTAACACTGCTTGATATCAACAACTCTGTTCCGGCAGATTTGTATGAGGAGGACATCAAGGGCAAGTTTGACTACACCCAGAAGGAGACCTTCATGGGCTTCCACTGCGGCAATACCAGCTCCAAGAAGCTGTCCTTCTGTGAGATGAAGTACCAGCTGATCATGGCCAGGGCGCTTCCTGAGGAAGTGACCCAGGGCACACTGGAGGGAGACATTACTCCCGGGGACATTACCTTCTACCGCCTCCAGAGCACGGCTGACAGCCAGCTGCGCGCATATATTGCACAGGGAGAGGTGCTGCCTGTTGCAACCCGTTCCTTTGGCGCCATTGGCATATTTGCCATCCCTGAGATGGGAAGGTTCTACCGTCACGTACTGATCGAGAAGAATTTCCCGCACCATGGCGCGGTTGCCTTTGGCCATTACGGAAAAGCCATCTACGAGATCTTCAAATACATTGGAGTGGATGTGGAGGAGATTGGGTTTAACCAACCCAAGGGAATGCTGTATAAGACAGAAAATCCATTTGCATAAAAACCAAGCGTTATACCGGTATGAATCCATGCAGCCGTAACCAAAGCCCAGGCCATCGCTTAAACGATGGCCTGAAGTTTTGGCTGCGGCTGTATCTGTGTCCTTTTCTTTTACAGGCCGCGGATCTGAAGCAAGGGTGCCCTTGTCAGGAGAAGGTGATTTGCGGCTTGTGCAAAAAAATGCTATCCCACTGCAAGATTATCCTGCTTTTGTTTTAAAGAATTGTTTTGTATAATAATGAAAGACAAGGAGAGGGGGGTGAGGGGATGGACAGGAATAAAAAGAAATTATTCTGGCTGGTATTTGCCGGCCTGTTCAGCATCATGTTTCTCACCCTTTTGACCATTTCCTTTTACGGATACGTGCTTGAAAAGATCGGTGTGGATCATGCGGAAAATATAAGAAGCTATGACAAGCATTTTGTGATGATTGTGGGTAATACGGAATCCCAGTTCTGGAAGGATGTTTACGCCAGCGTAAAGGAGGAGGCAGCTGACCAGAACGCGTATGTGGAACTGAAGGGGACAAACCAGTCTTCCGCTTATTCCATGACGGACTTCATGGACATGAGCATTGCCGCAAAGGTGGATGGGATCCTGCTGGAATGTACGGCCGAGGAGGCGCTGGAGGAAAAGATCAATGAGGCCACGGACCAGGGCATACCGGTGGTCACCATTTTAAACGATGCCCCCAGGACGGAGCGGAAAAGTTATGTGGGCATCAACCCATATCAACTGGGACAGGAGTACGCCAGCCAGATCTGGAAAATACTTCCCCAGGACAGGGAATCCCTGCGTATCACGGTGCTGCTCCATGACAATGCCATTGACAGCAACCAGTCACAGATCTTTTACCAGATCAATAACAGGATGGTCACATCTGAGGAGACGGCGGAACGTGTAAAGGTGGAGGAGATCAGGATCTCCTCGGAGCGTGCCTTTGAATCCGAGGAGATTGTTTGGAACCTGTTCCAGAACCAGCAGGGAGCGCCGGATATCATTGTGTGTATGGATGAGGTGGATACCGAGGCGGTATATCAGGCCGTGATCGACTATAACCGCGTGGGGGAGACACAGGTTATCGGGTATTATAAGTCCGCCGCCACCCTGGAGGCGGTCCGGCGGGGAACCATGGCCATGTTTCTTTACATAGACACGGAGCAGATGGGGCGTGACAGTATGCAGGCCATGATGGAGTGCATCAGGGACGGAAGGACCAATTCTTTTTACAGCGTGGGCCTTCAGTTTGTAACCAGTGAAAATGTTTCTTATTTCATAGATATGGATCAGTAGAGGGACATTTATGGGAAAACGTTGGGCGCGGTTCTGGGAAAATCTTCCTATAACCCACAAATTATTTTTGGAGATCGCATTGACGGCTGCTGCGCTGTTTGCCAGCAACCTGTTGATCTATGCCCAGATCAACAAACTGGTAGTAAGGATGGATTCCGTGTACTCCAGCAATGTAAACCTTAATGAGCTGTCCGAATGTCTGGATGACGTGCAGAATTTCATGTACAAGTATCTGGAGGTCAGGGATTCGGATTCCCTCACCGCCTACTACCGGGCGGAACAGGAGTACCGCGACCTGCTAAACGGACTGAATATGGAGATCACGGACAATCCCATCCGCATTCTTGAGAAAAATATACGGAACATGTCGGAGACCTACCTGGTGGTTACGGACGAGGCGGTGCAGGCCAAGAGGGGTCTGAACGTAGAAAAATACAAAAGCTCCTATGAATCCGCCCTGAAGCTTTTTCAGTACATTAACCAGGATATCGATCTGCTTAACGGGCAGCAGTTTAAGAATAACTCCGCCAGCTACCAGACACTCCAGTCCGCCCTGCGGTATCTGGAGATCATCAGTCTTGTGATCCTCTGTATCGTCATGGTCATCAGCCTGGCAGTCATGATGATGCTGACCCGGGATATTGTGACCCCGCTCACCAATCTGGCGCAGACCGCCAAGCTGGTGGGGCAGGGGAACTTCCATGTAAAAGTGACGCCCATCCAGTCCAGAGATGAGCTGGGGATCGTTACAGGAACATTTAACCAGATGGTGGACAGCCTGGACCAGTATGTAAACAAGATAAGGGAAAGCGCGGAAAAGGAGCAGGAGATGCGGGCGCGGGAGCTTCTCATGGAAAATCACCTGAAGGAGGCCCGGCTCAAATACCTGCAGTCACAGATCAATCCCCATTTCCTGTTTAATTCCCTGAACGCAGGGGTCCAGCTGGCAGTAATGGAGGATGCGGAAAAGACATCGGTATTTATTGAGAAAATGGCTGACCTTTTCCGCTACAATGTAAAGAAGGGATCGGAGGACGCCACCATACGGGAAGAGGTGGAGACAGTGGAAAACTACATCTACATCCTGAACGTGCGGTTTGCAGGCGACATCCACTACGATTCCCAGGTAGATGAAGGGGCTCTGGAACACAAGATACCCAGCATGATCTTACAGCCTCTGGTGGAAAATGCGGTTAATCACGGCATACGCGGCATTGAGCGGCAGGGGGAGATCCGCCTGAAGATAGGGGAACAGGAAGACCGGATCGAAATACGCGTGGAAGACAATGGACGGGGAATGACAGAAAAACAGATCCGGGAAATACTCTCAGGGACCCGGGTGGCTAAGGACAGTGATTCCACGGGAATCGGCCTGGGAAATGTGATATCCAGGCTGCGGCTGTACTATGGCACGGAGCAGGTGCTTCAGATCGCCAGTGAGGGGGAAGACTGCGGAACGGCTGTTATCCTCACAATCCCAAACACACACGCCGGGCCAACATAAGGAGGCAGATATATGTTCAGGATATTAGTAGCAGATGACGAAGGGATCATGCTGGAGTCCATCAAAAGCATCATACTTTCTAATTTCGGAAGCGAATGTGAGGTTATGTGCGTGAAAACAGGACGGGCAGTGATCGAGCAGGCAGAGGCTTTCAGGCCGGACATTGCCTTTGTGGACATTCAGATGCCCGGGCTGAGCGGTATCCAGGCCATCAGGGAAGTGCGTAAATTTAATTCATCCATGGTCTTTATCATCATAACAGCTTATGACAAGTTCTCCTATGCACAGGAGGCAGTCAATCTTGGGGTCATGGAGTTTATCACTAAGCCGGTGAATAAAAAGAAAATACTGGAAGTCTGCATCCGGGCCATGCGGCAGGTGGAGGAGGCCAGGCAGAAGCTGAGCGATGACCTGAAGATAAGGGAAAAGCTGGAGCTGGTGGTTCCCATGATCGAGAGCGGCTTTATCTACAACCTTCTCCAGGATGACACGGATATTTACAGAAGCGATTATCTGGACATGCTGGATATCCGAAAACAGTATGGGTTCATGGTGGTGCTGGAATTCGGGGACAGCATGGTGGACGGGCTTATGACCAATGCAGTGGGCGCCAATGTACGGGTAAACAAACACTATAACCAGCTGCGGGAGCTGGTAAAGGATTACTTTGACTGCATCATCGGCCCGATCATGGGGAACAGGATTGTGCTGCTGGCGCCTTTTGACAGTGAGAAGACCCGCTATGAGGAACGGGTGGAGATCATTACCAGGGCCAGGAATATGATCCATAAACTGGAGGGCGCCATTGATATCCGGTTCAGGGGCGGTATCGGCACGGTGAAACCTGTAAGGGATACCAGGGATTCCTACAAGGAAGCGCTTAGGGCCCTGAGGGAAAGTGACAGCCATGTGGTCCATATCATGGACATTTCCACGGTTGCGGACTATGACGGGGAGTACCCCCTGGAACTGGAGGTCCAGTATTTCCAGAGAGGAGTCAAGGCGGACCGGGAAGGGGCTGCGGGCTGCGCCAATGAGTTTTTCGACTGGATGGTGGCCCATGCTGGGAATGTAAGAGCCAACATCGAGGTGAAGGTGCTGGAGCTGGTGATGCGCCTGGAGCAGAAGGCGTGGGAGATGGGCTGTGTCCAGTATGGGTTCCGCTACAGGGAGAATTACCTGAATGAGATCCAGGGAGCAGGGGATATGAATGCCCTCCGGCACTGGTTTATTGGGAAGACAAGGGAGATTTGTGAGAATATAAGCACATTCAGGGAACGGGAAAATGAGAATGTAGTCTCCAGGGTAAAGGGGTATATTAATGAAAACTTTGTCAAGGATATTTCCCTGGATGATGTGTCACGGCTGGTGGATATCAGCCCTTACTATTTCAGCAAGCTGTTTAAACAGGAGGTGGGGGAAAACTTCATCGAATACCTGACCCGCACCAGGATCGGGCACGCCAGACAGCTTTTGGGAGATCCCAGGTACAGCATCAAGGAAGTGTGTGTCATGTGCGGGTACAGCGACCCGAATTATTTCAGCCGTATTTTTAAAAAGTACGAGGGAAAGACCCCCAGCGAGTACAGGGAGAGGTGAGAAGCTTATGCGGGGAGAAATATGGAAAAAATTAGGAATTATTACTGTGGCTGCAGCCATTACGTGTTCGGTGGTCCTGGGCGGGTGCAAAAAGACGGAGGAGGCCATAGAGACCAGCGGCACGGATGGAGGAAGCCGTCTGCAGATCGGACTCAGCTTTGATTCCTTTGTGATCGAGCGGTGGATCAGGGAGCGGGATGTATTTGTATCAACCGCCAAGGCCCTGGGGGCGGACGTGAATGTCCAGAATGCCAACGGGGATGTGCAGGAGCAGATTGAACAGATCGAGTACTTTATTAAGAAACAGATGGATGTGATCGCAGTGGTTGCCGGTGACTGCGATGCATTGTCGGACGTGATGAAAAAGGCCAAGGATGCGGGAATCAGGACCGTGAGCTACGACCGGCTGATCACCAACGCGGACTGTGACCTGTATATATCCTTTGACAATGAGGAAGTGGGACGGCTGATGGCCCGGTGCTTCCTGGAGCACGTGCCTGAGGGCGGCGATATTTTCATGATACAGGGACCTGAGACAGACGGAAATGTGCTCCAGATCCGGAAAGGATTCAACGAAGTGCTGGCCGGAAGCGGTCTGAATGTGGTCTATAAGGCCAACTGCGAGGGCTGGCTGGCAGAGTATGCCTTTACCTATGTAAAGGAGGGACTGGCGCAGCACCGGGACATCAAAGGCGTTATGTGCGGCAATGACGATCTTGCCACCCAGGCCTTCCGGGCGCTCTCAGAGGAGAGACTGGCCGGGAAGGTGGTCCTGACAGGCCAGGACGGAGACCTGATGGCCTGCCAGCGGATCGTGGAGGGCACCCAGAATATGACAGCCTTCAAATCCGTGGAGGAGGAGGCCAGACTTGCGGCAGAGTATGCGGTAAAACTGGGCAGGGGAGAAAAACTGGCCGATATCACCAAGACCATTGATGACGGCACCTATGAAGTGCCGTACAGGGAACTGGTTCCCGTGGCAGTGACAAGGGACAACATGGATGAGGTGATCATCAAAGGTGGATTCCATGCTGAGGAGGATGTGTATTTAAATGTGAGAAAATAGGGCGGGACTGCCGGTCATTCAGGAGAATGTACCACTGGGGGACTCCTGTCTGCCGGGCAATGCATTCGTTTATGCTGCCCTGTACTTTTCCCGGGGGACCTTCCATTTTTCATGAAACCACCCGGCGGCGCGGGCCGCCCATTCAGGGTGGTTTCTCAATTCTGTTATTTCAAATGTGTTCTGTTCCATACTTGCCATCTTTTTTCTCTTGATCAGATTCCCTTATTTTACCACACGGTGCATGATCATGCCATGTCCGGAGGATATGTTATATAGCATTTTTTTGCTGTGAAAATGTCCAGCCCTGTCCTCCTCTTTTTTCAAACTCATATTTTTGTGCTACTGGTTCACAAGCAAGTCCTGTGCTGGTTGTGATAGGATAAGAACATCAAAAATAAATGTTTGGAGGAGGAATCATCAATGAAAAAAAGACTTTTTGCAACCGTACTAACAATGGCACTGGCAGCTTCCCTGATGACCGGATGCGGTTCAGGAAAGGCGGCGGACAGTGCGGCGCCGGCCGCGGCTGAGACGGCAAAGACAGAGGGCGGGGAAAACTCAAAGGACGCAGGGAACAGTTCAGACGCGGCAGCGGACAAAGCAGGCACGGCAGCGGACAAGACCGGCCCGTCCGGGGGAGCAGGAGCCCTGATCGGCGTTGCAATGCCCACAAAGGATCTCCAGAGATGGAACCAGGACGGCGCCAACATGAAGGCGGAACTGGAGGCAGCAGGCTATGAGGTGGATCTGCAGTATGCCAGCAATGATGTCCAGACCCAGGTATCCCAGATTGAGAATATGATTTCCAACGGCTGCCAGATGCTTGTAATCGCATCCATAGACGGAAGCTCCCTGGGCGAGCCTCTGGGGCAGGCAAAGGAGGCCGGAATTCCGGTCATCTCTTACGACCGCCTGATCATGAACTCGGATGCGGTTACCTACTATGCAACCTTCGACAACTATAAAGTAGGGCAGAAACAGGGGGAGTACCTGGTGGAAGCCCTTGGACTTGAGACAGCCACAGAGCCAAAGAACATTGAACTGTTCACCGGTGACCCGGCTGACAATAACTGTAACTTCTTTTTTGGCGGAGCAATGGACGTATTGCAAAAATACATAGATGAGGGCAAGCTGGTTGTGAAATCAGGCCAGACCGCATTTGAGCAGGTAGCCACTGCCAACTGGGATTCTGAAAAAGCCCAGAACCGCATGGATACCATTATTGCGGGAAATTACTCAGACGGCACCGTGCTGGATGCAGTGCTCTGCTCCAATGACTCCACTGCACTGGGTGTGGAAAATGCCCTGGCATCCTCCTACACGGGAACCTATCCTGTCATCACAGGCCAGGACTGTGACATTGCAAATGTTAAGAACATGCTCAGCGGCAAACAGGCCATGTCCGTGTTCAAGGACACACGTACCCTTGCAACCCAGGTGGTCAAGATGGTGGATGCCGTTATGCAGGGCGGTGAGGCCGAGATCAACGACTCCTCTTCCTATGACAACGGTACAGGCGTGATCCCCACTTATCTGTGTGAGCCGGTGGTTGTCACAGCTGATAATTACAAGGAAATGCTGGTGGATTCCGGTTATTACACCGAGGATCAGATCAAGTAGATCAGCATTCAGAAGCGGATTCCCCTGCCTGTAAAGCGGCGGGGGAAAACAAATTTCAGGGACGGCTGATGCACCAAAGCCTGTCTGGACCATCAGGCACGCAGGGCAGGGCCGTCCCAAACTTAAATTTGTTCAGGGAGGGAGAGCGTTGGCAAAAATACTATTGGAAATGAAGAATATCGTGAAGACATTTCCGGGCGTAAAGGCTCTTGATAATGTTAACCTGCAGGTGGAGGAAGGGGAGATCCATGCTCTGGTAGGTGAAAACGGCGCCGGGAAATCCACGCTGATGAATGTACTCAGCGGCATTTACCCTTACGGAAGCTATGAGGGCCATATAATTTATGACGGCGAGGTATGTAAATTCAGCCGTATCAGTGACAGTGAGGAAAAGGGCATTGTGATCATCCATCAGGAACTGGCTCTGGTGCCCTATATGTCCATTGCTGAGAACATGTACCTTGGAAATGAGAAGGGAAGAAAATACGCGATCAACTGGAATGAAACCTACGGGGAAGCGGACGAATACCTGAAAACAGTGGGGCTTTTGGAATCCTTCCATACGCTGATAAAGGATATCGGGGTGGGGAAACAGCAGCTGGTGGAGATAGCCAAGGCATTGGCAAAACATGCGAAGCTGCTGATCCTGGATGAGCCAACGGCTTCCCTGAATGAGGATGACTCCAGGGCGCTTTTGGAACTGCTCCTTAAGTTTAAGTCCGAGGGAATGACATCCATCATCATCTCCCATAAACTCAATGAGATCGCATATGTGGCGGATAAGATCACAGTGATCCGCGATGGCTCCACCATAGAAACACTGGACAAAAAAACAGATGCCGTTACTGAGGACCGGATCATTAAGGGAATGGTGGGGCGGGAGCTGGTGGACCGCTTCCCTAAACGTATTGGCGTCCATGTGGGAGAAACCGCCATGGAGGTGCGGGGATGGAATGTATACCATCCGCTGTATTCTGACCGAAAGGTGGTGGACAATGTATCCTTCCGTGTGGGAAAGGGCGAGGTGGTTGGAATCTGCGGGCTTATGGGAGCAGGGAGGACAGAGCTGGCCATGAGCATTTTCGGAAAAAGCTACGGCACCAATATTTCGGGAAAACTGTTTATTCATGGAACGGAGATCAAGCTGCATTCAGTGCGGGATGCCATCCGCCATAAGCTGGCTTATGTGACCGAGGACCGGAAGGGGAACGGCCTGATTCTTTCCAGCGCCATTAAAACCAATACGACCCTTGCCAATATGGAGGCGGTGAGCAGGCATACGGTTATTGACAAGGACAAAGAGTACATGGTGGCGGAGGAGTACAGGGACAAACTGAAAACAAAATGTCCCTCCGTGGAGCAGAATGTGGGGAATTTAAGCGGCGGGAACCAGCAAAAGGTGCTGCTGGCCAAATGGATGTTTGCAGAACCGGACATTCTGATACTGGACGAGCCCACCAGAGGGATCGATGTGGGGGCCAAGTACGAGATCTATTGTATCATCAACCAGCTGGCAGCCGGGGGGAAGTCCGTTATCATGATCTCATCTGAGCTTCCGGAAGTCCTTGGAATGTCTGACCGCATATATATCATGAACGAGGGCAGGATAGCCGGCGAGGTAAAGGCGGAGGAAGCCACCCAGGAATACATCATGTCCTGTATCCTGAAATCAGATAAAGGAGAGTAGAGTATGGAGAACAAGATAAAATTATCTGAGGTGTTAAAGAAATATACCATGGTCATTGTCCTGGCCGTGGTCGTAATCCTTTTCACTGTAAATACAGGGGGAAAAATGCTTCTGCCCCAGAATGTGAACAACCTGATCGCCCAGAACGCCTATGTGTTCATCCTTGCAACCGGCATGCTGTTCTGTATCCTTACTGGAGGGAATATCGACCTGTCCGTTGGCTCCGTGGTATGTTTTGTGGGAGCCATCGGAGGGAGCATGATGATCAATATGGGAATCAATCCCTACCTTACGCTATTGGCCATGGCCATGATCGGCATGGCAGTTGGCGCATGGCAGGGATTCTGGATCGCCTATGTGAGGATCCCTCCCTTTATTGTTACCCTGGCAGGGATGCTTATGTTCCGCGGATTGTCCAATGTGGTGCTTCAGGGAATGACATTATCCCCCATACCGGATCCGTTCTTAACCCTGTTTAATACATATGTCCCGGATATCTTTGGCATGGAAGGCCTGAACATGACCTGTATGCTGGCCGGGGTTGCGGTCAGCCTGATCTATGCGGTAAGCAGCCTTTACGGACGCATGAAAAAACTGCAGAAGGGATACCGGGTAGACCCACTTGGGGGAGTGATCGCAAAGATCGTGATCATAAGCGGGGTGGTCCTGTTCTTTACCTTCAAGCTTGCCCAGTACAAAGGGATCCCCAATGCGCTGGTCTGGGTCAGCGTGATCATCGGAATTTACAGTTATATTTCCTCAAAAACCACCACCGGCCGGTATTTCTATGCAGTGGGCGGCAATGAAAAGGCCACCAGGCTTTCAGGCATAGATACCAACCGCGTGTATTTCCTGGCATATCTGAACATGGGGCTTTTAGCCGCAGTGGCCGGAATGGTTACCGTGGCAAGGCTTAATTCCGCCAATCCCACGGCAGGCAACAACTATGAGATGGATGCCATCGGCGCCTGCTTTATCGGAGGGGCATCCGCCTACGGCGGTACGGGAACCGTGCCCGGCGTGATTATCGGAGCCACCCTTATGGGCGTCCTGAATCTGGGAATGAGCATCATGGGCGTGGACCAGAACCTGCAAAAGGTGGTAAAGGGCGCGGTGCTGCTGGCAGCGGTTATCTTTGATGTGGCGAGTAAGAGGAAGTCGTTTATTGTGAAACAGTAGGATCGGAACAATCATATATTGCAGGCAGAGGGCGGAACATGGAATTGTCTGCAACAGATAGAAAGCCAGGCTGGACTTCTCCGGCCTGGCTTTCTATCTGTGTTTTGATGAATTTGTTTTGATGGTTTGTGTCTTAATGGTTTGTGTTTTAAGGGGTTACTTCTTCATGGTCCGCTTCCTCAGGCGTGCTGCCCTGTGATCTTGGGGTGCCGTCACAGTTACGGTTGATCTGACAGTAATGGGGGCAGCCTCCGCATGCCTTGCCTCCTACGGGCATTCCTCGTTTGCGGGAGTCCTCGATCAGCCAGTAGGCTGCTCCGATCACGGTGAATACAACAAACATGATGATCCATTCGGCCAGGGTGATACTGCTTATAAATTCCATGGGGTACCTCCTTTAAAATAAGGCGTACTCTCGGGGACTCCGAGAGTATATTGAAACATCAATGACAATTCTGATTACTATTATTATGACATCTATAGCCATATATGTCAAGTTGATTCTTGCCTTTAGTTTCTGTCAATATAGCATTCCAATAGCACCGGCGCAAGAATATAAGGAGGATTTAGAATTAAAAATGCTTGCTTCACCGGATTCCTGGCAGTATGATAATCATATCTTAAAAAATCATAGGGCATTCGCCCAATCGGCATATCGCCGGGATTTTCCAAAGAAACCTTAACAAGGAAATCATTGTATGTTAAAATGAAGGGAGAAGGAAGTATGAAACAAAAGACAAGAAAGCCGCTGGGGGAACTGAACCTGCTGAACCGATTTCTGTTTGGCGAGGTGATGGAGGATTCCGAGACATACCAAAGTGTTTTGGAGATTATCCTGGGCCATGAGGTTAATTTACGGGATAACACCCAAAGTGAGAAGGAGATACGCACCCTGCCCACGTTCCGTGGGATCCGTCTGGATGTGTGGGGACAGGAGGAGGACGGAACGATCTACAATTCTGAGATGCAGGCATTCAACACAAAGAACCTGCCCAGACGCAGCAGATATTACCAGTCCGTACTGGACGCAGGGCTCCTGGAGCCGGGAACCATTGATTTTAACCATCTGGCCAATGTGTACCTGATAACCATAGCGCCCTTTGATCTGTTTGGGAAAAGACTCTGCCGATACACATTTAAAATGAGGTGCGAGGAGGATGATTCGTTGCGTCTGGAAGATGGGGCGGTGAGGATAATCCTGAATACCAGGGGAGAGGGGGATGACCGCATCTCCCCGGAACTTATGGCGTTTTTACGGTATGTGGAACACTCTACAAAGGAGAATGCCGCGGCAGTGGACAGTCTCAGGCTCAGGAAACTCCACGACCGTGTACAGTCCGTGAAGGGAAACGAAGGAATTGAGGTGAAATATATGCAGCTGTGGGAAGAAAAAGCCATGGAACGGTTGGAAGGGCGAAAGGAAGGACGCCAAGAAGGAGAGGAGTACTTTGCGGCCCTGACGGAAAGACTGTTAAAAGATTCCAGAACTGAGGATCTGATCAAGGCAACAAGTGACAAAGGATTCCGGGAAGTGCTTTATAAGGAATATGGAATTAAAAACCAGATTTGATAAGATTTTCAGTGTCCTCCGTGTATAAAACGGAGGATTTTTTTCAGGATAAATGCTATAATGGCGTCATATGGGCTGCGGGGCTGCCGGACGGACGAGGCAGTGCTGCACTGGAATACAGGGAACAAGGGAGCGGATACAATGGAAAAAACAATCTTATTGCTGGGAAATCCGGATTTATATCAGGTCTGTGAGGAAGTAAAACAGGAAGAACTGGAACAGATGAAATCCTTAAAAAAAGACTTAAGGGATACACTGCTAGGTTTCCGCACACGGTATGGAGCGGGACGTGCCATTGCCGCGCCCCAGATCGGAGTGAGAAAACGCGTTATATACAGACATTTGGATACAGAGATCCTTTTTATTAATCCATGGCTGGAGTTTCCCGATGAGGAGGAAATGGAAGTATTGGATGACTGTATGTCATTTCCTGATTTGCTGGTAAAGGTGAGAAGACGCAGGCGCTGCATTATCCATTACAGGGATGAACAGTGGAACGAATGTGCCATGAAGCTGGAGGGGGACATGTCGGAACTGCTCCAGCATGAGTACGACCACCTGGACGGAATACTGGCCACCATGAGGGCAGTGGATCAGCGGGCGTTTGTAATGAAAGCACATTAAGCGCGCCAAACCAAACATAAGGAATATACCTGGGCAGGATATGCTGGCGCAAGCGCATGGGTAGAAAGCATGGTTAGGAAGCATGGTTAGGAAGCATGGGCAGGAAACGCCTATAGATGCATCAGCAGAATGCGCCCGATTACATACAGATAGGAGAACTGGGGATTTTATGACCATTGACAGAGATTCATTTTTAAAAAAATATAATATAGAACTGGAAGACTTCCAGGCGGCCGGCATGCCATGGGAGGAACTGGCAGCTATCTATGAGGACTATCAGGCAAACGAGGGTAAGCTTCGCAATATAGGTAAGGATTTTGTGTATGACTACCTCTATGATATTGAAAAGGCGGGAATCCATTCCTATCGCTACAGAACAAAGGATCCGGGACATCTTCTGGAGAAGATCATACGCAAAAGAAATGAACAGTTTGACCGGTTCGAGACGATCAACAGGGATAATTACTACAAATATGTGACGGACCTGATCGGCATCCGTGTGTTTTTCCTGTACCGGGAGGATTGGATCCATTTCCATAGTTATATTACAACTGTGTTTGAAAATGATCCGGACCTTTATGTGGTGGACCGGATCCACGATTTTGATGAGAATCCCAGACATTACTATATTGCGGAACGCCCTAAGGTTTACCGCAGGAATGGGGACACCAGGATCTATGATGATAATCTGATCGAAATAAAATCTGACGGGATTTACAGATCCCTCCACTATATCATCAAGTACAAGGGATATTATGTTGAGATCCAGGGAAGGACCCTGTTTGAGGAGGGCTGGAGCGAGATCGACCACGATATCGTGTACCCGTACTTTAAGGATGATGAGATGCTGAAGGATTTCTCCACGTTATTGAACCGCTTGTCCGGAATGGCGGATGAGATGAGTTCTTATTTCCGCAGGATGAAGAATGCCAAGGAGGCATGGGAGCGCAAACTGGAGGAAGACGGAAGGCCGGGGGAATGGGAGGATGGGGAATAGGGCAGAGGAAAATAGTGTAGAGGAAAATAGTGTAGAGGAAAATAGTGTAGAGGAAAATAGTGTAGAGGAAAATAGTGTAGTGGAAAATAGTGTAGTGGAAAATAGTGTAGTGGAAAATAGTGTGGAGGAAAATAGCACAGAGGGGAAATTGTCTTTGTTGTCTCTTGACGAACTGTGGGAACTTTTTCCCATTTTCCTCACAGAGCATAAAGATGAGTGGTCCGGCTGGTTTGAGGAAGAAAAGCTGGCGTTAGAGTGTGTACTTCCCATGGAACGCACTGCAAGGATCGCCCATGTGGGAAGTACGGCCATTAGGTCCATCTGGGCAAAACCGATCGTGGATATACTGGTGGAAATGACGCCGGAAGGAGGGATGGAGGAATTCAGATCCTCAATCTTACAGGCAGGCTATACCCTTATGTCTAAAAATGAGAGCAGGATGTCCTTTAACAAGGGGTATACCGGAGCGGGGTTTGCCGAGAGGGTATTTCATCTGCACCTGAGAAAAAGCGGGGATCACCACGAACTGTATTTCAGGGATTACATGAGGGAACATCCCGAGGCAGCCGGGGAATATGAGGCCTTAAAGCTGAAGCTGTGGAGACAGTATGAACACGACCGGGATGCCTATACGGAAAACAAGTCCGAGCTGGTGAACAAATATACTGCTATAGCCAGGACGGAATATAAGGGCAGATATGATGGGGAATAGGAGGGGGATATATGGTTTTTGAACCTGCTGTGATGAAAGAGACGGACAGGCTGAGGATAATTGCCAGGGAATCAGAGGCCCACTGGGGATATGATAAGGCATTTATGGATACATTTGACAGGACGTTTAACATTACCGGGGAATTTATAGCCAGGTACCCTGTTTTTTGTGTCAGGGAACATGGGGAGATCACAGCCTTCTGGGGCGGTATGCCTGAGGAGAATGTTTTTCATCTGGAGTATTTTTACATAGGCAGGCAGGTGATAAAACGGGGATATGGAAGACGCATGTGGGAGCATATGACTGCCTGGTGCAGGGGAGAGGGGATGGAGAGGGTCATCTTTGTCACCAGCTGGCAGGCGGTTGGATTTTATGAAAAAATGGGTGCGTTACAGGATGGGGTATCCCGGTCATTGATCGATGGCAGGGATATTCCTCGTTTTATATATTGCATAAAGCAGGGAACCTGTCTGGATCTAAAGTCCTGCCCATAATTTCAGCCTGGCAAAAAAAGTCGAGTGCCTTTTGGCAATAACCGGTACAATCATATACGAAAGGCGGTGAAGAGCAGATATGGAGGAACAGATCGAAGCCGTGCAGAGAATGCAGGATTATATCCAGGCACATTTGAATGAGAGCATCACTCAGGCGGATCTGGCCAGGGTATCCCTGTATTCCCCTTGGTATTCCTACCGGCTGTTTGTGCGGCATGTGGGGATGACGCCATCGGATTACATCCGCAGGTTCAGGCTGTCACGGTCCGCCATGCAGCTCAGAGATGGGAGGGCCAGGGTGACGGACACTGCATTTGAAATGGGGTTTGGCAGTGTGGACGGATACCAGCGGGCATTCTTTAAGGAGTTTGGCTGCAATCCGGGCAAGTATGCAGTGAACCCTGTTCCCATCAGCCTTTTTACACCGTATGGAGTCAAGTACCGGCATATCAGAAGGGAGAAAAACATGGAACAGGTAAAAAATGTGTTTATTCAGGTGATGGAGAAACCGGAGCGCAAGGCCCTGATCAAAAGGGGGATCAAAGCAGAGGAATATTTCTCCTATTGCCAGGAAGTGGGATGCGATGTATGGGGATTGCTTACCAGTATCCGATCCCTGTGCGGGGAGCCGGTATGTATGTGGCTGCCCAGGCGCTTCATAAAGCCGGGAACCTCACCCTATGTCCAGGGGGTTGAGGTCCCCGCGGACTATGAGGGCGAGATCCCGGAGGGATTTGACGTGATGGCGCTTCCCGCCTGCAGGTATCTTATGTTCCAGGGGGAGCCTTTTGCTGAGGAGGATTACTGTCAGGCAATTGAGCAGGTCCAGAAAGGGATTAAAAAATATGACCCATCGGTGATTGGTTATCAGTGGGATAAGGATAATCCGCGCATTCAGCTGGAGCCTGTGGGGACCAGGGGATACATTGAGCTTTTGCCTGTGAAACCCGTTTAGGGGAATCACAGGTGTGCCAATGCTTTAAATTGGAAACAATGGTTAAAAAGCAGTTAATTTGCTTGCAATTGCTTTCTTATCATATATAATCGGTACTGTATTACTGAGATGTGTGAATGAGGATATAATAGTACGGGAAACCATACCCTCAGTGGACAAGGGGACGCACGGTTTTGCACCACAGATTTGTGATTCCGGGGCGTATGTGCCATTGTCCACTGAGGGTAGGACCGATAGATATCATAAGGAGGCGCGCATGAGAGGCGTAGAGACACGTATACAGGAAATCAGACACAGGATATTCACGGAAGTGGCGCGTATGGCTTACCATACGGAGTGGCCGGTGGACAAGAGGATTGAAGAACTTCCCTATAAGATCATACCGGGGGAGGTGGGAAAATTCCGCAATGATGTTTTTTTGGAGCGTGCCATTGTGGGGGAAAGGCTGAGGCTGGCCATGGGACTCCCCTACCGCAGCGCGGCCGAGTCTGCTCCGATATCGGATAATATCGGAGCGGCGGACCAGTCTGAGACATACTATACCCCGCCGCTGATCAATGTGATCAAGTTTGCCTGCAATGCCTGCCATGAGAAGCGGGTGGTTGTGACAGACGGCTGCCAGGGCTGCCTGGCCCACCCCTGCGTGGAGGTATGTCCAAAGGATGCGGTTAGTATTGACCGTTCCAATGGCCGTTCCCATATTGACCAGGATAAATGCATCAGGTGCGGCCGGTGCGCTGAGGTGTGCTCCTACCATGCCGTTATCGTGCAGGAACGGCCATGTGCGGCTGCCTGCGGAATGGACTGTATCCATTCAGATGAAAACGGTAAGGCGGACATTGATTATGATAAATGCGTATCCTGCGGTATGTGCCTTGTAAACTGCCCCTTTGGAGCCATTGCGGATAAGTCCCAGATATTCCAGGTGATCCGGGCCATCCAGTCGGGAGAGCGCGTGTATGCTGCGGTGGCGCCTGCATTTGTGGGACAGTTTGGCCCAAAGGTAACGCCGGGAAAGCTGCGTGCAGCCATGAAGGCCCTTGGGTTTGCGGACGTTTTTGAGGTGGCGGTGGGGGCTGACCTGTGTGCCACCCAGGAAGCCATTGATTTTATGCAGGAGGTACCGGAAAAGCTGCCATTTATGGCTACATCCTGCTGCCCTGCCTGGTCCATGATGGCAAAGAAGCTGTTCCCTGAACAGGCGGACTGTATTTCCATGGCGCTGACCCCCATGACCCTGACCGCGCGGCTGATCAAGCGCCACCACAAAAATGCAAAGGTGGTTTTTATTGGCCCGTGTGCGGCTAAAAAGCTGGAGGCCATGAGGACGGATATACGAAGCGATGTGGACTTTGTCCTGACATTTGAGGAAATGACCGGAATATTTGACGCTAAGCATTTGGAAGTGGAAAAAATGGAGGAGGATCCGGACGGCGTTAACGATGCGTCTATGGATGGACGTAACTTTGCCGTGTCAGGCGGTGTGGCCAGATCCGTGGTGGATGTGATCCATAAGCGTTTTCCGGACAGGGAGATCAAGATTGCCAACGCAGAGGGTTTAAAAGAGTGCAGGAAACTTCTGACCATGGCTAAGGCGGGGAAATACAACGGATACCTGCTGGAAGGCATGGCCTGTCCGGGCGGATGCGTGGCAGGGGCAGGAACCATGCAGCCCATTAAGAAATCCCAGGCAGCGGTCAATCTATACGCTTCCAAGGCAAAACACAAAAACTCCAATGAGACGGAGCATGTAAAAGAGCTGGATAAGCTGGTGGATTAAAACCCCTTAGCGGCGGGCGGGGCCGGGAGATACCAGATAGACGACCCACCACAGGGAAACTGCCAGCAGCCATCCGATGCCGGTGGCCAGGGCCACGGCGTTTAACCCGGCGGATCGGACAAACAGCCATGAAAGGATAACTCTCAGGGTGATGTGCATGGTGGCTCCGATGATGGGGACCGTGACCCGTCCGTTCCCCTCAAAGTATCCCACCAGGCCATTGCCTATAAAACAAAGGACATAAAAGCAGGAGATGACTTTTAAATAGCCGGTCCCCTCTGAGAACGCTGTTCCCTGACCCGTACCCAGCATAAAGGACATGGCCAAGGATGCGGTGAGATACATGATAAGGGAGCAGAGTACGCCCATGCCTGACAGCATGGAAACGCCGGTTAGAAATCCCTTTCTGGCCCTTCCTTTGTCCCTGTTCCCTATATTCTGGGCAATGAATACCGAGACAGAGGCAGAACCGCTGTCGCCAAAGGAATTGGCAAATCCCTCGATCCTTCCTGCGGCAGTATAGGCAGCGATCACATCAGTGCCCAGGGTATTGACAGAACCCTGTACCAGCATTTTTCCGATATAAACACTGGACTGGTGGATGGCCGTCACGGAGCAGTAGGCCCATGTCCGTTTGAGAAGTGACGGGTCCACGGCGGCATCCTCACGGCAGAACATCAGGTCCGGGGCTTTGCACTTTATATAGAGAAGGCAGAGGACCACGGAAATACCCTGGGACAGGATGGTGGCCCAGGCAGCACCGGGAATCCCTGTGCCAAGTACTGCCACAAACAGCAGATCCAGTGCCAGGTTGAAGCAGACTGCAATTGCCAGAAACAGGAGGGCGGCCTTGGTATCGCCTGCCGCGCGGAGCACCGCACTGCAGAAATTATAGAGAAATGTGGCGGCCAGTCCGCCGAATATGACCATCAGGTATGTACGGGCCAGCACGGCCACTTCGCCGGGAGTACGGATCATGCGGAGTATGGGGGAAAGAAGCAGGATGCCGGACAGGCTGAGGGCAGCTGTAAACGCTGCTCCGGATACAAGGGAGGTAAAATACTCCCTTCGGAAACTCCTCTGATCCCCGCATCCGTAAAACTGGGCAAGGATAATGGATATGCCGGTGCAGAATCCATTGATGACAAACACAAACAGATTCATCACGGTACCGGACACTCCGATGGCTGCAAAGGCAGCCGGACCCGCATATCGTCCCACTACCAGGGCATCAATGGTGTTGTAAAACTGCTGCAGGATATTTCCCATAATAAGGGGAAGCGCAAGTGAAACCAGCTGTCTTTGAATGTTACCTGAGGTCAGATTCTTCATGGAAATGATTCCTTTCACCAGTTATTTTCCTTTCTTTAAGGATAAAAGGAAAATGAATGATTGTAAAATGCCTAATTTGTGGTTAAAATATAAACAAGTATTTATATTTTAACCATAAACTAGGAGGTTGGGATGACAGAACTGGAGATCGAGGCTTTTTTAGCTATTGTAAGGACCGGAAGTATTTCGGCGGCAGCCCAGAAGCTCTATGTGACCCAGCCGGCCCTCAGCCGCCGCATCCATGCCCTGGAGCAGGAGCTAGGGTACAGTCTTATGGTCCGCAAAAAGGGAGTGAGGAGCATAGAACTTACATCCCAGGGAAAGGCGTTTATTTCCCTTGCTGAAAAATGGAAAACAGTTTGGAATGAAAGCAGGGAACTGGGCAATCCGGACCGGAGCAGGACCTTTCATATCGCATCCGTGGGAAGTGTGAGCACATACCTGCTTCCAAACGTGTTGGAGCGCTTTATGGAGCTGAGACCGGACTGCTCCCTGAATTTTCATCACTGTCATTCCCTGGAGAGTTACGGTTATGTGGAGAGCGGGGAGATGGATCTGGCCCTGATCTCCGATGATATGTTTTCACACACTGTGGAGACAGTGCCTGCATTTAAGGGAAAAATGGTGTTGGCAACCCGGCAGAGCTTTGAGCACAGTCCCGGTCCCCTAAGCCTTGATCCAAAAAAAGAGATACGGCTTCCCTGGGATCCTGAATATGACTTGTGGCATGATTACTGGTTTGGTCCCCGCGTGCGCCCCAGGGTGATGCTGGACCAGATGTCACTGATGGAGTATTTTCTCCGCGAAAAAGAATGCTGGGTCATTGTTCCGGAGTACATTGCCAGGATCCTGACGGATCAGGCAAAGGACAGAGGGGGGCTGAACCTGTATGAGATGGAAGACGGTCCGCCGGAGTCTGTGATCTATTATCTGATAAAAAAGGGCCGGAGCCCTGCCCATGCGGCGGGATTCCTGGAGGTGATGAGACAGGTGCTGGAGCATCAGGAGGGAGTCACGGTTCTGATGTAAAATAGGATGTGTATGGAGAAATCCGGATGGAATAAAGTGTAATATCCGAAAGTGGAGGATGCAGATTGAAGATACGGATCGTAGTGGATAATAACACGCTCATTGACCGCTATTATGTGGGGGAACCAGCTGTTTGCTATTATATTGAGATGAATGGGAAACGGATCCTGTTTGATACGGGATACTCGGATGTGTTCCTTGCAAACGCCAAAGCCATGGATATCGATCTGAGAAGCCTGACCCATATTGTGCTGTCCCATGGCCATAATGACCACACAGGCGGACTGGCTTATTTGTTGAAATCAGACCTTCCGCCCTGGGTACGGCTGGTGGCCCATCCGGGGTGCTTTGAGGCCAAGGCAGTGGAACATGAGCCGGTGGGTGCTCCCGTCTCCCTTGGGGATATTGAGAACAGGTTTCAATACATACCTGCCGTTCAGCCATGGGATCTGTCAGAAGGCGGACAGGACTGCGTGTTCCTGGGACAGATACCCAGGAAGCTTGAATTTGAGGGCCGGGACGAGATCGGATTGCGCAGGTGCGCGAATGGATGGCAGGGGGACCGGCTGGAGGATGATTCGGCCCTGGTGTGCAGGCTGAAGGACGGGCTGTTTATTGTCACAGGGTGTTCCCACAGCGGGGTATGCAATATTGTGGATTACGCAAGGAACGTGTGCAGAGAATCCAGGATTGTGGGGATACTGGGCGGATTTCATCTCTTTGATGTGGATAACCGGCTGGATAAGACCATTGAATTCATGAAAAAGGCACGGGTGGGAACCGTGTATCCCTGCCACTGCGTGTCCCTAAAGGCAAAGGCCAGGATGATGGAGCGGCTTTTGGTGGAGGAAGTGGGGGTTGGAACGGAAATTTGTCTGGAAGAAATTACTGCTTGACCTTTTTGCCATGATCTGATATTATCTGTACCATAAAGAGTTTGAAAGCGAGGCGTTTTTTTGTTAATTGTGTCTGTTTGTGGAAGATAATGAATCTATGGTGTACAAAGCAGGCTGCGGTCCCATTGTGGATACGGGCATTGTTTTTGTACCTTTATCCATGACAGATGACCATATAGAGTGGCGGCGTGTCTGACAGCAATGTTTGGACATGCCTTAGAACGTACCTATGTGACACAGCCTGTTGGTGGATGTCCATGGGTTTTTTATTTTCCATTTTTATTCTGTAATTGTTTAGGACATCTGATGTGAAAATAGGTGCAAAAACGGACTTATAAGCAAGCTTGGCGCCGCCTTTGCACTCATTTTTCCGCTGTCCTGAACTGTTACTTTATTTTCTTGAACCGTATAACTGAAAGAATAGAAGGGAAAGACAGATACAATGACAGCTGTAATCAATCAAACATTTGAAGCATTAGCATTCACAGAGATATTAAAACAATTGGAGGAATATGCCAACTCTCCCATGGCAAAGGAGCGCATAAGGGCTTTGAGCCCATACCTGGAGGAGGGGGAGCTTCGCAGACAGATGAGGGATACCACCCAGGCCAGACAGATGCTGGATCTGCTGGGAAATCCGCCCCTTCCCATGATGGAGCAGGCAGAACATTTACTGGAAAAGGCGGTTCTTGGCGAACTGCTGCTGGCAGAGGAGATGGAGGAGATCGGGCTGTTCCTCACCGCGGTGGGCAGAATGCAGTCATATCTGGAACGGGGCAGGGAGCACCGCATCCCGGCTGCCTATTACAGCGATAACCTGATGCCTTTGACGGAACTCAGGGAGGAGATCCAGAGATCCATCCGCGGCGGAAGGATTGACGACCATGCTTCAGGCACTCTCAGGGATATCCGCAGGGAACTGTCGGTCCTGGAGGAAAAGATAAAGGAAAAGGCAGAGTCCTTGCTGAAATCACAGAAAAAATACATGACGGAAGGGTTTGTGGTTACAAGAAACCACAGGCTGTGTCTGCCGGTAAAGCGGGAATATAAATCCATGATCCCGGGCAGTGTGGTGGACAGTTCCTCCACCGGTGCAACTGTGTTCATTGAGCCACAGGCCGTGGCCAGGCTCCAGGACGAATATGATACGCTGAAGATAGAGGAGGACTGTGAAGAGCGGAAAATCCTCTATACCCTCATGGACCTGATCGCAAATGAGGAGGAAGCCCTAAAAGGCAACCTGGATACCTTGGCTAAACTGGATTTTATCTTTGCAAAGGGCAAGCTCAGCGCGCAGATGGACGCCAGGGAACCGCTGGTCAACACAGAGGGGCGTATCTGCCTGAGGGACGCCAGGCATCCCCTTCTCCCGCCGGAAACCAACGTGCCCCTGCAGTTTGAGATGGGCGGGGAAAGCCGTGGAATGATCATAACCGGACCCAATACGGGGGGGAAGACGGTTGCCATTAAAACAGTAGGGCTTTTTACGCTGATGGCGGGGTGCGGCCTGCACCTGCCTTGTTCCTATGGGGATGTGGCCATGAGGAATCAGATCCTGTGTGACATTGGCGACGGGCAGAACATGGAGGACAATCTTTCCACGTTTTCAGCCCATATAACCAATGTGCTGGACATACTGCGCCGGGCCACCGGAGACAGCCTTGTGATCCTGGATGAACTGGGGTCCGGCACCGACCCGGCAGAGGGCATGGGGATTGCCATTGCCATATTGGAGGAACTGCGCCATCGGGGCTGCCTGTACCTGGTAACCACCCATTATCCCGAGGTGAAATCCTATGCCAGGAGACATGGGGAGATCATCAGCGCCAGGATGGCATTTGACAGGGAAAATCTGAAGCCGCTTTATGGGCTGGAGATGGGAAAATCGGGGGACAGCTGTGCTCTTTATATTGCAAAACGTCTTGGAATGCCGGCCCATATGCTGAAAGTGGCGGCGGGAGAGGCGTACGGCCAGGTAAAGGAGAGCCTGAATAAAGAATTGGACCTGGAACACCCGGGCGGGGAAGAACTGGAGAGGATCTATGTGCCCGGGATTACACCCATTAAAAGAAAGACGGAATCAAAGGATGTGTCCGGTGTTTTTTCACGGGGAGACAGCGTAAGCGTGGAATCCACCGGGGAACCGGGAATCGTGGTAAAGCCGGCAGATCTGATGGGAAATGTTCTGGTACAGGTCAAGGGAGAAAAGCGTATGGTGAACTATAAGCGTTTAAAACTCAGGGTAAAGGCTTCCCAGCTGTATCCTGAGGACTATGATTTCTCCATTATCTTTGACAGTGTTAAGACCAGGAAAGCCAGACATGATATGGACAGGAAGTACCAGAAGGATCTGGAGATACAGGTGGAGGATTATAAAACCGGTAAGCAGTGAGGGGCAGCGGAGACGGGACTTCACTAAAGGAGGCTGGAAGTACGTATGATATGGATAGGGATTCTCATTGGGGTGCTGGCAGTGATCGGCGTGTATTTTTATGTTTATTTCAGGCGTATGATCGGCTGGCTGAGGAAAAAGAAAGGGGATACGGCCACACGACTGCTGTCAGGCTTCTGCGCAGGCGGGGCAGCGCTTCTAACCCTTAATATGCGCAGTATCTGGGCAATTGTGATGCTGCATTTGTTTGGTTTTGCCCTTTGCATGGAGCTGGTGCATGCTGTTATCCGATGGCTGACAGGCCGTCATATGGGAGAACGCAGGCCGGCGGGCCGTCATATGGGAGAACGCAGGCCGGCGGGCCGTCATAGGGGAAGACGCAGGACGGCAGACCGGCAGATGAGCGGCCGCCGGAAGACTGCCTTAGGGGAAGAAAACAGCCCGGACAGATGGGACGGTCTTTACCGCTGCGGGATTATTCCGATCCTGTGCACTGCCCTGACGGTGGGATACGGGTACTGGAATATGAACCATGTGATCCGGACCGATTACCGCATAAAAACAGAGAAAGACATCAGAGACCAGGGATATGTGATCGCCCTGGTTTCCGACCTGCATTACGGCACCACTATGGGAGCAAAAAAGCTTCGGGAGTATGCGGATATCATTCAGGACGCTTCAGCGGATATGGTGGTTCTGTGCGGGGATATGGTGGATGAGGGGACCACCAGGGAGCAGATGGAGGAAGCCATGGGAATCCTTGGTTCCATCCAAAGTCCCATGGGTACATTTTTTGTTCATGGAAACCATGACAAAACACGCTATGCAGGCAATCCGAATTTTACCGCAGAGCAGTTGGAGGACGCGGTCAGGAACGCCGGGATCCGGATCCTGGCCGACCAGAAGGCGGAACTTCCCGGCGGACTTCAGGTGGTTGGGCGGGATGACCGTTCATTCCCAAGGGGAGGGAGGAGAAAGAGCATAGAGGAACTGACAGAAGATATGAATCAGGACAAGTTCATCCTTTTGCTGGATCACCAGCCCTGTGAACTGGAGGCAGCAGACCGTGCCGGCTGCGACCTGATGCTGTCCGGCCATACCCATGCGGGGCAGATCTGGCCATCCGGCCTTATCAGCCAGGGGACGGGGATGGTGGAGTTGAACTATGGATACCGCATGATGAACCATCTGCAGGTAATCGTATCCTCGGGGATTGCCGGCTGGGCATATCCTGTGCGTACCAGCAAACACTGTGAGTATGTGATTGTCACGGTGGAAAGGGCTGAGTAACGAACACGCAGCATTTGGTGAAGATGTACAAAAACATACAAGGATTTTGTTGCACAATTCTCATTGACATTTTGATAGGATATTGTTTATACTAAATGCGCAATTAAAAAGAGAGCGTGTTACTGGTAATGCAGGCATTAACTATGAAAGAACATTGGAAGCAGTGTTCTTTATGGTTAATGCCTTTTTTGCATGTGCGGATCATGTGATGTGTATGGGTAATGCTTTGTGTGGTCAATACTGTACATATCGGGTGCCGCCCATACTGCCGGCAGCAGGAAGGTTATGGCTGATGCCTGTATGATCAGGACACGGAATAAAGAAAGAATGAAAAAAGACAGGAGAATGGAAAATGAAAGACAGGATATTTGGTGTACTTCAGCGGGTGGGCCGCAGCTTTATGCTTCCCATTGCAGTACTGCCCGTGGCCGGGCTGCTTTTGGGGATCGGCAGTTCTTTTACCAATGAGACAACCATTGCAACCTATGGACTGCAGGGAATCTTGGGAAGCGGAACCATGTTAAACGCTCTTTTGGTTATTATGAGCAAGGCCGGAAGCGTTATTTTTGACAACCTGCCCATTATCTTTGCGGTGGGAGTTGCCATTGGTATGGCAAAGGCGGAGAAAGAGGTGGCAGCCCTTTCAGCCATGATCGCATTTCTGGTTATGCACGTATCCATCAATGGGGTGCTTACCATCACGGGCAAGGTATTGCCGGACGGAAGTGTTGCGGCGGATGTGCTGGAGGGAACGGTTGCCAGCGTGTTTGGGATGCAGACGCTCCAGATGGGGGTGTTCGGAGGCATTATCGTGGGCCTGGGTGTGGCGGCGCTTCACAACAGGTATCACAAGATCGTGCTCCCAAATGCACTTTCCTTCTTTGGCGGTTCCAGGTTCATACCCATTATCTCCACCGTGGTATATGTGGGAGTGGGAATCCTTATGTATTTTATATGGCCGGCCGTACAGAACGGGATCTATGCCCTGGGAGGCCTGGTAACGGGGACCGGTTATCTGGGAACCCTGATCTTCGGAATCGTCAAGCGCTCCCTGATCCCCTTTGGACTGCACCATGTGTTCTATATGCCCTTCTGGCAGACCGCCGTGGGGGGTACCATGGTGGTGGACGGGAATCTGATCCAGGGCGGGCAGAATATATTCTTTGCCCAGCTGGCATCCCCGGATGTGGTACATTTCAGTGCGGACGCAACACGGTACTTTTCCGGTGAGTTTATTTTTATGATATTCGGCCTGCCGGGCGCTGCCCTTGCCATGTACAGATGCGCAAAGCCGGAGCGGAAAAAGGCAGCGGGCGGGCTTCTGCTCTCAGCGGCCCTGACCTGTATGCTCACCGGTATCACGGAGCCCATTGAATTTTCTTTCCTGTTTGTAGCGCCCATGCTGTTTGTAGTGCAGGTGATCCTGGCCGGAAGCGCGTATATGATCGCCCATATCCTGAACATCGCGGTGGGGCTGACATTTTCAGGAGGCTTCCTGGACCTGCTCATATTCGGCATCCTTCAGGGAAATGCAAAGACCAGCTGGATAAGGATCCTGCCTGTGGGCGTGATCTATTTCCTTTTATATTATTTTATCTTCAGTTTCCTGATCAAGAAGTTTGACCTGAAGACACCGGGCAGGGAGGAAGAAGATGAGGAGACAAAGCTGTACACCAAAGCGGACGTCAATGCCAGAAAGTCTGCAGGTGCAGGGGATGGCGGCAAAGCCGGAGAGGATGAGGACCAGGCCAGCGCAGCCATTGCAAGAGGTCTGGGAGGAGCCGGTAATATCACTTCTGTGGACTGCTGTGCCACCCGTCTGCGGTGCTCTGTGGATACCCCGGAGCTGGTGAATGAGAAGCTGTTAAAGGCCACCGGAGCGGTGGGAGTAATCAAAAAGGGCCAGGGCATACAGGTGATCTACGGGCCTAACGTGACGGTGATCAAAGCCAATCTGGAGCATTATCTGGAGCATGCGCCAAAGATAAAGGAGACGGCTCTTTACGGCGGCAGTGAAAACAATGGCGGTAAGGACAGCGTGAAGCATGACGGGGAAGGCGGCAGCCCGGACCGGACGCCGGATGCAGGCCCTGATCAGGACAACATTCCACACACAGGCCGCCGCATTCTTCTTTCTCCATTTAACGGAACAGCGGCCCCCATTACGGAGGCTCCGGATGAGGCATTTGCCAGCAGGGCCATGGGGGATGGATACATGGTCATTCCCTCGGACGGCCAGGTGGTAGCCCCCGAGGACTGTGAGGTGGTGTTTGTGTTCCCGTCCAAGCATGCCATTGGCCTTAGGAATGCCCAGGGCATGGAGTATCTGATCCATGTGGGCGTGGATACGGTAAAACTTGACGGCAAGGGATTTGAAACCTTTGTCACGGACGGACAAAAGGTGGAAAAGGGCCATAAGCTGATGGAGTTTGACCTGGAATTTATCAGGAAACACGCGGCTTCAGACGCATGTATGACAGTGTTTACCGGCCTGAAGGAAGGGCAGGAGATCCACATGGAAAAAACTGGAGATGTAAAGGCACTGGAAGAAATCGCCTGGTACTGATGGCCAGATCATAAAAATCCTTCCTGCAAGTAGATGTTTTCATGGATTTTATGTATAATGGAAGCTGAGATGAGTACGAAATAAAAGGATCGGTCCTGTCAGGGAGGATTTTTATGTACCGAGTAATAAAGGTTTTAAATAATAATGGATTATTGGTTCTGGACGGGGAATCCGGCCGGGAAGTCATTCTTCTGGGAAACGGCATTGGATTTGGGCATAAGACCGGTGAGCGGATGGAATCTCCCGGGGAGGCGAAGCGGTATGAGCTGGTGAGCAGACAGGCATCGGCCCTGCAGCAGGTGAACAGCATAGACCCTGTGTTCATTGAGGCTGCGGGCAGGATCATTGAGGCGGCCGAGTCTGCCATGGGTCCTTTAAGCCACGATATCCTGATCCCCATGGCGGACCATATTGCCCTGGCCGTAAGCCGGGCAAGGGAGAACAGGGAGCTGCCCAATCCCTTTAAGTATGATATAAAGGCGCTCTTTGCCGGGGAATACCAGGCCGCCACGGAGGGAATCGGGATCATAAAGGAACTGACAGGAGTCAGTATATCCGAGGATGAGGTGGGGTATATTACCCTGCACATCCACGCCGGGCTTTCCAGGGAGAATGTGGCAGCAGCCATGGAGGTCGCCAGGCTGGTGCAGGACAGCATCCGTTTGATTGAGAAAGAGATGGACTTCGGCCTGGCTTCGGACACCCTGGGATATAACCGGCTTGTGAGCCATATCCGCTATATGATAGCCCGGACAAGAAAAGGGGAGCGGGCCAATCTGGATATGGAGGACTATGCAAAGAAAAGTTTCCCCAGGACCTATGAGGCGGCAGACCATGTCTGCCAAAATATGGAACAGCGTCTGGGCGTTAAAGTGGCGCCGGAGGAGAGGGGATTTCTGGCCATACATATCCAGCGGGTCATGCAGGCGTAGAAGCTGACTGCGCGCTCTAGGACCTGCGCTCCGACAAAAAGAGTCCTGCCAGCGTGAGCAGGATGCCGCAGACAGCGGTTATGGTCACGGGCTCTTTTAATATGATGGCGGAGCTGACCGTGGTAATGACCGGAACCATGTAGATATACACGCTGGTCCTTACGGAACCCAGCAGCTTTACGGCCAGGTTCCAGGTGACAAAGCACAGGGCGGATGCGCCCAGCCCCAGGAACAAAAGGTTGCAGAGGTTCAGGGGATTTATGATCCGGTCCAGGGTAACATGAAAGTCCATGATTAGGATTGCGGGAACCATGAATAAAATTCCATAAAAGAATGTGCGCCTTGTGGTCTGTATCGTGCCGTAGCCAAGGGCGCTTATTTTTTTTGTCAGGGTGGAATAGACGGCCCATATGACAGCGGCAGCCACTGCCAGGACATCACCCACGGGGTTGATGGACAGGGCCGCGCTGCTTCCGAAGCTGATGAAGCAGATGCCTGCCATGGCCAGAAGAAAGCCTGTAAAAAAGCGCTTTCCCGGCCTGGATCCGCCCAGGAACAGGCAGTTGAGGATCGCTGTAAAAAAGGGTGCAATGCTGATGATGACGCCCACGTTGGATGCCAGTGTAAAGGTGAGGGCGATATTTTCCAGAAGATAGTACATGGTGATGCCGCAGAGGCCTGCTGCTGCAAAGAGATATTCCTGTTTCCGGGAATCCAGGACAAGGTTTCCGGGACACACCATCCACAGGGCCAGGTATCCGATGATAAAACGGATAAACAGGATCTCCACAGGGGAAAAGGATCTTAAAAGCACCTTGGTGGAAATAAAGGTGGTCCCCCAGATCAGGATGGTGACAAATGCGGCCAGATGGCCGGCGGGTGTTTTTTCATAGTTCATGACGCGGCTCCTTTTCCGGCTTGGCCGGTTCTGATGGATCTGAAAATATTTTTTGATATTGTCTGGGTGTCAGCCCGATGAATTCCTTAAAAAAGTTGGTAAAGTGGCTCTGGTCCGAAAAGCCTGCCATGGCAGCAGCGTCCACGGGCGGGATCCCCTGCTCCAGGAAATGCTTGGCCTTGTCCAGGCGTATGGTCTGGAGATAACGGTAGGGGGAGACGCCCACCTGTTTGGTAAAAGACCGCAGCAGGTAGGATTTGCCGAAGGTAGTCATCTCAGTAAGCTCATCCAGGGAGATATTTTCTGAGAAATGCTCCTCCATATAAGTACACAGGGACTGGATCTGCGGGTTGGGACGGGATACGGCTTCCTCATCAAAGGGGGAGGCGTATTCCTGAAGGACCTGTTCCAGAAGAAAGAACATGGTCTCTTCCTTTTCAAACCTGGCCGCATGCCTGAGAATGGAATCATAAAGAGTGGCCACGGACCGGGCGATCTCGCTTCGGTAAACCACATTTTGTGTGAAATAAGGTTTAAAGTCTTTTCCGGTGATCTCCTTAACAAACCGCTCCATCACCTGGGGATTGATGTTCACGGCACGGTAATCCAGGGGCTCCCCGTCCAGCGGTCCGCAGCAGTGGTTGTCCCTGGGATTAAACAGAAGCAGATCCCCGGTACTCACATCATATTCCTGGTTCTTGCACCAGAGATGACGCTTTCCTCCCTCAATAAACCCAATGACGTAGAAATCATGAAAATGGTTGGGGAATTTCTGTACGATTCCGCTCAGCTGATAGGCTTCTATTTCCAAGTCGCGGTCATAGTGCACATGGCGCTGTTCTTGTTCCTGTAACATTTGATGTTCCTCCTGACGTAATCTGATCTGCTGTGAATACTGGCGCTATGGGCTATGATGAGTGTCCCGCAGCTTCAGGCAGTGTCCCGCGGCTATGACGGGGGGTATCATGGCTATGGCGGGCGTATCACGGCTACGGGTAAGTGTATCACGGTTTGGACGGGATTTCTTGTATGATATGACACTTGTATGTTGAATCCGCCTTGGCCGATGGGGGACAGCCCAGGCCGTTGGATTGTATAAAAAAGGGATGCCCGGGGCATCCGGGAATCCCTTTTTGTGGCTGCTGTTATGTTGACGATACCGTAGATCATGCACCAGAGCGTGGCTGAACATTGGGTTCTGACAGCTGTACCTTCCGCCATTGTTCCATTGTACCAGAATTTTCTGTATTATGCCAGCTTGGTCCCGGGCGGCGAAACTATCTTCAGGCCGATGTCGCTGTCTCCGTGCCCAGGCAGTTTCGATACAGCTCATAAAAGGATCCGGCGGTCAGGGTTTCCAGGAAGCCGGGAGAGGGAAGGCGCAGGAGACCTGAATCAGACATCCAGATATCCTTGGGACTTTGGGGACTGCAGCTGATCAGGCAGCCGTTATTCACATAGAAATGACTGATCTGCGGAGCCCGGAGCGCATTGATCACAGTTAAGGCGGCATCCTCCGGTATGGTCTTCCTGGCGCATATGTATGAGGGCACGGCCACGGCTCCGTCTGCGGGCCAGAATGCCTTTTTTTGCCTGCCGTCCGCACGGAGCGCATACACGGAGGGGACTAGTGCCAGGGCGGCTTCCCCTGTCCGCACACTCTGAAATGCCTGTATGGGCATGTGGGTCACGGTGCAGTTGGACAGAAAACGTCTGGCATTGTCCGGTCCGCAGGATTCCCAGATGGTCTTTACCACGGTCTTGGCCGCGGAATTTTCCACACCCCCAAAGGTCAGAGGGTATCCCTCCTTTACCAGCTGGTCCAGGCAGATGGAATCGCTGCCTCCGAATTTACGGCTGTCCGCAAAAAACACCAGGGGGATTGCCAAATAGGGCAGGAGGCAGTCACTGCGGTGCAGCCGGCGGACACATTCCGCCTGTTTTACAGGCAGGCAGTTCGCCAGGGGGTGCAGGCCTGACTCTGCGAGACGGATGTAGATCCTCTGGTCCTCAAAGACCTCCAAATCAGCGGACACCACAATATCGGGAAGGATTGCTTCCGGCTCCATCAGGTATTCGGACATATGGTGGGAATATCCCAGACCAAAACAGCGGACATTGAGGTCAATCCCCTTTTGTCTGAGATCGGACCGGATCCGGTCTAAAAAAACAAGCTCCTGCCTGTGCAGGATACAGATATTATTCCAGTAGAGTTGGATCTTGATCATATAAGGGTTTCTCCTTTCCGCAGTCTGGACTGCAGGAGCATCTGCTCCTCATACACCTGGTCCAGACGAGCAAACAGCCGGGTCTCCTCAGGGGTGCGTGCAAGCACGGCCCGGACAGCCCCGTTATCCATAATGATCCTTTTGCGGGCCATCAGGGCCGTGTGCGGGTCATGGGTGACGATGAGCACCAGCTTTTTACTGTTTGTGAGCAGGTGCAGGGCTTTTTTCTTGTCGATCCCGGCATTTTCTATTTCATCGATCAGTATTACCGGACTGTCACACACCAGCGCAATGTCGGCAATCATCAGTGCCCGGCTCTGCCCCCCGCTGAGCAGGTTCAGGTGGTCAGAGGAAAACACAGGTTCCGGTGTGATGGTATTGGCCATGTCCAGAATTTGTTTGGGCATCAGGCCGGTTTGATCCCGGCAGCGGCAGTGAAGAGCCAGAAAGTCCATCACCGTCAGGTCCAGCACAAACCGCATACTCTGGGAGAGATGGGCCACAAGCCGGCCGGAGACGGACTGGCGGCTTCCAAATGGCACGGCTTTGCCGTCTAAGAGGATACGCCTTCCGGTTGGGGATTCCCCGTTTACCAGCTGTTCGATATCCTTGATCAGTCTGCTTTTGCCTGACCCCGTGTTGCCTGCCACCGCGCACAGATCTCCGGGTCCCAGGACCAAAGGGGCAAATGCTTCCGGCCTTTGATCCTTTCCGCGGCCGGGATGGATGGTTAACTGGTTCATCACAATACCTCCTGAAAGTCGATTTTCCCCACCACACCCTGCTGGAAGGAGCTGCCCACCCTCTGTTCCCCTACGCAGTAGGAGCAGACACCGGCCGGCATGGTGTGGCGCAGGCAGTCATGTTCAAAGCCCGCGCTGTCAGGAAGGGACAGCAGCCAGTCCCCCAGGAATTCTACACCGTAGCCTGCCAGTGCATCCACGGGAAAGATCCTGGCGCCTGGATTCAGCTCCTTCAGGTTCCAGTGTATGATCTCCAGTTCAGCCTGGGATACCATATCGGTTTTGGTTGGGACGATAAAATCCGCCTGAAGCAGCATGGGACCCAGCTGCCCGGGAGCGCGGCAGCTGGCCGTGCAGTCCAGGATGCAGCCTGCAATGGAATGAACCGTGGCAGGGGAGCACCGGTGGCAGAGACCGGCTGTCTCAATAAAGAGAAGACTGCAGTTTTGCCGGTCGGCATAATCCCACAGTTCCGGCAGATTGGACACCAGAAAGTGGTCGGGACAGATGTCCCGGCTGATTCCTGAGACTGCCGGGATCCCCATGCTTTGATAGAGCGCTGCATCCTCTGTCATCAGGCAGTCGATCTTGCAGACCATGGGGGATTCCCCTTTCTCCCGCATATAGGGAAGGAGGGTGCGGAGCACGGACGTCTTTCCCACAGCAGATGAGCCGGAGAAAAGAATGGTTTTCTGGGGCATGTCAGGTACCTTCTTTCATTTTTAATTGGAAAACAGCATACCAGAAGGCATGGATTCCGTCAGTATCAGGTGAGACCTTATAGAGAATTTTTTTTCTTGATATTTAAATGGCGGTATGTTACTATTTTGGTTAGTTTAAACTAATTAGAGTAAATCATAACTAACCCATATCGCACTCTATAAGGAGGGGAGGACCAATGTGCCAGGAAGAAATCCAGGAGGCGGTTTGTGCCTCTTCCCTGCTCCGTGACAGCGGGCTTTCCGCTGACTGTATGAAGGTGAGGAAATGTCACAAAGGGCAGATCATCAGTGACAGGCAGAAAGGGCAGGAAATTCTGGGACTCGTTGTTTCGGGCCGGGTGGATGTGTACAGCATTGCCCTGGACGGGCGCGAGATCCTGCTTTCGCAGTTAAAAAGAGGGGATTGCTTCGGGATCATCAACCTGTTTACGGATACGGAGCTTCCCACGGTCTTAAGATGCCGCAGCGACACCACGCTTTTGATGATCCCAAAATCAAAGCTGATCGAGGCAATGGAAGCCAACGGATCCCTGGCGATCCGCTATGCGGGCGTCTGTAATCGGAAAATGCAGTTCTTGATCCGCCGCATTGAATTTCTTACAATGCAGTCGGGCAGGAAAAAGCTGATTCAATACCTGCTGATGCAGCCGGAATGCCATGGGGAAGTATGTCTGGAGGAATCCAGGGAGGAACTGGCATCCGTACTGGGAATCAGCCGCGCTTCCTTGTTCAGGGAGCTGGCCCTGCTCCAGAACCGGGAACTGATCAGCCAGGAGCACGGGAGGATCAGGATATTGGACCGGAAGGAACTGGAAGACATACTGTATTGCTGCAGCTGACCTGCAAAGATGTTTCTATAACAATGAAGGGACAATGAGGAAAACCATGAAGAAGATAGCAATTTACGGAAAAGGCGGAATTGGAAAATCCACCACCACATCCAATCTGTCCGCGGCTCTGGCAGCCCGGGGCCTGCGCGTTATGCAGATCGGGTGTGATCCCAAGGCTGATTCCACGAAAAACCTGATGGCGGGAAAAAAGATACCCACCGTACTTGACCAGATACGTCAGAAAGAAGAGGCGGTGAGCCTGGAGGATATTGCATTTCGGGGATATGGAAATATTGTGTGCGTGGAATCAGGGGGCCCCACCCCCGGGATCGGATGTGCGGGAAGAGGCATCATTACTGCCTTTGAAAAACTGGAGGAATTGGAAGCATATGAGGTGTTCCGGCCGGATGTTGTTTTTTATGATGTGCTGGGGGATGTGGTCTGCGGAGGATTTGCCATGCCCATACGGGGCGGGTATGCGGACCATGTGATGATCGTCACATCCGGGGAGATGATGGCTCTGTTTGCGGCTGACAATATTGCCCACGCCATCCGCAATTTCGGGAAAAGGGGTTACGCAAAGCTGGCAGGCTTTATCCAGAACTCCAGAAATGTGGAGGGGGAGGACGAGCGGGTGCGCCTGGCGGCGGAGGAGAACGGAACAGGGATCCTCCACATCGTGCCCCGGGACCGGTCGGTACAGCTGGCGGAAAACCAGGGCATGACAGTGATAGAGGCATATCCGGACAGCCCTATGGCAGCTTGCTACCAGGCGCTGGCCGATAAGGTACTGGAGGTGACGGGAGTATGAGCTGCTGCTTTGAAAATACCCTTCACTATTCTTCCCCGGGTCACGGAGACTGGGGCGTTGTGAGGATCGGGATGCTGGCGCCGGAAAGCGTACAGCTGTTTGTATGTCCCAGTGCCTGCGGAAGGCATGGGGCAATAGGGGCCATGAAACAGGGGCTGAAGGACCGCCTTTTTTACCTGTATGTCAGCCAGAGCGATATTGTGGATGGATATGACCCGCTGATACCGGAGGCTGTAAAGAATGTGCTGGAGGCCCTGAAAAAACAGCCAAAGGTATTTTTTATCTTTGTGAGCTGCCTGGACGATCTCATCGGGACAGACCACGAGGCACTGCTGGAGGAGCTGGGAAACAGTTATCCCGGCATACAGTTTCGGGTCTGCCACATGAATCCCATTTCCCTGGGGTCCAAAACACCGCCTCCCGTATCTATCCAGAATAATCTGTACAGCCTTCTGGAGCCGGCACAGGACCGGGACAGCGGAGTAAACGCAGTGGGAAACCTGGAGCCGGTTGCCCTGTCCAGTGAACTTTACCCCTTCCTTAATACATACGGAGCCGGAGAACTGCGCCACATTTCCAGGTACACTGTATATGAACAGTACCAGGAGATGAGCAGAAGCAGGGCCAACCTTGTGATTGGGCCGCCCGGAAGGCAGGCCGCCGGGCAGATGGAGGAACGCCTGGGGATTCCCTGGGTCTTTATTCCGGTATCCTATGATATGGAAGAGATTGAGGGGGGCTATGCCAGGCTGAAGCAATTGCTTGCCCCGGATGCGGAGGACTGCTTTGACTTTGCCCCGGCCAGGGAACGGGCTTTAAAAGCAGTGGAGAGGGCGCGGCGGAGGGTGGGGGATATTCCTGTCATCATTGATGCGTCCGCCACGGTCCAGCCCTTTGGCATGGCAAAAGCGCTCCTTACTTACGGATTTCAGGTGACACGGGTGGAAGCCCAGGATTGTATGCCCTTTGACAGGGAACATATGGAATGGCTGGTACGGAATCATCCCAAGGTGGAGATCTGCCAGCCTGAACATCACCGCGCCGTGCTGTTTTCCCGCAGGCTGGAGTACAGCCTGGGAATCGGTGTGGAAGGGGCGTACCTGGCCGGCTCCAGGCATGTGGCGGATCTGTTTAATGACGCAGGCATGTTTGGCTATGACGGGATCGTCAGGCTCATGGGGCTAATGGAAGGCGCAATGGAGGCTGAGGTGGATTTGGAACAGATGATTAATGGATACGGATTGGTGGTGTGATATGGCTAAATTATCAATATGGCTTCCTCCCTTTTCCCCGGATTATTCCGGAGTTTCAGCGGTTCTCTTTGACCTGGACACGGTGACGGCAATGCATGATGCCTCGGGCTGTACGGGAAATTACACGGGGTATGATGATCCCAGGTGGTATGGCTCCCGATCCGGAATTTTCTGTTCCGGGCTCAGGCAGATGGATGCGGTGCTGGGGGATGATGAAAAACTTATGGAAAAGATGGAGGCGGCCGCAAAGGACTTAAAGCCGGATCTCCTGGCCCTGGTGGGAAGCCCGGTGCCCATGGTGATCGGGGCGGATCTGAAAGGGATCGCATATGAACTGGAGGAACGGACCGGGATTCCCGGTTTTGGCTTTGACACTACAGGCACGGCGTATTATGACAGGGGAGCCTTCCTGGCAGCCAGGGAATTGCTGGACCGGTTTGCGCAACCCGGGGAAATGCAGCAGGGCCGGGTGAATATCCTGGGTGCCCTTCCCATGGATTTTGGGGACGGAGAAAATATCAGCTGCCTTAAGACTTGTCTTAAACAGAATGGGTACGAGACAGGCCTGTGCCTGGCAATGGATTACAGCCTGGAGGATCTAAAAAAGGCCGCTAATGCCCAGGTCAATCTGGCGGTATCCAGATTTGGTTACCTGACTGCCCTGTATATGGAGCGAAGGTTCCACATCCCCTATCTTTGCGGTTTTCCGGTGGGGGAAAAGGGACAGGAGGATTGGCTGTCCGCTGTAAAAAGGGTGGCACAGACCGGCAGGACGGAAATGCTCTGGGAGGCGGATACATCCGTGGCTGACGCTGCATCCGCGACCGGCAGTTCCGCCCGCGTTCTGATCATAGGGGAACAGGTGATGTCGGACTCCATCAGGTATGCCCTGAACAGGGACTTTGGATTCACGTCCGTGACAGTGGGGTGTCTGTATGGAATGGAGCAGGCGCTGGCATCCCCCGGAGATATGGACCTTGGGGACGAGGGCCGGATCAGGGCGGCGGTTAACAGCCCGGACTATGAGATGATCATAGCTGACCCTTTCATCCAGCCTCTTTTGGAGGAGGGCTCAGACAAACAGTTTTTACCCATTGCCCAGTACGCGATATCCAGCAAACTGGGAGTGGAATACAGTGCCTGCGTTGCAGGCGTACATTTTAACCAATGGATGTGCGCTCGGAGTCTCCCCGGAACCCGTCTTTGGGGCTGATGTTCCGCCGGCCCCACACAGATCGGTCTGGTTGCCGGGAGATTCCAAGAGTACACATAGTTTCAAGGGAGGATAAACAAATGATCAAACGAAATGCAGTGACAGCCGCCTTGCTGGCGGCAGGTATGGCAATATCTCTCATTGGCTGTGGTTCGGGTGCGGCAGGAACCGCTTCCGTCCAGGACACCCAGGCCCGGGAAACGGTCCTGGACCATTCTCCGGACCAGTCCCCGGAGGGAGAGACGCGTATTGTGGTGGACCACACGGGAAGGGAGATTGAGATTCCGGCAGAGATCAACCGCATTGTCATCTCGTCCCTCCTGCCCCTTCCCTCCGTGTACAGCCTGTTTGAGGGCTCGGCGGAGAAGCTGGTGGGCATCCATCCGTCTTCCATGGCAGCGGCGGAGAATTCGATCCTGCCCAAGGTGGTGCCTGACATACTGGATGTAAACACGGATTTCCTTCAGGGAGGGGAGCTGAATATTGAGGAACTGCTGAACCTGAAGCCGGATGTGGTGTTCTACAGTGCCAACAATACGGAAGAATACGAAAAACTGGCGGCGGCAGGCATACCTGCGGTTGGGTTTTCCACCTCCAATTGGGACTTTGACTGTGTGGCAACCTTTGAAAACTGGGTAAAGCTCCTGGGTGAGGTACTGGGCCAGGAAGATAAGGCGGCCGGGATCGCGGATTATGGACACCAGGTATATGACGAGGTACAGGCTGTGCTAAATGGAGCAGGGGACATAGAAAAGCCAAGGGTATTGATCCTGTTTAATTACGCAAACGGGGTGATCAAAACCTCGGGCAGCAATTTCTTTGGACAGTACTGGATCGAGTCCACCGGCGGCATCAATGTGGCCGCGGACCTGACCGGAACGCCTGAGATCAACATGGAACAAATCTATGAGTGGGATCCCGATATCATATATATTACAAATTTCAGCCCCTATCTTCCTGAGGACCTGTATGACAACACCATTGAAGGCCATGACTGGAGCAGTGTGAAGGCGGTAAAAGAAGGAAAGGTCTACAAGTTCCCTCTGGGCATGTACCGCTGGTTCCCGCCTGCATCAGACACACCGCTGGTATTAAGGTGGCTGGCACAGAAAAACCAGCCCCAGCTGTTTGCGGATGTGGACATGGAACAGGAAGTGCGCACATACTATGAGCGTTTTTACAATGTGGCGCTGTCGGACGAGGACATCACACAGATCTTTAACCCGGCCAGGGAAGCGGCAGGGAACTAAATGCAGGAGCCTGGTATGGAGAAAATAAAAAAGAAACACAACCTGATGAGCCTTGTCATATTCCTTTTGCCCATTGCGGTAACTATTATCTGTATTGGAATCGGAAGGTATCATATATCGCCTCTGGAATCCCTGCAGATATTAGTGTCGCCCCTCACCGGGCAGGAGGTGGATCCCCAGGGCTGGTCCGTGGTTTATCATGTGAGGCTGCCCAGAATCATGCTGGCCCTTGTGGCCGGCATGGGCCTGTCTATATCAGGCGCGTCCTTCCAGGCACTGTTTTCCAATCCCTTAGCTACCCCGGATACGCTGGGGGTGGCCACGGGCGCATCCTTTGGCGCGGTGCTGGCCCTTTTGTTTACCAGAAATGTGTTTGTGGTGCAGCTGGCAGCCCTGGCCATGGGATTGGCAGCCCTGGCAGGAACCTGCATGATCAGCAGGCTCAATGGAAAAAGCAGTATCCTTATGGTGGTTTTGGGAGGAATGGTGGTGTCATCCCTGTTCCAGGCCCTGGTATCCCTGGTAAAGTATGTGGCTGATCCGGACGAGGACCTGCCTGCCATCACATACTGGCTGATGGGAAGCATGTCCAGGGCCACCTATCAGGGGCTGGCAGTGGGGATCCCGCTGATCTTACTGGGCGTGGCGCTTTTGTTCCTGCTGCGGTGGAGGCTTAACATCCTGTCCCTTCAGGAGGATGAAACCAGGGCCCTGGGAATCGATGTCAGAAAACTGCGGATAATGGTCATGGCAGCTTCCACCCTGGTGACCGCATCCTGCGTTTCACTGTGCGGGCAGGTGGGATGGGTGGGACTTCTGATCCCCCATGTGGCCAGAATGCTCTACGGAAGCGATAACCGCAAGATCATTCCGGTGAGCATGGGTCTGGGCTCTGCCTTTATGGTGGTGATCGACACAGCGTCCAGGGCGGCCACGGCCGCGGAGATACCGGTGTCCATACTGACGGCCATTATAGGCGCGCCCTTTTTTATCATACTTTTACGCAGGACAGGAGGTGCCAGACTGTGAGATTTGAGGTAAGGAACGGAAATTTCGGATACGGGGCATCCCAGGTCCTTCACCAGGTGTCCTTTGACCTGGAGGGGAATCAGGTCCTGGCAGTGCTGGGGCCCAACGGCGTGGGAAAGACCACCCTTTTAAAATGTATGATGGGTCTGCTGAAGTGGGACTCCGGGGAAAGCCGGATCGATGGCGTTCCCATGAATACACTGAAACATTCTGAAATATGGAAACGGATCGCCTATGTTCCCCAGTCAAAGGGAATATCCTTGTCCTACACGGCCCTGGAAATGGTGGTCATGGGACGGTCGGCCCGCCTGGGGCTTTTTGCCCAGCCCTCAAGGGAGGATATGGAGGTGGCAAAAGCATCCATGGAGGAGGTGGGCATTACCTTTCTTATGGATAAACCCTGCAGCCAGATGAGCGGAGGAGAGCTTCAGATGGTCCTTATTGCCAGGGCACTCTGTACACAGCCGGAAATGCTCATCTTGGATGAGCCTGAATCCAATCTGGATTTTAAGAACCAGCTGGTCATTCTGGATATGATCAGGCAGCTGTCCTCCAACCGGGGCATAGGAGCCATTATCAACACCCATTATCCGGCCCATGCCTTAAAAATCGCGGACAAAGCGCTGATATTAAACCGGGACAAAAGCAGCTTTTACGGGGGAGCGGGGGAGACGATTACGGAGGACAATATGAAGAAAGCGTTTGCAGTGGAGGTAAAAATCGCGGATTACTACTATGAAGATGTGAATTACCCCAATGTGATACCCATCCGGGCCTTCAGCCCCATGAGCTCCCATTCACTGTAAAAGCCCTTGATTTTTACAGAAAAAGATGTTACTCTTAGTTTAACATTTCACACACAACCGGCTCCTGAACCACACACATCCAGGAGGGTAAAAGAATGAATTTATTTGATCTTACAGGCAGGAAAGCAATTGTAACAGGCGGAACCAGAGGGCTGGGCCACGGCATGGCCGAGGGTCTGATGGAGGCTGGAGCCGAAGTGGTTATATTCGGCAGTTCCGAGAAAGTACATGATGTGGCCACACAGTTCTGTGACCGCGGATTTAAGTGCCATGGCATTGCGGTGGATCTGGGGGACAGTCAGGCCAGGGCAGATGCATTTGCTGAAGCAGTGAGCGCCATGGGCGGCCTTGACATCCTGGTGAACTGTGCCGGCATCCAGAGACGTCATAAGAGTGAGGAATTCCCGCTTTCAGATTGGGAAGCAGTTATGAATGTGAACCTGACAGCACCCTTTGAACTGTGCCAGATGGCGGCCAGGGAATTTATGGCCAAGGAGAAACCGGGAAAGATCATTAACATTTCCTCCATGCTGGCATTTTTCGGCGGCTTTACCGTGCCTGCATATGCTGCATCCAAGGGAGCTGTTACCCAGATGACCAAGGCGTTCTGTAATGAGTGGGCAAGCAGGAATATCAATGTAAACTGCATTGCACCCGGCTATATGGACACGGAGATGAACACAGCGCTGACAGACCCGTCCAATCCAAGATATGCGGAGATCACAAACCGCATACCTGCACACCGCTGGGGAACCCCGGAGGATATGAAGGGGGCTGTTATTTTCCTTGCATCCCCTGCATCCGACTATCTGAACGGAGCCGTGATCCCGGTGGACGGAGGATATCTGGTTAAGTAAGAAGTTTACAGTTTTATACATATTATGGAATAGTATACCAACACCGCATCTGGTTTATCCGGATGCGGTGTATTTTTTTGCTAAAGCAGCAGGAATTATATTGACATCATAGATAAAATGTGATTAAATTAATTCATAAGATAAAAAACAGGAACATTGTTCCGAATAACGGAACAAAAGCCGGTTGTAAAGTGTGAATGTGTGAAATGTGTGAGTTAAGCCAAGAAAGGCCAAAGTAAAAATTAAGCAAAGCCAAAGTGAAAACAAAGCAAAGCCAAAGTGAAAACCAAGTAAAAACATGTGCAGCGGAGTAAGGAGGATTACAGATTATGAAGACATTGGTATATGCAGCGCCAGAGAAAGTGGAAGTCCGTGATATGCCGGTACCGGAGCCAAAGGAAGGGCAGGTAAGGATCCGGGTATCATACTGCGGTATCTGCGGGTCTGATATTGGTATTTTTGCAGGCAAGCATCCCCGGGCAAAGGCTCCCCTGGTGCTGGGCCATGAATTTATCGGAACCATTGAATCCATCAATGGAGGAAACGGCCGGTTTAAGGTGGGCGACAGGGTATCCCCATACCCCCTTCTCTCCTGCGGACACTGTTTTGCATGTAAGACAGGCATTCCCCATGTATGCCAGACCTTAAAGCTGATCGGCATTGATGTTGACGGGGGTATTGCGGAGTACGTGACCTGTGACGAGAATGTATTGTTTAAGATCGATGATGAAGTTTCCGACAAGGCAGCTGCAGTGATCGAGCCTCTGGCAGTGATCGTCCGCACCATGCATCAGGCGCGTTTCCAGACCAGGGATACAACAGCCATCATCGGAGCAGGCCCCATCGGCATTCTGACAGGTATCGTGTTAAAGCACGCAGGCGCTTCCAGGATCATTATCTCCGATGTGGATGAGGCAAGGCTGGCCATGTGCAGGGAATTTGGTTTTGAGACAGTGAATGTAAAGAACGAGAGCATGGTCGATTATGTGAATAAGGCCACAGACCATGTGGGCGTGGATGTGGTGTTCGAGTGCAGCGGTTCCGAACCATCAGCCCTGGAGGTCACAAAGCTCTGCCGCATTGGCGGCATGATCTGTCTCACCGGTGTACATAAGGTTCCCCATGCAGTTAATCTGCAGGATGTGAACTTCAAGGAGCAGACCCTGGTGGGAAGCCGTGTTTACACACTGCGTGAGTTCGGCCAGGCCGTGGAGTACGCAAAGGAGATCGCTCCTGAGCTGGAGAAGATCGTTACACACATAGTTCCGCTGGCAGAGTCTGAGAAGGTATTTGATCTGATCAAAGATCCTTCAGAGATGACAGTGAAGGTTTTGGTTGACTGCAGATAAGGATTCATAACTAGGAGGAAAGACCATGAAGATCATTGTAACCGATTGTGATCACGACAATATGATCCAGGAGGAGGAAGTGTTCGGCAAAGCCGGAATGACCTATACTCATCTTGCGTGTAAGACAGAGGATGACCTGATCGAACAGGCCAAGGGCGGGGAGATCATGATGACCCAGTATGGTCCCTTCAGCCGCCGGGTGATGGAGGCCTTAAGGCCGGAACTGAAGCTGATCCTCAGATACGGTGTCGGAGTGAATACCATTGACCTGGAGGCGGCGACCCAGCTGGGTGTGCAGGTATGTAATGTGCCTGACTACGGCATGAACGAAGTGGCCGACCAGGCCATGGGTATGATGCTGGGCCTGGCGCGCAAGATCTGCGAGATGAATGACTGCACCAAGCACAAGACCTGGAATTATACGGAGGCTATTCCGGTGCACAGGATCCCCGGGTCTACCGTGGGGATTGTGGGCTTTGGAAGGATCGGCCGCACCTTTGCAAAGAGGATGATGGGCTTTGACTGCAGGCGGATCGCATGTGATCCCGTATACGAGGAGGGAAGCGTCCATGAGGGAGTGGAGATCGTGACACTGGATACCCTGCTTAAGGAATCGGACATGATCTCCGTTCACTGCCCCCTGCTTCCTGAGACCATGAACATGATCAACATGGAGGCGTTTAAGAAAATGAAGCCCACGGCATACCTGGTCAACACAGCCAGGGGAGGGATCGTCAACGAGGGGGACCTGTTGACCGCCCTTCAGGAAAAGATGATCGCAGGGGCTGCCCTGGACGTGGTTTCAGAGGAACCCATGGAAGTGGGAGCCGCCCTGTTTGAGTTTGATAATTTCCTGTGCAGTCCTCACATGGCATGGTATTCCCAGGAATCAGCCCTGGAATTAAAGCGCAAGATCGCAGAGGAAGCAGTTCGCTTTGCAAAGGGAGAGCCTGTGATGTATCCGGTGAATCATCTGTAGCAGGCCGCGGTACACCAGACCGCAATGCTGCAGTCTGCAATGCAGCAGGCCGCGGTACACCGGTCCATAGTATAATAAAACAAAACCAAATGGCCCGTGCATGGGCCGCATCAATAAGGGTGCCGCGCCAGCGGTGCCCTTTTTTTAACGGAGCGTGTTTGAATTGCACCGGAATCGGAACTGTGTTATGATACTGAATGAATATCAAATACCGGGCCGCCCAGGCAGGGCCGGGACAGAATACGGAGCGGGACAGAATATGGCAAGGGAAACAATACAGTCCGTTGAGCGGACATTTCAGGTAATAGAGCTTTTGGCGGAAAAGGGTGCCATGGGGGTGCGGGAGATCGGCCATGAGACAGGCCTTCATTCCACTGTGGTGCACCGGGTGCTGGGTACCCTGGTGGATATGGGGTATGCAGACCAGGAAGCTGAGACCGGGAGATACCTTCTCACCTACAAAATGCTGGCAGTGGGCAACTGTATCCAGGAGCGCAACAGCGCGGTAAAGCTGGCCCATCCATATCTGGCCGCATTGTCGGAGGAGTGCAGGGAGACCGTACACTTTGTGGAGCGGGCGGGAACCAACATCAGGTACATTGATAAGATTACACCCACGGCCAACATGTTTGCCACCGGTTCCCATGTGGGCCTGGAATTTCCGCTGGCCGGAACAGCGGTGGGCAAGGCCATACTGGCGGAACTGTCTGAGGAGGAAGTAAAGGCAGTATGGCAGGACAGCCATATTGTGCAGTACACGGCCCATACCATCTGCGACCTGGACCGGCTTCTGAGCGAACTTAAGGATACCAGGAAAACAGGGTTTGCCTATGACAGGGAAGAGCGGGAAGCAGGACTGTTCTGCGTGGGCGTCAGTGTGCCGGACTACAGGGGGATGTACAATTATGGGATCAGCATCTCCGCTCCCCTTGCCAGGATGCAGGACGAGCGTCTGGAGGAAGTAAAGCAAAAGCTTTGGGATACAAGGGAAAGAATCACCAGTATCATAGGCGCCAGAAGAAAGGGATGAGCATTAAAAGGGGAAAGAGGATGGGGCGGCTGAAACATAGATCAAAAATAGAAGTATAGGAGTCAGGAAAGATGAAATCACTTGTAATCGCGGAAAAACCATCCGTTGCCCGGGATATTGCCCGGGTATTGAAATGCGGTAAGAACCAGAACGGAGCTATTGAGGGGGACCGCTATATCGTCACATGGGGACTGGGCCATCTGGTCACCCTGGCGGATCCGGAGGATTATGACAAAAAATATAAGGAGTGGAAGATGGAGGACCTGCCCATGCTTCCGGATGTGTTTAAGCTGGAGGTGATCGGGCAGACCGCCAAGCAGTACCATGCGGTGAAAACCCAGATCCACAGAAAGGATGTGGGGCTCATCATCATTGCCACAGATGCAGGGAGGGAGGGGGAACTGGTTGCCCGGCTGATCCTGAAAAAAGCGGGCAGCAATAAGCCCATAAAGCGGCTGTGGATCTCATCTGTCACGGACAAGGCCATCAGGGAGGGATTCGCCAACCTGAAGGACGGAAAGGAGTATGACAGCCTCTATGATGCGGCCATGTGCAGGGCCGAGGCGGACTGGATGGTGGGGATCAACGCCACCAGGGCATTGACCTGCAAGTACAACGCCCAGCTTTCCTGCGGGCGTGTCCAGACCCCTACCCTGGCCATGATCGCAAAGCGGGAGGCGGATATCCGCAGCTTTGTGCCCAAACCCTTCTACGGCCTGCAGGCAAAGGGGGATGGGCTGACCCTCACATGGCAGAACCAGGCATCGGGAAGCTTCTGTACTTTTGACAGGGACCTGGCCCAAAACATTTTGGAGAACCTGAAAGGGGAGACGGGAGTGGTGTCCCAGGTGAAGCGAACCCCGAAAAAGACATTTGCCCCCCTGCTCTACGACCTGACGGAGCTTCAGCGGGATGCCAACAGACGGTTCGATTATTCTGCCAAGGAGACATTAAATATCATGCAGCGCCTGTATGAGAACCATAAGGTGCTGACTTATCCCAGAACGGATTCCAGGTACCTGAGCAGCGATATCATCCCTACGCTGAAGGAGCGGCTTAAGGCCTGCGCCGTAGGACCATACCGCGCCCTTGCAGGCAGGCTTGCCATGCAGGCTTTGCCGGCCAAGCCCTTTTTTGTGGACAACTCAAAGGTATCTGACCACCATGCCATCATTCCCACGGAACAGTTTGTACAGCTGGACCACATGACCATTGATGAGCGCCGTATTTATGATCTGGTGGTGCGCAGGTTCCTGGCAGTGATGTATCCGCCCTTTGAGTATGAGCAGACCAGTGTGAGTGTGCAGATTGGCGGGGAGAGTTTTATTGCCAGGGGTAAGATTGTGAAGGAGCAGGGCTGGAAGGCGGCCTATGACAATGGGGCCGAGGGGGAGTCCCAGGATGATGAGGAGACGGCGGAAGGGGTGCCGGTAAAGGAACAGCAGCTTCCCGACCTGAAAAAGGGGGACAGGGTCGCGGTCCTTTCCCTGTCCATGACAGAGGGAAAGACAAAACCTCCGGCACCGTTTAACGAGGCCACTCTGCTCTCGGCAATGGAGAATCCGGTGGCCTACATGGAGTCCAGGGACAAGGCCATGGCAAAGACACTGGGGGAGACTGGGGGATTGGGAACCGTTGCCACCAGGGCGGATATTATTGAAAAATTGTTTTCCAGTTTTCTCCTTGAAAAGAGGGGAAAGGACATTTATCTCACATCCAAGGCCAAGCAGCTGCTGGAGCTGGTGCCCGAGGATCTGAAAAAGCCGGAGCTTACCGCCGACTGGGAGATGAAGCTGTCAAGGATTGCCAAAGGGAATCTGAAGCGCGGGGCCTTTATGTCTGATATCCGTGTCTATTCCCAGGCGCTGATCGGCCAGATCAGGGCAGGGGAGGGCAGCTTCCGCCACGATAATCTGACCAACACAAAATGTCCGGTGTGCGGAAAGCGGATGCTGGCCGTGAAAGGAAAGAACAGTGAGATGCTGGTGTGCCAGGACCGGGAGTGCGGCCACAGGGAAACGATCTCCCGCACCTCCAATGCACGCTGCCCGGTATGCCATAAGAAGATGGAATTAAGAGGCAAGGGGGAGGGACAGATTTTTGTGTGCAGATGCGGGCACAAGGAAAAGCTTTCCGCCTTCCAGGACAGGAGAAAAAAGGAAGGGGCAGGTGTGTCCAAACGGGATGTGGCAAACTATTTGAACCAGCAGAATAAAGAGGCCAAAGAACCGGTTAATAATGCATTTGCCCAGGCATTGTCAGGGATCAAGCTGGATTAGAAACTGAAAAAATTTCTTGACAATTCAGTTAGCAGATGCTAATCTATATATGCAGTTAGGAGAACCTAATTTCTCCTGCTGCATATTTTAGCATATATGTTCGTTTATATGGTTAGCTTCAGGTACGCCCCGGCGTACGTGTGCCCGGCGCACGTCATGCTTAGCATGACATACTGCATACGCGCGCCTTAAGCAGTCTGCCGGAGGTAGGGATGAACTTACTGAGCAAAGGAGTGATCATGATGCCTTTAACAATGGCCAGTGTTGGCGAGGTCGTATCGATCATACGGATTGGCGGCAAAGAGGAAGTAAAGCGTCATCTGGAGTCCATGGGATTTGTACCCGGTACCCACATTACAGTGATATCTGTAAACAACGGCAATGTGATCGTGGGAATCAAGGAATCCCGGGTTGCGATCAGTAAGGAGATGGCCAATAAGATCATGGTTTAGATCCGCGCGGTACATATGAAAGAACATTTTTTATTACATATGAGTTAGTTGAAACTAATACATAGTCCGAAGGAGAGTATGGAAATGTCGATAAAGATAGCGCTGGCCGGCAACCCCAACTGCGGAAAGACCACACTGTTTAACGCCTTGACGGGTTCCAACCAGTTTGTGGGAAACTGGCCCGGAGTTACGGTGGAGAAAAAGGAGGGAAGGTTAAAGGGAAACAAAGATGTGACCATTGTAGACCTTCCGGGAATCTATTCCCTGTCACCCTACACCCTGGAGGAAGTGGTGGCACGGAATTACCTGATCAATGAACGGCCGGACGCCATACTGAACATTGTGGACGGGACCAACCTGGAGCGAAACCTGTACCTTTCCACCCAGCTGATCGAGCTGGGGATCGGAATGGTCATAGCTGTGAATATGATGGATATCCTGGAAAAGAAGGGCGATACCATTGATGTGAAAGCCCTGGAACGGAACCTGGGATGTCCGGTTGTGGAGATTTCAGCCCTGAAAGGCGCAGGTGTGTCCAGGGCCGCGGCAAAGGCAGTGGAGATTGCCAAGTCAGGGGAACCTGAACCGGAGGAAGTATTTTCAGGTGCAGGAATCCCCTTTATGCCGGTCCGCCGCTTCAGCGAGGATATGGAAGCCGTGCTGGAGGAGATTGAGCGTTACCTGGATGATGAGATTCCGGAAAACCAGAAACGTTTCTATGCGGTGAAGCTGTTTGAGAGGGATGAGAAGATCGCTGTCCAGATGCACCGGGTACCCAATGTGGAGGCCATTATCAAACGGGCTGAGGACGCCATGGATGATGATGCACAGAGTATCATGACCAATGAGCGCTATACGTATATCGCGTCCATGATCGGACAATGTCACAGTACAAAAAGAGGACGGGAACTAAGTGTTTCCGACCGGATCGACCACATTGTGACCAACCGCTGGCTGGCTCTTCCCATCTTTGCTGCGGTGATGTGGCTTGTCTACTACGTGTCGGTTACCACGGTTGGAACCTGGGCCACGGACTGGGCCAATGACGGGGTGTTTGGAGAAGGATTCGCGCTGTTTGGTCTGGAAGTGCCCGGCATACCGGTGGTGGTGGGGAATTTCCTGGAGACAGTGGGCTGCGCTCCCTGGCTTTCCAGCCTGATACTGGACGGGATTGTGGCAGGCGTTGGCGCTGTGCTGGGATTTGTGCCCCAGATGCTGGTGCTCTTTATCTTTTTGGCATTCCTGGAATCCTGCGGATACATGGCCAGGGTCGCCTTTATCATGGACCGTATTTTCCGGAAGTTCGGTCTTTCCGGTAAGTCCTTTATCCCCATGCTTATCGGCACGGGATGCGGTGTGCCGGGCATTATGGCAAGCCGCACCATTGAAAATGACAGGGACAGGAAGATGACCATCATGACCACCACGTTTATCCCGTGCGGCGCAAAGCTTCCCATCATCGCGCTGTTTGCAGGCGCATTGTTTGGCGGCGCTTCCTGGGTGGCGCCAAGCGCGTATTTTGTGGGGATTGCGGCCGTCATCTGTACCGGTATTATCCTGAAAAAGACAAGAATGTTCGCAGGGGACCCGGCCCCATTTGTCATGGAACTTCCGGCCTACCATCTGCCCACGGTTTCCAATGTGCTCAGAAGCATGTGGGAACGGGGGTGGTCCTTTATCAAAAAAGCCGGTACGGTTATTCTTTTATCCACCATGTTTATCTGGTTCACGTCCAGCTTCGGCATTGTGGAGGGACGGTTTGGGATGGCGGAGGACCTATCCCAGGGATTTCTGGCTAATATCGGAAGCGCCATTGCCTGGATTTTCACGCCTCTGGGATGGGGGAACTGGCAGGCGGCAGTGGCAGCCATCACAGGCCTTGTGGCAAAGGAAAATGTGGTGGGGACTCTGGGGATCCTTTACGGGTTTGCCGAGGTGTCCGAGGACGGGGCTGAGATATGGAGTACACTGGCCGGCAGCTTTACAACAGTGAGCGCCTACTCGTTCCTGGTGTTTAACCTTTTATGCGCTCCCTGCTTTGCGGCAATGGGAGCCATCAAACGAGAGATGAACAATCCAAAATGGACCTGGTTTGCAATTGGTTATCAAACCGGTCTGGCATATGTTTCATCCCTGTGTATCTACCAGCTGGGTACATTCATTACCACGGGTGACTTTGGGATCGGAACAGCGGCGGCACTGGCAATGCTGGCATTATTCATATATCTGCTGGTCCGTCCTCACAGGGAAAGCAAGATGTTAATTGTTAACGCAGGTGCAAATGCCTGACAGCCGGGACCGGACCCCGGGTATGTCCCGGACATATGCTCCGGGGCCCGGAACCGGCAGAATTCAGAAGGAGGTAATTCTTATATGTGGCAGAAGGAACAGGTCATCCATGAACTTCAGAAAAGCGGCAGACGGGTAACGAAACAGCGGGAGATACTTCTGGAAATTATTCTGGATGGTACATGGAACTGCTGCAAGGAGATATACTATGAAGCGATCAAGAAGGACCCATCCATCGGGCTGGCAACCGTGTACCGGATGGTAGGGACTCTGGAGGAAATCGGTGTGCTCACCAGGAGTTACCGCTACTGCCTTCCCGCAAGGGAACCGGAGAGCGGTCAGCTGGGAGCTTAGAAAAGGAATATGGCAGGAGGGACAATGGCCGGAAACGGGCTGTCCCTCTTTTTTATATCATAAGAAATTCATCTGGGATCCCCGGTGATACCAAAAACGTTCTCCGGGGGTCGCACTGCGGCGGAAGGGAAGATGCCGCTGAAGCGGCCCGCCGCAGGCGGAGAATCCTGCGGGCAGAATTCTTTATTCTAAGGACCAGAGGGTCAGGGAGATTGAGCAGGAGGCGGCAGCCCTGGTCCTGGTACGGGAACTGTGCGGCGAAATCAGGGACCGGGAATGGAAGTTTGATACACTGGACCCGGGATTCCTGGATCTCAGGTTCAGGGAAATGAAGATGACAGGAGGTTCTTTTATGAAGAAAGACAGAATTGATAAATGGTGCAGGATCAGGGATCTGGCATTCCTGTTCTGTTTTGTGTGTATTGTATCCATGATCATGTTTCCCATCAACAGCATTTTGGGGTTACATGTGCCCAAGGGGATACTCACCGTATGGACGGCGGTCATAGGGATTTCACCCTTTCCGGCACTGATCCTGCGGGCCGTCACGGCCAGAAGAGCCAGATGGGATGTGCCGGATCTAAACCGGATCCTGCCAGACAGCGGAAGCATGTTAAAGGAGGTGGAGCGGGGTAAGGGGAAGGGGTATGAAACCGCAAAACAGTTTAACCAGGTGTGCCTGCTATCCCTCCTTGTGCTGCCCATAAACCGTATGCTGGGTATCACGCTGCCGGTATGGGTCATGGGAATCTGGACGGCGGTGGCGGCAGGATCCGCGGTCACACTGATGGTCATGAAAAACAGAGCCCCCCGGTGAACCGGGAAAAAGAATCGAAAAACCACAGTTGCGCCGGGATGGAAAAGAATGGTATACTTACAGCATACATGGCTGTACAGGTATCATCATACCGGTAAATTAAATGAAGCGAGAGGATTTTGTTATGGAGCGCAATGTCAGTCTGGAAGAGATATCAGACGGAAAACGATATGAGGGCAATGATCTGGTAAAAGCAGACTGCGGTGACTGTGAGGGATGTTCGGCCTGCTGCCAAGGCATGGGAAGTTCCATTCTTTTGGATCCCTATGACATAAAGCGTATGGAGGAAGGGCTGTGCATGGATTTTAACCAGTTGATGGCGGGCCATATTGAGCTGAATGTGGTGGATCATGTTATTCTCCCCAACCTGAAGATGACTGGAAGCGGGGAGAGGTGCAGTTTTCTGGACGGACATGGCAGGTGCAGCATCCATCCGTACCGTCCCGGCTTTTGCAGGCTGTTTCCACTGGGAAGGGTATACGAGGACCGTTCCTTCCGGTATTTTCTGCAGATCCACGAATGTCCCAGGGAGAACCGGACCAAGGTCAAGGTACGCAAGTGGGTGGATACACCGGACTTCAAGTCCTATGAACGGTTTGTGGCGGACTGGCATTATTTCCTCAAGGACCTGGGAGAGCGGCTGAAGGAAAGTGGAAACCAGGAAACTATAAAAGCCGTGAACATGTATGTGCTGAACCAGTTTTATGTCACGCCTTACAAGGCAGGGGAAGATTTTTATCCCCAGTTTTACCGGCGGCTGGAAGCAGCCGCAGCCATTGCAGCTGTTTGATGTTCAGCATTGGAACGCTGCTTCTGAGGGCCGCACCCTGTTGGGGCGGGCATGGATCAAAACAAGGAGGATGGATAAATGGATCTGGATATGATATTAAAAGAGAGAAGAAGTATACGCAAATTCAGGGAAGGGGCCGCGGTGGACCCGGCCCTGGTGAAGGAGATGCTGCAGGCCGCTGTCCAGGCACCGTCCTGGAAAAATTCTCAGACAGCCAGATATTATGTGGTCATGTCCAAAGAGATGTTAGGCAAGGTAAAGGCATCCTGCCTTCCGGAATTTAATCAGAAAAACTGCAAGGATGCCCCTGTGCTGATCGTCACTGCATTTGTAAAAAACCATTCCGGCCATGACAACCAGGGGAACCCGGTCAATGAAGTGGGCAATGGATGGGGCTGCTATGACCTGGGCCTCCACGACAGCCATCTGATACTGAAGGCAAAGGATCTGGGACTGGATACCCTGATCATGGGAATACGTGACGCGGATGCCCTGAGGGAGCTTCTGGACATAGGCCAGGACCAGGAGGTGGTGTCTGTCATTGCCGTGGGATACAGGGATATTGACCCGGCAGGGCCTGGCAGGAAGGGTCTGGACGAGACCGCACGCTTCTATTAAAGGATGGAGGATTGATTTATATGGACAGGATCAGGCGGGTATCCATTGTGGGAATGGGAGCCCTGGGTATTTTATACGGGGATTTTTTTGCAGGGACCCTGGGGCAGGAGCAGGTGACGTTCCTGGCTGACAGTGACAGGGTGAAGAATTATAAGGATCATCCGGTATACTGTAATGACAGGGAATGGAGGTTTCAGGTTCAGGACGGGGCGGTGCCGGATTCCAGGGGAGCGGCGCAGCTGATACTATTTGCCGTTAAGGCCACGGCATTGGAGGCAGCGGCCCGGGCTGTTAAAAACCAGGTGGGGAAGGATACGATCATACTGTCCGTGCTCAACGGCATCAGCAGCGAGGAAGTTATTGGCCACATCCTTGGGAGGGAGCATATGCTGTACTGCGTGGCCCAGGGCATGGATGCGGTGAAGCTGGGAAACCGGCTTACATACTCCCATATGGGAGAGATCTGCATCGGCATACCTGAGTCCGAGGCGGAAAAGGAGCCCCTTTTGAAAAAGGTCACAGACCTGTTTGATGAGACAGGGCTGCCCTACACAAGGGAAGCCGATATTCTGCGCCGTCTCTGGTGTAAATGGATGCTTAACGTGGGGGTGAACCAGGCTGTTATGGTGGCCGAGGGAACCTATGGGACCGTGCAGAAGCCGGGCAAAGAGCGGCATATGATGATGGATGCAATGGCAGAGGTAGTGGCCCTGGCGGAAAAGGAGAACATACAGGTGACAGGAGAGGATCTGCAAAGCTATGTGGACCTGGTGGATACCCTGAATCCGGAGGGAATGCCCTCCATGCGTCAGGATGGTCTGGCGCACAGGCGGTCCGAGGTGGAGTTTTTTGCAGGCACAGTGATCCGGAAAGCAGAAAAGCACGGACTGGATGTGCCGGTGAACCGGGAACTGTACCAAAGGATCACAGAGATGGAGAAGGCATATTAGGCTTCAGGAATGGTTTATATCATAAAAGGGACAGGAGCATGGGAAATGCCGCCGTATGGGCAGTGGTTCCCGGCCCCCTGTCCCTGATCATTTTGGGGTGATTGATTCCACCTATATGCATCCATCTGGGCGTTACAGTGGACGCATCTAAGAACATACAGCCCTGAACTTTGGCAACCTCCTCATACAGTGGGGAAAGGCTGCGGGATTTGGCCGGAGCCGTGAGGCCAAAGCTGGCATATGGGCAGTGGACCATGTCCTCGCCGATATAGACCGGTGAAACGATCAGGACCTGGGGGATCTTGTATCCCGGGCCGTAGTCCATATGCTGCATCATGCAGCAAAGGCGTTCCATCCCACACCGTGGTGCGTGAGCCCATTCCCTCCTGGATGACATAGTATTCGGGACCTGACAGGACCTGCAGGCGTCCGGGCCACCGGGTATTCCAGGCATGGCGGCCTCCCTTGGGATTGGTGCCGAAGGTATTGGAATCCCCAAAACAGAGAAGATTGATCATGAACAATGCCTCCTTATTTTTTGCTGATTCCTATGATATTACAAGTGATAGTAAAATGCAGGGATTTATGATAAAATATACAAAATATAATATGTACTCCCGGAGTCTCCCCGGCACCCATCTTTACGGCTGATTTCCCGCCAGCCGCACACAAATCTATTCAACGTACACACCGTGTACGCCTCATAAATTTATGCACAACTGACAAAAAATCATCTCGCAAATCTGAGTACCAGGAGACTCCGAGAGTACACAAAACTGTAACAGGAGGAAACAATGAAAAATCTGCCTAAGGAGTTTTTTGGGAGGACGGCGCGGGCTATACTGTTTATCGGCCTTGTGGTTGTATTTTGTACCACCGTGTCAAGCGCAGGCATGTTCCTGGCATCCAGGTTCGGACTTACCCAGTCCAGGGAGCAGGTTCCCCTGACCGCTCTATCCATTGGACGGGACGGGGAGGTTAAACTGCCCCAGAGAGGGAAGATGGTAGAGGGAAATGGATGGAAGCTGAGAAATTCCAGGGACATATACACGCTGACACTGGATAATGCAGTGATCGAGGAAGCGGAGGAGGGGGAAGCACGGGCGGCTGTCTGCATTTCCGGGGATCTGATCATGGAACTGAGGGAAGGCAGCGGAAACTGGATACACTCTGAGGGGGTGGGGATATTGGCGGACTCCGGAACCCTGGTCATCCGGGGAAACGGCAGCCTGGAGATCAGCGCGGGACAGACCGGCATTGACGCAGCGGATCTGGAGCTGGCCGGAAAGGAGAGCGTGATCCGGGCTGAGGCTGAGGATGGGATCGGAATACGGGCCGCATCACTGGCTGTGGATGAAGGTCTGGGACAGCTGAAGGTCAGTGGAAATTCAGGGGCGGTGATCACGGCAAAGCCGGAACCGGCGTCTCCGGATCTCCGGATCCATAAGGATGTGCAGATCACCCCTCAGTCCACAGGAATCAGGGAGTTTAAGAGCACTTTTATAGGCGGCAAAAGCGGCAAAGATGGCAAGGATGGCAGAGATGTCAGGGATGGAGCCGGTGAGAAGGAAGCTGAAGGGGAAAAGATCCGCTATAATGTGAAGACCTTTTCCTCGGAAGCCTCGGTGGCCTATGATGAGGGGACAGGCTGCTTTGCGGGGGCAAAAAAGGAGATCACCCTTACGGGAAAATAATAAAAATAAAAGTAAATGCAAGAAAGGAACATGAGATCATGAATATGACCGTATTATGCTATAAGAAATGCAGTACATGCCAGAAGGCGTTAAAATGGCTGGATGCCAACGGGATCCAATACCAGGAGCGCCCCATCAAGGAAGAGCATCCAAGTGAGGCTGAGCTGAAAGCATGGTATGAGAAGAGCGGGTTGCCACTGAAGAAGTTCTTTAATACAAGCGGCAATCTTTATAAGGAAATGGCGCTTAAGGACAAACTTCCCCAGATGAGCGAGGAAGAGCAGCTGGCACTTCTGGCAACCGATGGAATGCTGGTCAAACGCCCTCTGGTGGTGGCGGATGATTTTGTACTCACCGGGTTTAAGGAAGGCGAGTGGAAGGAAAAGATGATGTAGGGACCAAAAACGGGCCGTCAAAGGAAGAGAAGATCCTTCCTCTGGCGGCTCTTTTTTGGAGAGTGTTTATTGTAATCAGTTTGAATGCGGAAATATCTGGGAAATCTGCGCCTGAGGCGCAAAGGTAATACTATTGGGCCGCCACCAGGTCATCCAGGGAACCGAAGCGGTAACCCATTTCCTCCCATTTGGTCAGAAGTTCATCCAGGATCTGGGCGTTGGTCTTGGAAGTACTGTGCAAAAGGACAACAGCGCCGGGGTGAATGCGTCCTAACAGCTTTTTAAATGCTTCCTCCTTGGAGGGCTGCTTATCTTCATACCAGTCAACATAGGCAAGACTCCAGAAAAATGTCCTGTATCCCATGTCGTTTGCCATTTTCAGGTTGCTCTCACTGTACTTGCCCTGGGGCGGGCGGTAGTATTTTTTCATGGGCTGGCCTGTGGTCTGCTGGAACAGGGTTTCCAGGTCATTTAACTCTTTTTCAAAGCTCTCCTTGGTGGAGATCTTAGACATATCCGGGTGGTGGAAGGTGTGGTTTCCCACGGTGTGGCCTTCCGCTACCATGCGCTTTACCAGATCCGGGCTGGTTTCCAAATAGTTGCCCACCAGGAAAAAGGTGGCGGGTACATTGTGCTTTTTTAACGCATCCAGGATCGTGGCAGTGTTGCCGTTTTCATAACCCGCATCAAAGGTGAGGTAGATCACCTTATCCTGGGTATTCTGGCAATAGTATGAATTAAACTGCTTCAGGTAATCTGCAGTGGCATTTCCCACAGGCGTCTGGCCCTCAACCGGAAAGCTTAAGCCCCAGTTCCCATCGGCCGATGCAGCCGCCGCCTCCGGGGTATTGGCATAGTTTGCGGTCTGGAGCCCCCTGTTGTACTCCACCACCTGGGCGGTGAGACGTCCGGCGCAGAATGCCAGGACAAATAGCAGGGTGGTCCGCAGCAGTTTTTTCATAGGGAGTCTTCTGAGTTTGTTTTTCATTCTGATCGGTTTCCATTTCAGAAGTGTTTAGTTAAGTATATCGGAATAGGGGATGTATCATTCCTGGAAAGGGAAATTAATATTTGGAAACCGTTACCCTCAGTGGGCAAGGGCGTGTGTGCCCTTGTCCACTGAGGGGATGATCCGTTTGTACATGATGCTGCGGGGAAGGGAGCCGTACTTCTGCGTGGTGGTTACAACCTTATAGCCCAGGTTCAGGAAATTGTTAAGACTGTAGGTGTTGTCCGGGTGAACAGTCCCCATGAGATGGCAGAAGGAGGTGGCGGACAGGTAAGTCTCGCCGTGGGCCATCAGGCCATACTGAAGGCGGCGGCCCCGAAACCGGGGCAGCACGGCCAGGGAATCCATGTAAGCCACGTTCAGGAGTTCCTTTTCATCCAGGTCCATATAGTGCCCCAGGCTGGTATCCGTAAGACCGGGATAATGAATAATAAAAAATGCGCCCACCTGTCCATCCTCCACTGCCTTAAAGACAATGCCCTTGGCGGGATCCTCTATGTGTTCCCTCACATACTCTTCGGTATCAATGCAATACCAATCCTTGTGTTCCAGAAGGGAATAGGCAAGGTTCATGATGCGAAAAATCTCCCCTGTATCCTCCGGTCCTGCTTTTAAAAATTCCACTGTGCGTACCTCCCTGGCGTTGATTATAATAAAAATATAGTATCATGCCACGCTGGATTTGTCATCTCAGCAGGGGAAGATTGCCGGTCAGTTTGTTTACCAGTTTCTTGCTTCCGCAGATTCCAATACCCAGATACTGGAATTCCTTTTCCTCTGCAAGGGAAGCCTTGCGGATAAATTCGTCATAGGTCTTACAGCTCTGGGCCACATCGGAAAAATCCACCACCATTAAATCAGAAAAATCCGGTTCATAAAGCTGCTCCCGGATCGTGCGGATCCGGTCCCTGTCCGCTTTCAGGATAGGTACGGGAAATTCAATGATCCCAAGATGTTCGTACCCGCTTTTATCCAGGACATCAGGTCCCACTGTTTCCGGCATATATTTTCCCAATGTAATGCCCATGATCCCCGCTGTATTTGCAATGATGCCAAGGGGAAGGTCCTGATCCATTACCATAACGCATTTTCTGTTCTGCATGTCCATGTGTGATTGCTCCTTTTTACTTTCAATAATAATGGTTTGTAATACGTAATGCTTCAAGGCATATGTTACCATGGGAACGAAAATGTTTCTTGCAGGATATGACACCTGGATGAGCGGCGAGATTTCTAGTAAGGCTCTTTCGTAGGGTTCTTTAGTAGGGTTCCAAGTAACTGGTCGACTTATTGATCGTCAGCCGGGCCTGAAGGATCTGACGCTTTTTTTCAGAACTGTCGGGAGCATCGATCCGCTGGAGAAGAATCTGAGATGCCGCCAGGCCCAGCTCATGGCAAGGCTGATAGATGGCGGTAATGCCGGGGGAGATGAGCTTGCACCATTCCCAATAAGAATCAACGACACATAATCCCATATCCTGGGGCGTGCATCTGCTTGACCAGATACTTATGATGATCCGCGAACCCATAGAATCTGTTTTTGCGCAGCTCACCTATGTAACGAATGAAGCGGTGGATGACGGATTTAAGATCCTGCTCCGTTTTGCGCCGAAAGAGGGAGAGGAGGAAGGGCTGTGTGTTCATGTGGAAGTGGGGACCAGCAACTTTATCTCTCTGCCGCGATGGTATATTCTGGGAGAAAATGGAAGCGCTGTCATTGACAACTGGAAAGTTGACGGAAAGATTGTAATGGTCTCCGATTGGGAAAAGCGGGATGCGGTTCCTGTTGTTACAGCGGCGGGGCTTACAAAGACCATGGCGCCGCGTACCAGCGAAACCGTAAAAGAATACCCTCTTCCAGTGGTCCATAGCGATGTGCGGGAGTTCTACCGCAATGTATTTAAGGCGATCCGGGGCGAGGAGGAATCCCTGATCAAGCATGAGGAGGTTATGAGAGTTATGCGGCTGATGGAGGCGGTTTTCCAGTCGGCATATACGAATCAGGCAGTAAAGCTGAGGATCTGATCAGGACAAAGAGATACTGAGAGGTATAAAAACACAGGCAGTGAGTCGGATATTGAGATGGGAACCTTTGGGTTCCCATCTATTTTGTTATGCCTAAAAAAGTGGATCAAAAAACATCCCTGTCAGAATAGTTAAGGCTGTAAAAACCTTGCTTCTAACAGGGATGTTTGGTCTCTATCCTTTAACGGTACGGATACTCTGGCGCTCTACCAGGGACGTGCGTATCTCAATGGTAAGGATCTCACGGCTGTTGCTGTTGATCTTTTCCAGGAGCCGTTTGACGGCCTGTACGCCCATCTGGTGCTTTGGCACATGCATGGTGGTGAGAGGGGGATCCATGAGTTCGCACATAGGCATGTCGTCAATGCCGATGATGGAGATGTCCTCGGGGATACGGTATCCCTTTTCCTTTAATGCGCGCATGGCGGATAAGGCAATGATGTCATTGTCGGCAAAGAACGCTGTGGGCATTACCGGGTCATGGCTCAGTATTTCCTTCATCTCACTGTAGGCGCCGTCCACGGTGGGAGTCAGCTTGTACTCGTGCTCCGTGGGAATGTGCAGCCCGTTTCTGCGAAGTTCCCTGTGGTATCCGTCTTTTCTCTCTGAAAAGTTATTGATATGGCATGCGGAATGGAGATATCCGATGTTGGTGTGGCCGCTGTGGATCAGCTGTTTGGTGGCGCATCCGGCAGCCTGTTTGTTATTGATCACAATGGTGTCCAGGGCGATCTCGTTAAACGCACTGTCTAACAGCACGGTGGGGCATCCCAGGGATGTGAATACGGAGGCGTCTGCCAGGGCCATCTCCGTGGCCAGCAGCAAAAGCCCCTTGCATTCTTTGGAATGGATCAGCGGCAGAGTGGTGGAGAGGTCGCTTCCTTCATTAAAATACGCAATCTGAAGATTGTATCCACTGCTCTTGCAGGACTGCTCTATGCCTTCGATCAGCTGTGAAAAGAAGGGGGTATCACCCACTACCTTTCCGTGCTTTTTAAATATGACAAAGTAAATGAAGTCAATGGTCTGTGGTTTATATCCGTAGGCGGGTGACAGGGAACCCAGTTCTATCATTTTGTCAAGAACCAGTTTCCTTGTGCTTTCGCTGATCCCAGGCTTGTTGTTTAAGACCATGGAAACAGTGGAGGGGGATATGCCCAGCAAATGTGCCAGATCTTTGGCTTTGATCGTCTTGTTCATGGGAAACTCCTATCTAGTGCTGCCCGGCACTCATATATTGCTCTGTGTCTTCTTAATATAGCATCATTATAAAAGATGTGGGGGGATTCGTCAATAGAAATTCAATAAAATTTAATAAATAATTGAATAAATTTAAATGGAGAAATTCAATCGAGAATGTTGGTGTACAAAGTTAACAAAAAAATATCACAATATTAATGCAATATATCCATTGAAAAATGGGTAAAATTGATATAAACTATCGATAAGTTCAATTAAAAAATTTAAAATTGAGAAAATATTGAAATAAAAGTCAAATTTAATTCAATTAAATTTAGTAAAAAATTTAACATTAATATGGAAAGTAATGAATGTAAGACAGATAATGTTAAAATTTTAATAAAAACAAAGGAGAAGAGAAGCATGAAAAAAAGATTATTGAGTTTATTGGTCTGTGCGGGGATGGTAGGCAGTATGCTGACAGGATGCGGCGGCTCAGGAGGAGCGTCAGGAGGAGCGTCAGGGGGAACCCAGGGAGGGACCACCCAGGCGGCTTCCGCCCAGGCTGGAACGGAGGCAGGCACCAAAGGACAGGAAGCTTCGGGGGAAGCGGTGGAACTGACCTTCTGGTCCATGGCCCAGAGAAAAGATTTTGAGGACAAGATCATTGCCGCATTTACAGAGAAGAATCCGCAGATCAAGATCACACCCACCTACTATTCAACAGACGATATCAAGGCAAACCTGAAGGTGGCGGCATCTTCGGGCACCTTACCGGATATGTGGTACAACTGGGGCGGGAGCCTGGCAAGTTATTATCCGGCCAACGGGCTTACATATGACTTTACGGAATACGCAAAGGAACACAATTGGGATGACAAATATCTGGCTTCCTCACTGGAACTGTGTACACTGGAAGGACAGCTCAGCGGCATTCCCCAGAGCGTTGCCATGATGAACCTGTGGTACAGGCAGGACATTTTTAAACAGTTTAACCTGGAGGTTCCAAAGACCTTTGAGGAGCTGGAAACAGTGTGTGAGACACTGAAAGCGGGCGGGGTTATTCCCTTTGCTACCGGCGGACAGTACGGATGGCACGTAATGAGATATATCCAGGACCTTTTGGAATATTACGGCGGAGCCGAGGAGCATGACGGACTGAACAATATGACCACTGACTGGGGAACATCCGAGGCAGTGACAAAGGCATTTGCTAAGTTTAAGGAGTGGACGGACAAGGGATATTTCAATGAAGGCTTCCTGACCGAGGATCCCAATGACTGCAGGATGTACCTGTACAACGGCACCTGTGCCATGATCATTGACAGTCCCACCATGGCTTCCCAGATCCTGAACGCGGAGCAGGATACCAGCTTATACAGCTTTTTTGCTTTTCCAACCGAATCCAACGGGGACGGAAGCGGACGTATGGCAGCCTATGTGAAGATGACCCAGGTAAATAAAAATGTAACTGACGCGCAGCTGGATGCAATTGTAAAATTCTGGGATTTTTATTACAGCGCGGATGAGAATCCTGAATTCTCTAATATTGAGCAGCCCATCGCCCTAAAGGGGGCTCAGCTTCCTGAGTCACTGGCCATTGCGGACGGCGTTATGGAACTGATGGATGCCTGCGGTATCTATACACAGATGGATCAGGCCCTGCCTGCCCAGGTGGCGGACCAGATGTTTGCGGCACAGGATAATGTGGTGATCGGAAACATGAAACCGGAAGAAGTGGGGGCAAGTGTGCAGACTGCCATCCAGTCTTATCTTGCAGAGAATCAGTAAAAGAGAGGTCAGGAGCTGTGCCTTATGTGCACTGTAAGGCACAGCCTCACCTTCAGGGGCGTGTTTGAAGACCCATTCCCGTCCCGGCTATGCATCAGAAGGAGGTATTCCTTGAAACAGAAAAAAATAGATATAAAGGCTTACTTGTTTTTGCTACCGGCATTTGTTATTTTCAGTTCCGTGGTGATCGTACCCACTTTGTATTCCTTTTACCTGAGTTTTTTTTCCTGGAATGGGATTGGGGAAAAGAAATTTGTGGCATTTAAGAATTATGTAAATCTGTTTACACTGGATCCGGTATTTATCACAGCTTTAAAGAACAACTTTATCTGGATCCTTCTGACCGTTCTTTTCACCGTGACCATGTCCCTGCTGCTGGCAGTGGTGTTAAACCGCTCTTTTAAGGGAAGGGTGGTATACAGGGCCATTTTCTATGTGCCCTATATGCTCTCATGGGTTGTGGTAGGCGTTATCTGGAAATGGATGTATAACCCCAATATGGGATTTATCAATGAATTCCTGAAAGTCATTGGCCTGGGAAACCTGAAGGTGGCCTGGCTCTCAGAGCCTAAGATCGCTCTTTACTGTGTATATTTTGCTGCTCTCTGGCAGGGGATCGGCCAGCCCATGATCCTTTTTCTGTCCGGGCTCCAGACCATTCCCGGGGATGTGCTGGAAGCGGCAACCATTGACGGGGCCGGCAAGGTGAAAGCCTTTATCCATATTACGGTTCCCATGCTGAAAGAGACATTTGTTGTTGTTTTTGCAACATTGATTATAGCAGCCATGAAAGTGTACGATATCATCAAGGTAATGACAGGCGGCGGGCCGGGAAATGCCACGGAGACCCTGGCAACCTACATGTATTCCCAGACGTTTATGTACAACAACTTCGGCAAGGGCAGCGCCATTGCCAGCGCCATGTTCCTGATGATGATCTTTATCATTGTGCCATATGTGATCTACACTGCCAAGGAAGACTAAGGGGGAACGGGAATGAAGAAGAAAAGAAAGCAAATCATTTTTTATATTCTGCTTACATTGCTGGCCCTGCTCTGGATGGCTCCCGTGGTCACTGTGTTTATCACAGCCCTAAAGTCACAGGGGGATTTCTATTCCGGGAACAGCCTGTTTTCCCTGCCGGACCAGTTAAAGTGGTCCAATTTCACAGATGCTTGGACCAAGGGACGGCTGGGCACCTACATGAAGAACGGCCTTATCATCTGCCTGTTGAAGGTCCCTCTGGGCATTCTGGTGGAATCCCTGGCTGCATTTGCGATCACACGTCTGAACATTAAACACAAGACAGCCATCTTTGTATTTTTCCTTCTGGGCATGATGCTGCCTCATCAGATGGCCCTGATCCCATTAAACCGTGCATTTTCCAATTACAATCTGATCAACAACTATGCGGGCCTGTTTGTGGTGTACACGGGGTTTGGTATCGGGTACGGCATACTGGTGCTGAGAGGATTTATGAGGTCCATTCCAAAGGACCTGGACGAAGCCGCTTACATAGACGGATGCGGTAAGCTGCGTTTGTACTATAATATCATACTTCCCATTACAAAGCCTGCCATTGCAACCGTATTTATCGTGGATTTCCTGAATACATGGAACGAATTCCTGTTACAGAGTATTTTGATCACCAGCGATTCACTGAGGACAGTGCCCAATGGCCTGATGAGCTTTATTGGGGAGTATGGAACGGATTACGGCCTGCTGAACGCAGGCGTGCTGATTTCCATCGTACCTGTGCTGGTGGTATACCTGTCCTTCCAGAAATACTTTGTGGAAGGAATGGCCGGAGCGGTAAAACAATAGGAGCCGGAAGACGGAAGCCCGGCCAACAGGAGATGCAAAGCATTAAAAAACAAACATGAAAAGGAGAATATTATGGTTTATAACAATTATCATTTCAGGATACCCGAGGGTAAGATGGTCAGGCTGATCGTGAATACAGATGCCAAGAATGAGGCGGATGACCAGTATGCCATTGTCCATGCGCTGCTCAGCCCCAAGTTTGACAACCGGGGGATCATTGCCGCCCATTTCGGCAATGAGAAAAGTCCCCACAGCATGGAGGACAGCTATGACGAGGTCCTGAAAATGCTGGATCTCATGGATTTTCCAAGGGATCTGGCATACAAAGGGGCGGACCGCCGGCTGCCGGATGAGAAGACGCCTGTGGAATCCCAGGGGGCAAGGCTGATCATTGAGGAAGCCATGAAGGAGTCGGACATGCCGCTGTACGTGATCTTTCTGGGACCCCTTACGGATATGGCGTCCGCTTATCTGATGGAGCCCAGGATCGCGGGGCGCCTTACCTGTATCTGGATCGGAGGAGGCAAATATCCGGAAGGCGGGTATGAATACAATCTGAACAATGATATCAGATCAGCCCGGGTGGTGATGAACTCAGATATGCCTGTATGGCAGATTCCCAGAAATGTATACAGCCAGGTAATTGTTTCTTTGGCGGAGCTGGAGTACAAGGTCCGTCCCTGCGGGGAGCTGGGCAGGTATCTGTTTGACCAGCTGGAAGAGCATGGGCACACATCCTTTGCCAGGGCAACCACAAGGACCGGGGAATACTGGTGCCTGGGAGACTCGCCGGCAGTGGGGGTACTGCTGTTTGCCCATATGTTTGATTATGACTGGGTCCAGGCGCCCCTGATCACGGACAATATGACCTATGCAAAGAACAGCCAGAACCGCCCCATCCGGGTGTACAACCGTGTGGATCACAGGTTTATTCTGGAAGATTTCTATGCAAAACTGGCGCTGTTTACAAATAAGTAACAGTTACAAATAATCCATTAAATAATCCATGACAATGAGGTGAGACAGGATGAATAGTATAAAAATCGGATTTGCACCCACCAGAAGAAGCATTTTCAGCGCGCCGGATGCGATCAAGTATGCAGGGCTTACCAGAAAACGCCTGGAGGAGCTGGGAGTAGAGTTCGTGGATATCACGGATATCAATGGGGAGGGACTGCTCTATGACGAGGGGGACCGGCTGAAAATAGAGGAAAAGTTTCGCAGGGAAGGGATTGACGGACTGTTTTTCCCGCACTGTAATTTCGGCACCGAGTATGTGGTGGCCAGAATGGCCCGGGATCTAAACGTTCCCGTCCTTCTCTGGGGGCCGAGGGATGAGCGGCCGGATGAAAACGGGATCCGCCTCAGGGACAGCCAGTGCGGCCTGTTTGCCACAGGAAAGGTGCTGCGCAGATTCCGGGTGCCCTTTACCTATATGACCAACTGCCGCCTGGAGGATGCCGAGTTTGAGCGGGGAATCAGGGATTTCCTGGCTGTCTGTAATGTGGTCAGGGTGTTCAGGAACACCAGGATCCTCCAGATCGCTCCCAGGCCCTTTGACTTCTGGTCCACCATGTGCAACGAGGGGGAACTTCTGGAAAAATTCAATATCCAGCTGGCGCCCATTCCCATGCCCGAGCTTACGGCTCAGGTGAAGCTGGCCAAAGAGGAGGGCAGAGAAGTAAAGCGTGTGATGGAATACTGCCGCCAGACCATGGATGTGAAGGTCAAGGAGGAGGAACTGGAAAATATAGCCGCCATGAAGGTGGCCATGAAACGCCTTGCGGTAAAATACGGCTGCAATGCAGTGGCCATCCAGTGCTGGAATGCCCTTCAGGGCGAGCTGGGCATCATGCCCTGCGCGGCCAATTCCCTGTTAAACGAGGAGGGGCTGCCGGTGGTGTGCGAGACGGACATACACGGCGCCATCACGGCGGTTATGGTGGAGGCGGCTGCCATGGACGGGACCAGAGGGTTCTTTGCCGACTGGACCGTGCGCCATCCGGACAATGAAAACGGGGAACTGCTTCAGCACTGTGGTCCCTGGCCCATTTCCGTGGCCCAGGAAAAGCCGGTGATCGGATATCCGCTGGCATTTGACCATCCGGGAGCAGTGGAGGCCCTGGCCAAATACGGGGATGTGACGCTGGCCAGATTTGACGGGGACAACGGCGAGTATTCCATGCTCATGGGAAATGCAAAGGGGATCGAAGGCCCCTACACAAAGGGCACCTACCTGTGGGTGGAGGTGGAAAACTTAAAACGTCTGGAGGATAAGCTGGTATGCGGTCCCTATATCCACCACTGTGTGGGAATCCATAAAAAGGTGGTCCCGGTGCTCTATGAGGCATGTAAGTATATCGGTGTGAAACCGGATCTGTATGACCCGATCGAGGAAGAGGTAAAGGCGTATATCCGAGGGGAATAAGGTTGGAACACAAAGCCCGTCCTGACGGAAAGCAATTTTCAAACACGCTCTAATACAGGAGGTATGATAGATGGATGATTTATCAGTAATGGCTTATGAAATGCGAAAGGATGTGCTGGATATGATCTGCCGGGCCGGGACCGGACATATCGGAGGCGATTTCAGCGTGATGGAGATCCTGACAGACCTGTATTTCAGGCAGATGAACATTTCGCCGGAGCTTATGGATGACCGGGACAGGGATCGTTTTGTCCTGAGCAAAGGGCATTCCGTGGAAAGCTATTATGCGGTTCTGGCCAGAAAAGGATTTTTTGACATAGAGGAGGTAAAAGCCAGGTTCTCGGCTTTTAATTCCCCGTACATAGGCCATCCAAACAATAAGCTTCCAGGCATTGAAATGAACTCCGGTTCCCTGGGCCACGGGCTACCTGTCTGCGTGGGCATGGCCCTGGCAGGGAAAATGGATCAGAGGGACTACCGGGTGTACACGGTGATGGGGGACGGTGAACTGGCGGAAGGCTCCGTGTGGGAAGGCGTGATGGCGGCATCCCATTATAAACTGGATAACCTGTGCGCTGTAGTGGATCGAAACCGGCTCCAGATATCCGGCCCCACCGAGGAGATCATGCACCATGATGACCTGGGACAGCGGTTTTCCAGCTTTGGCTGGCATGTGGTGACAGCTGACGGGAATGATATCCCCTCCCTGGACCGGGCCTTTGGAGAAGCCAGGCAGCAGAAAGGACAGCCCACGGTTGTGATCGCCAACACCATCAAGGGATGCGGGGTGTCCTTTATGGAGAACCAGGCGGGCTGGCACCACCGGGTGCCTACGGATGAGGAGCATCAGGCAGCTGTGAGGGAACTGGATGAAAAGGTGAAAGGAGGCGGAATCTGTATATGAATAAGGTTGCAAACCGTCAAGTGATATGCCAGGTTCTCTGTGAGGAAGCAAAAAAAGACAGGGATATCGTGGTATTGTGCAGTGATTCAAGAGGTTCGGCTTCCCTGGCGCCTTTTGCAAAGGAATACCCCAACCAGTTTGTGGAGACAGGGATCGCGGAACAGGATCTGGTGGGGATCGCAGCAGGGCTGGCAAGGAGTGGGAAAAAGTCCTTTGCAGCGTCACCGGCCTGTTTTCTCTCCACCAGGAGCCTGGAGCAGGCAAAGGTGGACGTGGCATATTCCAATACCAATGTAAAGCTCATAGGCATCAGCGGAGGCATCAGTTATGGAGCGTTGGGGATGAGCCATCACTCTGCCCAGGATATTGCGGGAATGTCGTCCATCCCCAATATGAGGGTGTACCTGCCCAGCGACCGCCACCAGACAGCCTGCCTTGTGAAGGCGCTGCTAAAGGATGAGAAGCCTGCCTATATACGGGTGGGCAGGAATGCGGTGGAGGATGTGTATGAGGAGGGAAAGGTTCCCTTTGTGATGGACCGGGCTAATGTGCTGAACCGGCAGGAACAGGGGGCGGATGTACTGATCGTGGCCTGCGGTGAAATGGTGCGTCCTTCCCTGGATGCGGTTTCCTGTCTGGCAGAGGAGGGAATCCGGGCAGAGGTGATTGACATGTACTGTGTAAAACCCCTTGACACATCCACCCTCTTAAAAGAGGCAGGAAAAGCCCGGGCAGTGGTGACAGTGGAAGAGCACTCGCCCTTTGGCGGCCTTGGCTCCATGGTAAGCCAGGCAGTGGCAGGCCATTGCCCTAAAAAGGTGATAAACCTGTCCCTGCCGGACAGTCCGGTGGTGTCCGGAACATCCAGGGAAGTTTTTGATTATTACGGACTGAATGCAGCGGGGATCACGGCTGCGGCAAAGGAAGCGCTTGAGAGGTAATGGAATGGAACATGAAACAAAGTATATGCTTTCCGTGGACCAGAGCACCCAGGGAACCAAGGCACTGATATTTGACCGGTCAGGGAAGATGATCCAAAGGCATGACATCCAGCACCGCCAGATCGTGGACGGGAACGGATGGGTGGAGCACGATCTGGAGGAAATCTGGGAAAATACAAAGGCGGCTGTGAAATGGGTGATGGAAGAGGCCGGGATTTTGCCGGGACAGATCGTTGGACTGGGGATCAGCAACCAGAGGGAGACGGTAGCTGCCTGGAACCGGAAAACGGGCAAGCCCATTTTCCACGGAATTGTATGGCAGTGTCCCCGGGGGGAACAGATCTGCGAAGGGGTCAAGGCACAGGGGTATTCCGCAATGATCAAAGACCGGACCGGATTGGAGCTGTCCCCTTATTTTTCAGCCAGCAAGCTGGCATGGATCTTTCAAAATGTACCGGAAGCAGGTCCTTTGGCGGAAAAGGGGGACCTGTGCTGCGGGACTATAGATTCCTGGCTGGTTTTTAAACTCACCCAGGGGGCTGAGTTTAAAACAGATTACTCAAACGCATCCAGGACCCAGCTTTTAAACCTTTGCTCCCTCACATGGGACAGGGAGATCTGCCGTATATTCGGCATCCCTGTGTCATGCCTGCCTAAAATCTGTGATTCAGACGCCATATTCGGAAAGACCCGCATGGAGGGGCTGTTTGATGAGGCGATCCCCATCAGCTGCGTCATGGGGGATTCCCACGGCGCCTTATTCGGCCAGGGATGCCTTGAGCCGGGAATGGCCAAAGCCACATACGGAACAGGTTCATCGGTTATGATGAATGTAGGTGATGCACCTGTGTTCAGCAATCAGGGTCTGGCTGCATCATTGGCCTGGTCCAGGGGAGGGAAGGTCCAGTACGTGCTGGAGGGCAATATCAATTACACAGGGGCTGTCATTACCTGGCTGCAGAAGCAGCTGGGGCTGATTGAACATGCCTCTGAAACGGAAGGTCTGGCCCTTAAGGCAAATCCCAGGGACAGGACGTATATTGTCCCTGCATTCACAGGACTGGGGGCTCCGTATTACAACAGCGATGCCACGGCCCTGATTACCGGGGTTACACGGATGACGGGAAAACCCGAGCTGGTAAAAGCCGCCCTGGACTGCATCGCCTACCAGATCCAGGATGTGCTGGTATTAATGGACCGGGAGTTTGGAAAAGGAACCGGCAGAGGCATTGCCGCCCTGAGAGTGGACGGCGGTCCTACGAGAAACCGGTATCTGATGCAGTTCCAGTCAGATGTTCTGGGAATACCGGTGGAGGTGCCTGGGGATGAGGAGCTTTCCGGCATTGGTGTGGCCTATATGGCCGGGATCCGGTTGGGCTTCTATGACATTACAGACCTGTTTGGGGATTCCGGAAGAGAGCGCTATGTTCCCCGGATGGACCAGGAGGTAAGGCGGGAAAAGATATTGGGGTGGAAGAAGGCCGTGGAGCGGACGGTGCTTTGACGGGGCTCAATGGTTAGTAAGAATGAATGGTTAGTGAGAATAAGTGGTGATTTAAACTGCACGATTTAGTGATGATCGTGCAGTTGTTTTTTGTATTGGATCCTATTTACACATAGCCGGAGAAATAACCGGAAAAATATCATATAAATTATTTTACACATATCTTGAAAAGTAAAATAATTGTGATATAATTATATGGAAAATATGTGGATAATCCGGTGAAACCACCTGCATTTCCCTGGTAAAGAGATAATTATCTCTAAATTTACGGATAAATCCATATAAAACACTTGACAATACGGATGAAATAAAATATAATTATCTCATAAATTTAAAATAATTATACGCAAATATGGAGATAATTATTTTAGATAACATCCCGTATTGTTCTATAAGGAGGAAAAATGAGCAATATTAAGGATGTAGCAAAGCTGGCCGGTGTGTCAGTGCCGACCGTTTACAAAGTATTTAGCAGTAATCAATATGCAAGTCCTACAGTAGAAGAAAAGGTGATGAAAGCAGCCAGGGAATTGGGATATGTCCACAAGGCGGCGCAGAAAGGAAATACGGAGAAAACCATAGCGGTCATCATTGATGATATTACCAATCCCTTTTACGGCGCCATGGTCAATGAGATCAGAAAGGGCCTGAACCGGTACGGACATCATCTGATCACCATATCCAATGCGGAAAGCTGGGAGCAGGAGGGGAAGGATATACAGGCGCTGATGGAATGTAGGGCGGACGCCCTGATCTTTGTTCCTGCCCTGGGAGAACCACAGCAGGCCGTGAACCGGCTGATCGCCCAGAACTATCCGCTGCTCCAGCTGTTTCGGCCCTTGTATCCGGATATTGATACCATACTCATCGATGATGAGCTGGGAGCATATCTGGCAGTGAAACATCTGCTCCAGAGCGGACACAGGAGGATCATGCTGATCACCCGTTCCAACCCCCTTTTGGTCAAACGCGAGGAGGGATATGCCAGGGCATATCAGGAATTGGGTATCCCCATGGATGAACAGTGTATCTGCCTTATGACTTATGTGGATAATATTAAGGAAATGCTGAAAACCAGGATACGGGAGATCGAACCCACGGCGATCCTGTCAGTGGGGGAGCGGCTCAGTGTGAGTACGGTCCAGGCCCTGCGTGAGATGAACCGCAAGGTTCCTGATGACGTAAGCCTCATTGTCTATGATGACCTGGCCTGGACCGCGGCATTTGACATCAGCGCCGTGTCCCACTCCTTTGAGGCCATTGGAAACCTTGCGTCCGAGCTGATCATGGAACGGCTCAAAGAGTCGGACACAGGGGAGCGCAAGCCCCCGGCAAGGCTGGTTCTGGATCCAAAGCTGGTGACACGCAATTCAGTAAAAATACTTCTATAATGATACTTTTAAAAATACTTCTATGAAGGTACTTCTGTAGGATACATGCAAAGAGGAAGGGAAGGATCAGACATGAAAAAAAGATGGGGGATATTACTGGGAATAACAGGTATGGCGATGGCAGCGCTGCTTACGGGCTGCAAAGGAACAGGGGAGGCCAAGGCTCCCGGGGGAGCCGGGGGAGAGACCTCTGTGGAAACTTCTGCGGCAGGACTGTCGGGGGATAAGACAGGAGATGCGGCAGCGGGCGCGGCAGGGGAAGGGCAGATCACATTTACATTTGCCGAGCATGTGGCAAACATTGAACAGCAGGCTCCCCAGGTTTACGGGGTGGTGCAGGAGTATATGAAGCTGCATCCCAATGTGACCATTGAACTGACCGGGGCCAGTGCGGATGACCTGACAAGAAACATCCAGATGGCTGCCCAGAGCAACACGCTGCCGGACCTGTTCTGGATCCGCCAGCCCGTGGCTGTGGAGATGGCAAAAGCCGGATATCTGGCAGACCTGTCCGAGGATATTTTAAATGACCGGGAACTGACGGACACGTTTCTTCCTCATGTCCTGGATTCCCTGAAGATTGACGGAAAGCTCTATGGGATACCATGTGAGCTGCAGTCCAATGGCTTTTGGGTCAACAAGGCCATTTTGGACCAATACGGCCTTGAGATGCCTGTTACCTATGAGGATTTCATCTCATGCTGCACTGTACTAAAAGAAAATGGCATCATTCCCGTGGCACAGGGAGGAAAGGACGTGTTTACTGCCTGGGCCTGGGAAAACGCCCATTGCAGATATGGTTTCTATGACCATATTGACGGAATTATCGCGGGCACGGACAAGTGGAGCAATCCGGATTATCTGAAATTTTACCAGAAGCTTTCCGATATGAGGGATGCGGGCGTGTTTTCTGAGAATGCTAAGAATACGGATTATGCCCTGTCCGTGGAACAGTTTTTGTCAGGGCAGGCAGCCATGCTCAATTCCGGTGTCTGGGACACCAAAAAATTTGATCAGAGCGATCTGGCAAAGGATATCTATTACTGGTGGGGACCAACCTTTGAGGATGGAGTGGGGGAACAGGAGGTTTCCATGAAAGCGCCTGCCCATCCATACGTGGTATCTGCGCGCCTTAAGGAGGAGGAACCTGAAAAGTATGCGGCTGTGATCGATTTCCTTAAATTCTATTATGGCAAACAGGGAACGGAGATCATTGCAAAGGATAACCAGAGTATTCCGGTTACACGTTATGAGGGGGAGATCGATGCAGAGACATACCCTGTTTTTGCAAGGGTGATCACAATGATGAATGATGACTGGGAGAGCCCGGCAGTGTGTCCGGATATGTATATCTCAGGCCAGATCATCAACCAGTACAGGGAAAGCATCTGCGGTGTGATTAATGGGATCTATACGCCTCGGGAGGCAGTGGATTATCTGGACGGGATACAGGCAACCATTCAGTAATACACGGCAATTGAGAAACAAGGGACAGGAACGGGCCGCCAGAACAATCTGGCGGCTCTGTTAAGAAAGGACAAGATTATGCGCTGGCTCAGCAAAAAGCAATCATTTGTGATTCTTCTGGCGCCGACCCTGATTCTGTTTACGCTGTTTGTGGTGGTTCCGGTTGGGATTGCATGTTACTACAGCTTTACGAATTTTACAGGGATCGGTTCTCCCACATTTGTAGGTCTTAGTAATTATATGACTCTTTTTAAGGATAAAGTGTTTTTCCTTGCACTTAAAAATACCGGAATCGTTCTTGGTGTGTCTGCTGTCACGGTCATACCGCTGTCATTTTTGCTGGCACTATTGCTGGACCGCGCCTTTCCCGGCACAAAACTGGCAAAAGCCCTGAACTTTTCACCCAATATCATTGCGCCGATCCTGGTGGGGCTGATCTGGGTCTTTATCCTGGACCCCGGCATGGGACTGGTCAATGCCCTGCTGCGCCAGCTTGGCATGGTTTCCTTACAGCCTGAATGGATCGGGGGCAGGACGCTCACCCCTTATTCCGTGGCATTTGTCTATCTGTGGAAGGTGCTTGGATATAATGCTACGATATTTATGGCGGCGTTTAAGATGATCCCCGGCGATATCTATGAAGCGGCCAGTATTGACGGGGCGGGAGGAGCGAAGAAGCTGTGGTATATTACCATCCCCATGATAAAGCCCACCCTGCTGATCGTGACCATCCTGCTGATCACAGGCGTGTTTAAGATATTTGAAATCGTAGTGCAGCTCACCGCAGGCGGACCGAACCATTTATCCGAGCTTCTTGTTACGTATATGTATTACATGACATTCCAGTCCACCAAATACGGCTATGGCATGAGCATTGCCATTGTGACCTTCCTGCTCACAGCGGTGTTTGCCGTTATCTATATTGGTGTGACCAGAGAAAGGATAGGGGAGGAATAGACATGGGACATTCCGATAAAAAAAGCCATTATACCACCGCGGCCCGCAGGATGGACCGGATACTTAACTGCATTGTAGTAGTCATAACCGTGATGATGATCATCCCGTTTTTGTGGATCATCCTTATGTCCTTTAAGACGGATTCCGAAATATTGACAACTCCTTTTTCTTTGCCGGAGCAGTTCAGTCTGGACAATTACAAACGGGCCCTGGACATCCTGCCCTTGGGCAGCATGTATCTGAATACAATGATCATTGCCTTTTTTTCGGAGGCGATCTGCCTGGCAGCCACGTTTATGAGTTCCTATGGGCTCACAAGATTAAAATACAGATCGTCAAAACTGCAGAACGGATTATATCTTTATATCATCAGCGGCCTGATGATACCCACCTATATCCTGCTGTTTCCAATTTACAGGATCAACGTGATCCTGAAGCTGACAGGGACTTACACGGCGCTGATTCTGCCGCTGGCCGCATCATCCATCTCCTTTAATACGCTGATGTTTGTGGGATTTTTAAAATCCTTTCCATCGGAACTGGAGGAGGCTGCTGTTATTGACGGATGCGGGCTGATCAGGCTTTGCTGGTCTGTGGTAATGCCCCTAATGAAGCCGATCATGGCCACTGTGGTGATCTTTAATGTCCTGTATGTATGGAATGAGTACCCTCTTTCAGTAACCCTGATCCAGGACCCTGCCATGAGGACCATATCCATGGTGGTGTCCATGTTCCGGGGAGCGTACAGCATTGATTACAGCGGTCTGGTGGCTGGCACGATCATCATACTGATCCCCCAGCTGATCTTTTATGGGATTTTCCAGAAGTATATTGTGGGCGGCCAGACAGCGGGAGCAGTGAAAGGTTAAATACAAACTATTATATCTGAAAATAAATTTTACGGAGGAGTCGCTATGCAGCACAGACCAAAATACCATTTTTTACCTGAAAAAAACTGGATGAATGATCCCAATGGGCCCATTTTCCATGATGGGGTACATCACCTGTTTTACCAATATAATCCCACGGACTGGCACTGGGGCAATCTTCACTGGGGCCATGCCACAAGCCGGGACCTGGTCCACTGGGATCATCAGCCCATCGCCTTATATCCAGCGGTGGACCGGGGGGAGACAAACTGTTATTCCGGGTCCAGCTATATCCACGATGGAAAGATCGAACTGATCTATACAAGCGTGGGAGCGGGAGACAGAAGACAGATCGATGGCTCCGAGCAATGGGTTGCAGTGACGGATGACGGCATTACCTGGAAACAGATTCCGGAGAATCCTGTACTTACCCTGAAGGATCACGGAGGAAAGAGGCTCACCCAGTGGAGGGATCCCTTTATATTTGAATACAAGGGAAAGACGTACCTGCTGATTGCGGGGATTTCCGATGGCAAGCGGGGGGCGGTCCATATTTATACAGGGGAAGACGCCCGCCACTGGACCTATCTGGGGGAATTTTTCAGCAACAGCACGCCGACCAAGATCATCGAATGCCCCAATGTGGCGGTGTTTGGGGACAAACTGCTGTTTTTATATTCTGTGTGGAATCAGAGGGAAGTCCGCTACCATATCGGGACCATGGACGACCAGTATTGTTTTGTATCTGAGTCAAGCGGAAGGATTGATTACGGGGAATTCTTTGCCTCACAGATCTCCTTTGACGGGCAGGGAAGGACATACCTGTGGGGTTGGCTCAGGGAATTTCCACGCAGCCTGATCTATACGGACGGAGAATGGGCCGGGGTGCAGGCAATCCCCAGAGTGATCTCCCTGAATGAAAAACAGGAACTGGTGATCCGGCGTCTTCCGGAGACTGACCGGCTGAGGCGTGAATCGGAATCCATTACCCTGAGGGAATTCACCGGACGGCACGTGTTTGGGATGGAAGGCAATACGGTTGAGGTCGTGGCCAGGGTAAAGACAGATGCCCCGTTTAGCATCAGGGTGCTTGCCACCGAAGACTTAAAAGAATATACGGACATTATCATTGATCCCAGGGAAGGGACCATGGAGGTGCCGCTGCGCAGCTCAAGCCTTTTGGAGGAGGTGGACCACAACCTGTTAAAGGGGAGGTTTTGCCGGTCTGAGGACGGGGTGGTGGAAGTGGACATCCTGTTGGATTGTTCTGTTTTGGAAGTGTTTATTAATGACAACGGCTGCATCTCCCCCCGGGTTTATCCTGCACTGGATGGAAAATGCATCTCCTTTGCATCGGATGGCGTGGTGCAGGAAGCGGAACTGACCGTGTACCGTATGGAACTGTAGATTATATTGATGCGGGCCGTCATAGAGGTCTGTGATAAGAGATAAGGGGCTGCCCGGAATATTTGACAAATGTCAGGTGTTCCGGGCGGCCTTTTTAATGATGCTGGAAAACGGATCCTGATAAAACTGGAGCGGTATGGAATGTCACAGGGCCGGTTTTTTCGGGCACACCGGCCGGATAAACCGTGAGCACACGGTTATGATAGCGGATATAATAAAATCACAGATCAATAAGAACTTTGATGGAGGGGAAGTACATGGAATTAAAAGAAAAATTTAAACAGGAGAGGGAGTATTATCCGGCCCTTGCCCATTGGACGTATCTGGACCATGCGTCCGGCGGCCTGTATCCCAGCTACAGTACACAGGCGATGAAAGCGTATCTGGATGACATGTCTGAAAACAGCATGACATTCCGGGAATTTACGGAGACCTGGGACTTTGCGGATGAGATGTTTTTATTTACAAAAAGGGATTCTGTTTACTATGAGGAGGCCAACAAGCTTTTTAAAAGTTCGGGAATGAATCTGAATACCAGCTTTTTTATTGACAGCGCGGAGCTGATCAAAAAATATGTTTCCGACAGCAGGCATATCGGATTTCTGGCCAGGAGCACTCTTAAGAATGAGATCGAGTCGGGAAGCCTGGTCTGCCTGGAATTTGACGGGCCGTCCATGATGATCGACATTGTGGCCGTGACATTGCTGAAAAGCAATCAGGAGCCTATGATACAGGAACTGATACATATTGCCGGGAAGTATGCCCTTTGAGGGTATGATCTGTACGATACCGGAAAACTCGTATGGCAATTTGCTGCAGAAAATGGTATGATATGAATCATTAAGGATAATCCCCTGCAATCTACAGGGGGTTATATAAGAGAGCTAATAAGGAGAAATAAATAAGGAGAATCAAATACTTAATGGATAAATATCAGGTATTAAAGCAGTATTTTGGCTACGATACATTCCGGGAAGGCCAGGAGGCGCTGATCGATGGGATCCTTGCCGGACGGGATGTGTTTGGGATCATGCCGACAGGCTCAGGAAAATCTCTGTGTTTTCAGATACCGGCGCTTATGATGGAGGGGATCACCCTTGTGATCTCACCCCTGATCTCCCTCATGAAGGATCAGGTGTCAACCCTGAATCAGGCAGGTGTCCATGCGGCCTATCTCAACAGTTCACTGACCGCGGGCCAGTATTATAAAGCCCTCAGCCTTGCAAGGGAAGGGCGCTATCCCATTATCTATGTGGCTCCGGAGCGCCTGGAGACGGAAGGGTTCCTGGATTTTGCCCTGCACGCAAAGATCACCATGGTGGCCGTTGACGAGTCCCACTGCGTGTCCCAGTGGGGACAGGATTTCCGCCCCAGCTATCTGAAAATAGTGGATTTCATAAAAAAACTCCCAAAACGCCCGGTGGTCAGCGCGTTTACCGCCACAGCGACCAAAGAGGTGAGGGAGGATATCATAGATATTCTCATGCTTCAGGATCCGGTGGTGGTTACAACCGGATATGACCGCCCCAATCTTTATCTCGGCGTACAGTCCCCCAAGGATAAATATGCAGCCCTTAAGAATTTTGTGGAGATCCATCCAGGACAATGTGGGATCATCTATTGTCTGACCAGGAAACTGGTGGAGGAGGTCAGCGACAGATTGAGGGCGGACGGCATTTCCGTAACCCGGTACCATGCCGGTCTCAGCGACAAAGAGCGCAGGCAGAACCAGGATGATTTCATCTATGACCGGTGTCAGGTGATGGTGGCCACCAATGCGTTCGGCATGGGGATCGACAAATCCAATGTCCGGTATGTCATACATTATAATATGCCCAAGAGCATTGAGGCGTTTTACCAGGAGATAGGACGCTGCTCCCGTGACCAGGAACCGGGGGAATGCATCCTGTTTTACAGCGGCCAGGACGTGGTCACCAATCAGCTGTTTATTGATAACAACCAGGATAACCAGGAACTGGACCCCCTGACCCGCCAGATCGTGCAGGAGAGGGACAGGGACCGCTTGAGAAAGATGACGTTTTACTGTTTCACCAATGAGTGTCTGAGGGATTATATCCTGCGGTATTTTGGGGAGTATGGCTCCAATTACTGCGGCAACTGCCAGAACTGTATTTCCCAGTTTGAAAATGTGGATGTGACGGATATTGCCGGGGCATTGATCGGCTGTGTGTCGTCCTGCCGCCAGCGGTATGGGGTGAATGTGATCATTGACACGGTCCGCGGAGCCAATACGGCCAAGATCCGCCAGTACCGGATGGACTCCAACGCCTATTACAGCGCGCTGGCCAAGGTGCCCGCCCACAGATTGCGGATGGTGATGAACCATCTCATGCTCCAGGATTTTCTCACCGTGACCAATGATGAGTATGCCATTGTAAAGCTGACCGGGAAATCCCTCCAGGTTCTGGAGGAGGGGGAACCGGTTGTGATGAAGATGGCCAAGGAACAGGATCATCCCGCCAAGATAAAAAGTGAGAAAAAGACCAGGAAGAATAAGACCGCAGGTGTTTCCCTGTCGGATGCGGATGAGGGATTATTTGAAAAGCTGCGGACCCTGCGTATGGAGATCGCCAGGGAGGAAAATGTACCGCCTTATATTGTGTTTTCAGATAAGACCCTGGTGTCCATGTGTATGGTAAAGCCAAGGACAAAAGCCGAGATGCTGACCGTGTCCGGGGTTGGGGAATTCAAGTTTGAGAAATACGGAGAACGGTTCCTGGCCTGTGTCATGGAGGAGGCGGGGGCTATTGGCAGCGAGGGTGATCCGGCGGATGAGCCATATGATACCGGCGGGGATGACCTGTACTTTACCAGTGACAGTGATGAGTTTGACGACTGGAACCTGGAGACGGCCATGGATGCCTGGGAGAATGGAAGCCAGGAAAAGCCGGAGCCGGACAAAAAGAAAAAGGGTAAGAAGACCAAGACCGAGTTCATCATGACACAAGAACTGGCGGAACAGATCCATTATTCAGAGAAGGCATCCCTCAGTGACTTGATAGGCCAGATCAATGATTTAAGGGACGGGGAATCCATGAAGCGCCTGACCATAAAGTCCGTAGAGCAATGGCTGAACGACATTGGGAATTTTGAGATATGGTTCCTTAATGGAACACCCCGGAAGCGGCTGACAGAGGAAGGGGAAGAGTTTGGGGTCCAGGCGGAAAAGCGGCTCAGTGATAAGGGAAATGAATATGATGTGTTTTATTATTCCAAGAAGGCACAGAAGCGGATTGTGGAGTGGCTGCTGGGAAATGGCGGCTGACAGGCGGATTTCATTCCGGAGCACGATCCCTTGACATGGCACGGATCTTTATGCTATACTGTCAATACTAAAATTTTGGTGTGGACTTTTCCAGTCTGACTTTTTTCGCCACACAATCATCCCATGGGTGATTGTGTGGCTTTTTGTGTATCTGGGAAAGTGAAATGCCTGAAATAGCTGAATTTTAATATGGAGGGAAAAATGAAAGACAGTTTTATGAAAGAAAAACCCGTGCTGCCGCTGCTGGTATCCATGGCTTTGCCCATGGTCATCTCAATGCTTGTGAATTCCCTGTATAACATAGTGGACAGCTTTTTTGTTGCACGGATCAGCGAACAGGCCATGACGGCGCTGTCCCTTGTCTATCCGGTGCAGAACCTGATCAATGCGGTTGCCATCGGATATGGCGTGGGGATCAATGCGCTGATAGCGTTTTACTCAGGGGCTGGCGACAGGGTAAGCGTGGACACGGCCGCCACCCAGGGCTTTTTGTTTGCCGCCATCCATGGGATTTTGATTACGGTTGGAAGCATTTCCATCATGCCGGCTTTTTTACATATGTTTACATCTGATGAAGGTGTCATTGAATTGGGAATACAGTATTCCACTCTTGTGTTTATGTTTTCCCTGGTGATTATGATAGGTCTTTCCTTTGAGAAAATGTTTCAGTCCGTGGGCAGGATGGGGATGACCATGATCAGTATGCTGTGCGGATGCATTTCCAATATCATACTGGATCCCCTGTTGATTTTCGGAATCGGATTCTTCCCCGAAATGGGGATCGCCGGTGCGGCCTGGGCCACCGGGATCGGACAGGTGATCACATTGGCAGTGTACGTTTTCATGTATTTGGCGCGTCCCATTCCCGTGCGTATCAGGCGGAATTATTTGAAGTTCAATAGGAGCATGGATCTAAAGCTTTATTCCATCGGCATACCCGCGATCTTAAACCTTGCCCTTCCCTCTCTGCTGGTTTCGTTTTTGAATGGGATTTTAGCCCTGTATTCACAGAGTTATGTTGTGATTTTGGGGATTTATTATAAATTACAGACATTCCTCTATCTACCGGCCAATGGAATTGTCCAGGGAATGCGCCCTATCATTGGATATAATTACGGTGCCGGAGAACATAAAAGGGTCAGAAGGATATATGACATGACCCTTTGTATGAGCTGTATCATCATGGTTTTGGGAACCGTCCTGTGCCTGACGGCATCGAAACAGCTTATCAGCCTGTTCACCAGTAATCCTGAAACGGTTTTATCCGGACAGAAGGCCCTTCGCATCATCAGTGCCGGTTTTATTGTCTCATCTGTTTCCGTCACGTCCTCGGGAGCGCTGGAGGGACTTGGGAAGGGAACGCAGTCCCTTATTATCTCACTGTTTCGGTATGTGGTGATCATTATTCCTGCCGCCTTTATCCTGTGCAGGATCTGGGGGCCTGTTGGGGTCTGGAGCGCTTTTTGGATCACGGAATTTATCACAGCGGCAATATCAGCGGTTGTTTACCGCTTATCAATTAAATTGAAACAGACAAATTAAAACAAGGATTGAGCACTGGCAGCCCAAACAGCCGGTGCTCAAATTTTTTGCTTGTGCTATTTTTAAATAAAAGAATTTATAGGTTTTTCCAGTTTTCCTCCACATATTTTTGTGCCAGCTTTACCAGATACTTATGGGGCGGTTCCATGATCAAGTCTTTCCTGAACAGGATCGCATGGATCCGGTACATTTTGGGTTCCAGGGAAAAGTAAGTGATCCTGGGGGAATCCACCGCATAGCCCGTGGGGATAAAGCCCACGCCGATGTTGCTGGAAACCATGTCGCAGATGGACTGGGCGTGGCTGGTGCTGCAGGCAATGATGGGATTAAAATCCTTGCCGAAAAATGCATCCACCAGATAACGGATGCAGGAACCTTTGAGCTGCAGGATAAATGGTGTGTTTTCAAAATGTTCCAGAACCTGTCTGCTTGTCAGGCTGTAATGCTTTCCCGGCTCCAGGGACTGGCAGTATGGGTGGCTGATGGGGGCGGCAAAGACCACCTCCTCTTTTTTTAGCTCCAGGCTTTGCCCCTTGTGCTGGTCCAGGGCGTTGGCTGTCACAAATGCAATATCGATCTCACCTTTGGCCGTGGCGTTCCTCATGGCCCTCAGATTATCATCGGACAGGGCCAGCTCCACCCGGGGATAATATTTGCGGAAATCCACCAGGATAGAGGTCAGCATCTGCAGCGCGCGGGAGGCAGAGGTGCCGATCCTGATGCGGCTGGCAGTGGAAATGCGCTGTATGTCTTTTTCCAGAATGTCGGTGAGGGTGAGGACCTTCCGGGCATAATCCGCATACAGATGCCCTACCGGGGTAAGGGTGTATACACCGCCGGTGCGCTGGAACAAAGGGGTGCCCAGTTCCTGTTCCTGCTTGGACAGAAACTGGCTTAAGGTGGGCTGGGAAATATAAAGCTTGCCGGCCGCCCGGGTCATGTTGCCTGTCTCTGCCAGAACCAGTATGTACTCAAGATAACGTATATCCATTGTAAGCCTCCTTTCGTAATGAGTATTATTACTATTATAGTCAATGCTTATAATAATGATAGGAAAGGGTCATTGGAAACTATGCACAATATAATATATAATTAAAACATGCAAATGGTAATAATATACATAATTATGCAAATGGGTCAAAAGATAAAAGGATAAAATAACCATTTCACCATTATAACAGAGTTTGTCAGTAATGAAAATGGCAAAAGTATATAAACCGGAGGAATAGGCATGGAATATAATGTGCGTGATTACGGAGCTGCCGGAGATGGTGCCTCAAAGGATAGGAATGCGATCCAGAAAGCCATAGATGCATGTTCTGAGGCAGGGGGAGGCCGTGTGGTGCTGCCGGGCGGGGGAACCTATATGTCAGGCTCCCTTGTTTTAAGATCCAATGTGGAACTGTATGTGGAAAGCGGAGCGGTGCTAAAGGCAAGTACCGATCCCTCCGATTACCAGCCTTTGGATCCCCAGGACCCTGAAGGTTCCGTGGAGCATGAGGAAAGCCTTCCTTCCTATATTAATTGTGAGTATGACGGAAAGCCGCGCTACTATTTCATCTATGGCCGGGGCGGAGAAAATATCAGGATCACAGGCTTTGGAACCATTGACGGATCGGAGGAGATCTACTATGGAAAGCAGATACGGTACCATATCGAGGGCGCCTATTATCCAAGGATCCCCATGATCCTCATGGAGGATGTAGAGCACCTGACCGTGAGGGACGTCACACTTACACGCTGCGCCTTCTGGACCCTTCATATGGCAGGCTGCCGGGATGTGCTGGTGGATTCGGTCCGCATCCTCAACAACCTGAGAATGGCAAACTGTGACGGGATCGACCCGGATCACTGTCAGGATGTGCGGATTGTGAATTGCCATGTGGAATGCGCGGACGACTGTATTGTCCTGAAAAACACAAAGGGATTTGAAAAATATGGTCCCTGTAAAAATATCCTCATATCCGGGTGTACGCTGATATCCACCAGTTCAGCGGTCAAGATCGGAACAGAGAGCGAGGATGACTTTGAAAACATAATCATTGAGAACTGCTGTATCAGCCGGACCAACCGGGGAATCTCCCTTCATCTAAGGGATAAAGGAAATATAAGAAATGTTCTGGTCTCCAATGTGACCATTGAGACAAGAAGGTTTTCAGAGCAGTGGTGGGGACGGGCAGAGCCTGTTTACATCACGGTCATGGACAGAAAGGAAGGCGTCACGGCCGGACAGATCAGCAATGTCAGATTGAGGGATATAAACTGCAGGGGAGAAAACGGCATCTTTATCTGCGCAAGTCCGGACCATGTTATCAGGGGGCTGAAACTGGAAAATGTTCATGTGACCCTGGAAAAGCAGTCCAAATGGCCGTGTGACAGCTATGATATCCGTCCATGCCGGGAGAATGGGATCCTGCATTCGGGGCTTTATGGGCTGTATGCAGAAATGGTGGACGGCCTGGTATTGTCCGATCTTCAGATTGAATGCTGCAAGAGTATGGAGCCATATGTGGCCGGGGAAAGAAATCTCCGGGGGGTAAACGGTTTGAAGGAAGATTAGCAGATCATAAAACAGATACAGGAAGGGAGGAATATGGCAGGGGGGAGATTCCTGCCGTAGAAACAAGATGAAGACATACATAGTAAAGCGTACAGGACAGATGTTGCTGATCCTCATACTTATTTCCATTTTTACGTTCATGCTGGTGTCGTTCATTCCGGGCGATCCGGTATACGCAATGCTGGGTGAAGAGGTTTCCCAGGAGGAATACGATAGGGTCTATCATGAACTGAAGCTGGACCAGCCTGTGATCAGGCGGTATTTCAGCTGGCTGGGAGGAGCGGTGCAGGGGGACTGGGGGCAGTCCACACAGTTCCATAAAAGTACGCTGGAGGTGCTCAATGAGCGGATCCCCATTACCATGTTCTTTTCCCTCAGCGCATTTGTCATAAGTATCCCTCTGGGGATTCTATTTGGGGTCATCAGCGCTGTTTACCGGGGGCGGCCCGCGGATACGGTGGTGACATTGATCGCCAATATTACGGCCTGTCTTCCCCAGTTCTGGATCGCCCTTTTAGTCATGTATATATTTGCAATGAAGCTTGGATGGCTGCCCTCCTATGGCTTTACCTGGTTTTCACAGGACTTGTCCATGGGTATACGCCAGACCATCATGCCGCTGTTCTGCCTGGCGCTGGGAGGCATTGCCACCACCACAAGGCAGACGCGTTCCAGTATGCTGGAAGTCATCCGCCAGGATTATGTCAGGACAGCTAAAAGCAAGGGACTCTCCAGCCGCAAGGTCATTTACATCCATGCCCTTAAAAATGCCCTGATACCGGTTATCACCATCCTGGGAATGCGCCTGGGCTCCATGCTGGCAGGCTCCATGTTTGTGGAATCCGTATTCAATATCCCGGGCATGGGCTCCCTGTTTGTGAAGGCGATCCAGTCCCGTGACATTCCGGTGGTACAGGCCTGTGTGCTGGTAACCGCTCTTGTATCCTGTATCATCAATCTTTTTACGGATATCCTGTATGCGGTGGTGGACCCCAGAGTCCGCTATGAGTAAGGAGGCAGCGCGATGAAAAATAATGGAAGATGGAAAAAAATAGTTAAGACATTGTTTGCCAGAAAGGTGGCAATGGTCAGCGCGGTTGTGGTAGTTCTGTTTATCGCAGTGGCAATACTGGCGCCTGTAATCTCACCCTACGATCCCAATTATGCTGACTTTGCGTCATTTCTCCAGGGACCCGGCAGCGCCCATTTGCTGGGCACGGATAATTACGGAAGGGATGTGCTGAGCCGTATTATTTACGGCACAAGAGTGAGCCTGATCATTGGTGTGTTTGCCGTTATGATCGCATGTATCATCGGTACCTTTTTCGGCATGATCGCCGGTTACTTCGGAGGGATCGTGGATGATGTGATCAACAGGATCATGGAGGCTATCAGGGCGATCCCGCAGATCATCCTGGCCATGGCGCTGACTGCTGTGTTTGGCAGCGGCATCCGCAATCTGGCGATCATCCTGGGCATCTCATCCATGGCAGGATATGTGCGTATGATGAGAGGCCAGGTGCTGACCATCAAACAGGCGGATTACATTATGGCGGGAAAGCTTCAGGGCAATAAGAATTTCAGGCTGATGTTCAAACACATCCTGCCCAACAGCATTTCCCCTATCATTGTTATGATGACCCAGCAGGTAGGCCAGACCATCCTGGCGGAGGCGGGCTTAAGCTTTTTGGGGCTGGGGATCAGCGCGCCTACTGCTTCCTGGGGAAGCATGGTCAGCGAAGGGCGTCTTTTCCTTTTGCAGAACCCGGTATTTGCCCTGACACCCGGTGTCTGTGTGGCAGTGCTTGTTATCTGTCTGAACATGTTTGGTGACGGTGTCCGCGATGCTCTGGACCCAAGACTCAGAGGCGAAGTTTAGGAGGAGGCCAAGGATGGAACACTTGTTGGAAATAAAAAATATTGAGACCTGTTTTAAGACAGACGGGCAGATGGTAAAGGCAGTGGACGGGGTTTCTCTGTATCTGGATCCCGGCGAGATCATCGGTATTGTCGGGGAGTCGGGGAGCGGAAAATCCGTTACCATGATGAGTATGCTCCAGCTGATCAGTTCTCCGGGAAAGATCACAGGGGGAGAGGTTTATATACAGGGCGAGGAGCAAAACATGCTGGAACTGGGCGTGGACAGCGAAAAGATGCGCCATATGAGGGGCGGAAAAGTCAGTATGATCTTCCAGGAACCCATGACTTCCCTGAATCCGGTGCTGACCATTGGGTATCAGATCCAGGAAAACATTATAGAACACCTTAAGATGAGCAAAGAGGACGCGAAAAAGCGTACCATTGAAATGCTTAAGCTGGTCAATATCCCGGATGCGGAGCAGAGGTTTGATTATTATCCCCAGCAGTTTTCCGGCGGCATGCGCCAGCGCATCATGATCGCCATGGCCATGTCATCGGAGCCAACGGTCCTGGTGGCGGACGAGGCGACCACGGCGCTGGATGTGACGACCCAGGCACAGCTTTTGGAGATGATCCGTGATATTGCGAAAAAGACGAATACGGCGGTCATTATTGTCACCCATAACTTGGGAATCGTAGCGCGGTTTGCGGAGCGGATCTACGTGATGTATTCCGGCAGCGTGGTGGAGATGACGGACGCCAAACGGCTGTTTGCCAATCCGGAACATCCCTACACCAGAGCGCTTTTGCGGGCGATCCCAAGGCTGGATGACCCCAAGGACCGCATCCTGATCCCCATAGAGGGACTGCCGCCAAACCCGGCCACACGCCCGTCCTACTGTCCTTTTTACGAGCGGTGCGAGTACAGGATGGACCGGTGCAGGGAGTGCGCCAAACCGGGGCTTAAGGAGCTGGAAAAGGAGCATTTTGCAGCCTGTCATCTGACTGAGGAGGAAAAGGCTGCCAAGGCAAAGGAGATCGCGGACAAAGAGGTGAAAAAAGCGCCTAAGATCCTTGTAGGGGATGAACTGTGCCTGAATGTAAAGAATGTAAGAAAATATTTCCCCATTTACAGCGGCATGATGCGCAAAAAGACTGGGGAAGTAAAGGCCATTGAGGATATCAACTTTTACGCAAAAAAAGGTGAGACCCTGGGGATCGTGGGCGAGTCAGGCTGCGGCAAGACGACCCTGGCCCGGTGTATTATGAGGGTCTACAAACCGGAGGAGGGTGAGATCATCTTTAATGGCACGGATATAGCTGGTTTTAATGACAGGCAGATGTATCCGTTCCGGAGAAAGATCTCCATGATCTTCCAGGATCCGTTTTCCTCACTGGATCCAAGACAGACCGCGGAATCTATTGTGGGAGAATCGCTTCTGCTGCACAAGCTGGTTAAGAATAAGGCGGAATACAATGCCAGGGTGGACGAACTGTTCCGTATCGTGGGCTTGGATCCGGCGTTAAAATACAGGGTTCCCCATGAGTTTTCAGGGGGCCAGCGCCAGAGGATCGGTATAGCCAGAGCCCTTTCATCGGAGCCGGATATGATCATCTGCGATGAACCCATATCCGCGCTGGATGTTTCCATACAGGCCCAGATCATCAACCTGCTGGAGGAACTGCAGTCCCAGCTGGGCCTGACTTATCTGTTTATAGCCCATGACCTGGCTGTGGTAAAACATATCAGCAACCGGATTCTGGTAATGTACCTGGGCAGAGTGGTTGAAATCGCGGACTGTGATGAGCTTTACAGCAACACCCTTCACCCCTATACCAAGACGCTGCTCAGCGCGGTTCCTGTGGCTGACCCGGCAGTGGAGGAGTCCAGGGAACGTGTTCCCATCCGCGGTGAGGTGCCCAGCCTGACCAAACGGCCGGAGGGATGCCCCTTCCATGACAGGTGTTCCCATGTGTGCGACAGGTGCCGCAGGGAAGTGCCGGTGCTTAAGGATGTGGGAAAGGGACATGAGGTAGCATGCTTTTTATATGAACAGCAGTTCAACAAATAAAAACTATATAACAGGAGGAATGAATGATGAAGTTATCGAAGAAAGTCTTGGCACTGGCACTGGCCGCTGCAATGACAGCGGGTATGGTATCCGGCTGCGGAGGCGGCAGTAAGACATCCGCCACAGCAGCGCCCTCGGCAGGAAGCCAGGCTGCAGGAAGCGAAGCGGCGGGAAGCCAGGCTGCAGGAAATGATGGGGCAGAGAGCAAGGTTCCGGGTGAGATTGAAGCCGGAGGCAGCCTGACCATTGCCATACCGCAGCTGCACAATACATTTTTTATGCCCCAGTCCACTACCACCAGCGACCGCTTTGGGGCACAGCCCGTTCTGGAATCCCTGGGACGCGCTGATACGGAGGGAAATTATTTCCCATGGCTGGCTGAAGAGTTTGTTACGGATCCCGACAATCTTACGTTTACCATTAAATTAAGGGACGGCGTTAAATTCCACGATGGCTCTGTGTGTGACGGGGAGGCAGTTGCATGGAACATCCAGCAGTACATTGACAACGGCAAGGCAAGTGAGATCGGGACGCCCAGGGAAGTAAAAGTGGTGGATGACCTGACCGTACAGATCCAGTACGATGAGTGGGCCAATAACTGGGACAATGTAATAGGGGACATCTATATCTGCTCCAAGGAAGCCTATGAGAAGAACGGGGTGGAATGGTGCCAGACCCATGCAGTGGGAACCGGTCCATTTATCCTGGAATCCTTTATTGCCGACAACAAGATTACTTACACCAAGAACGAGGACTACAGGATCGAAGGACAGCCCTATATTGACCATCTGGAGATCGACATGATCACAGACACCAACACCATGATGTCCGCCCTTTTGAACAAGGAGGTGGGCGTGGCCATGAAGTTTGAAAATGATGCCATTATCAACGCCATCAAGCAGGCGGGATTTGAATCCGTGGGACGTAAAAACGCCAATGTAGCCGACATCAAGCACATTATCTGGAACAGTAAAAGCGACAAGCATCCAATGGGAGATTTAAAGGTACGTCAGGCCATCATGCATGCGATCCAGTGGGATGATGTTGCAAAAGCATTATCCGGCGGACTGGGAGAGTCAACCCCTCTGTTCTGTACCTCTGACTCCTGGGCATATGCACCGGATGCAAAATTCTATGAGTATGATCCGGACCTTGCAAAGCAGATGCTGGCGGAAGCAGGCTATCCGAACGGATTTGAGACAACCATCTATACAAAGGCGGTTGATAATGACACGGCAACCGCATTCCAGGCCATTTTGGCACAGATCGGTATCAAGGCTGAGGTCAATGTAATGGACAGCTCCGCCCTGGCGGCGATCCAGAAGGAAGATGACATTGACGGATTTATTGCAAACAGGGGAGCCAGCAAGATGGACTTCACAAACAACTATATCCGCCTCTATTCCTCAGAGGGGATCAAGAACCACGGCATCATGCTGCGCCCTGCTGAGTTTGAGGAGCCATTATTTGCAGCAAGGGCAGCTAAGACCATCGAGGAGAAGAAGGCCAACCTTCAGAAAGCTGCCAAGGCGCTGGTGCAGGATTATGTGATGATCACCCCAATGGCGGTGGTATATTATGAAACCTTTGCAGTTCCGGGATTAGAGGACAGCGGCATCTATGATGTGAGTCTGGAGCAGTGGACACCAGAGGCAGTACACTGGACAAAATAAAAATGACTAGAGTTAAAGGGGATTAATTATGCTGGGAGACAAAATCAAGGTTCAGTCAAAAGTAGTGTCTGATTACACGGATGAACAGCTTTTGTTCATCAAACAGATGGGTGTAAAATACGTATATGTGATATTTAAGGATGAGCACACGGACTATGATTCCGTGATGCGGTTCACGGAACGTCTTAGGAAATTTGACCTGACCGTAACGGATGCTGGTAATGTTGGGCTTTACAAGAGCGATAAAATCCACCTGGGATTAGAGGGCAGGGATAAGGCCATTGAGGATTACAACAATTTTAACCGTATCCTGGGAAAAGCCGGGATCCCTGTTGTGTACATGACATGGGAGCCCAACCAGGTACTGACCACCGCGTTTAAGGTGAGCCGGCATACCAGGGGAGGAATCGGGCGTGTGGTTGATATCGGCGAGCTGGAAAAACGTCCGTATACACACGGAAGGCTCTACACAAAGGAGGAAATGTGGGATAACTTTAAGTATTTCCTGGACCGTACCCTTCCTGTTTGTGAGGAGGCAAACGTTAAAATCGCCCTTCATCCCAACGATCCGCCCGTGGACTGCCTGGTTGGGATCTCCAACCTGATCACATCGGCGGAGGATTACAAGCATGCCTTTGAGCTGGCCGGCAACAGCCCCTATCTGGGGATGAAAATGTGTATCGGATGCTGGCTGGAAGGCGGGGACAAGTTCGGCAATGTAATGGAGGACATTAAATATTTTGTGGAGAACAAAAAGGTTCTCCTGGTGCATTTTAGAAATGTAAGCAGTACGATCCCGTATTTTGAGGAGACCCTGCTGGAGGACGGATACATGGATATGTATGAACTGATGAAACAGTTTGTACGCTATGATTATGACGGAGCCATCCATGTGGACCATGTTCCCGTGTGGGGAGAAAGCGTGGGAGGGGAGAACCCGTCCTGGGCCTACTGCACCGGATATATGAAAGCATTGCTGAACTGCGCAAAAGCAGAATTAAACAGATAAAGCAGGTAGGAATATGATCAGGTACAAAATGGATTATAAGACAGAACCCAGGTGGCGTGATACGGATTGGGTGATGGAAAAAGCGCGGGCGGCCTTAAAGGCCCCAGTGCTCCATATCACGGATGTGCAGAGCCCGCGCAGCACAGGCGGACCCCATGATTATTACTCCAACGGCGATTATTGGTGGCCAAATCCCGATACGCCGGATGGACTGCCATACATACAGAGGGACGGACAGACCAATCCGGACAATTTTAACGGACATCGGATCATCATGCGCCAGATGCGTACCAATGTTGTATTCCTCACATCTGCTTATGTTCTCACAGGGGAAGAACAATATGCAGCGCGGGCGGTCCGGCACCTTGGGGAGTTTTTCCTGGACAGGGACACCTATATGGCGCCTCACCTGTCCTATGCCCAGGCCATTCTTGGAATCTGTCCTGGCAGGGGGATCGGGATCATTGATACCCTTCATCTGGTGGATGTGGTGTTTGCCATTGAGCATTTGAGAAAGTCACCTTCCATGGAGCCTGAGGTCTACGAGGGACTGAAAAAATGGTTTGCCAGGTATCTTGGATGGATGCTGACTGATGCCAACGGCATACAGGAAATGAACAAAGACAACAACCATGGGGTGTGCTTTTTTGTACAGGCAGCGGCATTTGCGCGATTTACGGACAATGAACGGATCGTGGATTTCTGCAGGGAATATTACAAGAAGGGCCTTTTAAAACAGGAGGCAGAGGACGGTTCTTTTCCCCGGGAACTGGGAAGGACCAAACCCTACAATTATTCCCTCTTTATTGTGGACAACATGGTGTCGATGTGCCACCTTTTGTCCTCGCCCGGGGACAATCTGTGGGAGTATGAGTCCCCGGATGGAAGAAGCATAAAGAAGGCCCTGGATTTTATAACCCCCTATGTATTGGACAAGAAATGCTGGCCGTATCCCCCGGACGTCATGCATTTTGATGCGTTCCCGGCAAGGTATGGATTTATGATCCTGGCCGGCTGCGCGCTGGGGCGCCGGGAACTTCTGGATCTGTACGACCGGCTTCCGGCGGAATCCACGGATGAGGAGGCCAGGAGAAATATTGCATCACGGCAGCCTATGCTGTGGGTGTGAGAAAAACTGTAAGTGTGGAAATGCAGGTGTGAAAAAATGCAGGTGTGAAAAGGCTGCGGATTGTAAAATAAGGACGTTGTTTTGAACAAATAACGTCCTTATTTTTTACCCGTTTTTACAGTATGATAAGTATAAGGGTCAACAAGGAGGGGACAAAGCATGACCAGGAAAGGATTTAAGATGTTCCTCTATCCGGGTATGGCAGAGGAATATGAGCGCCGCCACAATGAACTGTGGCCGGAGATGAAAGAGATGATCCGCCGGCATGGCGGGAAGAATTATTCCATTTTTCTTGACAGGGAAACCAATGTTTTGTACGGTTACCTGGAGGTGGAGGATGAAGCCCTCTGGGCCGGATCAGCGGACACGCCCATCAACCGCAAATGGTGGGATTACATGGCTGATATTATGGAAACCAACCGGGATAACAGCCCGGTATGCGTGGATTTCCAACCAGTGTTCCATCTGGATTAAGGATACGGGGCTGCCCCATCTCAATAAAATACCTTCCATGAGAGGTGCACGCACCACTCCATGGAAGGTATTTTATTAAAACATTTAATTACTCAACTTCGATATCTATAACAACCGTGTCCATATTATCCGGGCTGGGAAGGCCGTTGGTGTAGGTAACGGAAACCGTATCTCCGGGTTTGATATCCTTATATGTTTCGCTCTGCTTTTCATCCAGGCCAAAAACATAGGATTCTGAATCTTCATCAGAGATAACGGTGATCATAAATCCTTTATTCACATCCACAATACCTGTGAGTACGCCCTCGGACGTATTGGAGGCGTTTTCCTCCTCCGGGTCGGTATCAGTCTGCTCTTTGGATGCCTGCTCTTTGGATGCCTGTTCTTTGGAGTCCTGTTCTCTGGAAGCCTCTGCCATTGGGACAGTGGTTGTCTTGGTAACGCTTGCTGTCTTGCCGGAGCAGGCGGAAGCGGATAGGGCAAAAGCCAAAATTGCAGCAGCCACTAAGTATCTTTTTTTCATTATGTATTCCTCCATATCATGTCACTAATTTTGATTACCCTCATTAGACGTGGCAGAAATGGAAAAAGTTGCATGGTTTCTAAATTAATTTCTGAATACACTTCCGGCACATACGCCTGTTGATCCGGTAGAGCACCCGTTTCAGAATCAGTTCCGTTAGGATGCTGATCGCAGAGAGCGGAGAACGGAATGCGGAGCACCTGTCACCGCCCCAGCTCCCGGCCGCAATAATCCCAGAACTGCCCCATGGCTTTTGTAACATGCCTTCCCTTCATCCGGCCCAATACCACGGGAATGGGGATCCCTGGTTCCAATGGCACCACGGCTATCTCCTCCGGTTTGAAGATACGGACGCTGTTTCCGGCCAGCAGGCTGATGCCCTCGCCGATCTGGACCGCGCTGAGAATGGATTCCACCCTGGCTGTGCGCAGGATGTTGGGAGTAAACCCAGCTTGGGAGCACAGCCTGGAACACAGCTGGTGAATGGATGTATAAGGATTCATGAAGATAAAATCCTCATTCCGCAGCTCCTCCAGACGGACAGAGGACCGGGAGGACAGAGGATGGCTGCGGGGAAGCACGGCATCCAGTTCATCATCCCCGATGAGCTGCCACACATGGTGCACCCTGTCCAGCATGGCGCACCTTGCAATGACTAAATCGTAAGCGCCCCGGTCAAACCCTTCCATCAGATCCTCCTCCTCCACCTCGTGAAGGGACAGGTGCAGCCGGGGGTGGGTTTCACGGAAATGAGTGAACACAGGTGTGAGCTGATATTGGGATAAAATGGGAAGCGTACCGATGGACAGGGTATATTGCGCCTGGCTCCGATACCTGTTAAGCTTGTTTTTCGCGTCCGTATATTGCTTGATCAGGATCCGGGCATCCTGATAGAAGAGCAGCCCGGCTTTTGTAAGAACTGCTTTCCTTTTTTTTCTGTCCCACAGCTCAACTTCCAGTTCCTGCTCCAGTTTCATGATCTGTTTGGAAAGGGAGGACTGAGATATATGCAGGGATTCCGCTGCATCCAGAAATGTATGCTCCTCCACTGAGGCAATAAAACACTGCAGCTGTTCAAATGTCATAATACACCTCCGGCCAGTCTGATAATCATTCCAATCTGGAAACAATTATACCACAACTTGAATTGATTCCATAGGTAAAAAAATATAAACTATGGGTAGGAATAATGACATTGATCGGATCAAGGAGGAATAAAGCGGTGGAGATGACAAAGATGGAAAAGAAAAAGGCGGACACAAAAAATGGAAAGCATCCTGTAAAGGATCTGCGTTCGGCCCTGGAGCTGCTAAAAACAATCCCGGGACAGTATGCCGAGACAGATGTGGAGGTGGATCCAAGGGCGGAGCTTTCCGGCGTATACCGCCATATTGGGGCAGGCGGTACGGTGATGCGCCCCACCAAAGAGGGACCGGCCATGGTGTTTCATAAGATCAAGGGACATCCGGATGCAAGAGTTGCCATTGGTGTCCTGGCTTCCAGGACACGGGTGGCCGCGCTTCTTGACTGTGAGCCCCAGAATCTGGGGAAACGGCTTTGGGAATGTGCATCCAACCCCATACAGCCCGTGCTGATAGAAGGGGACGCTCCCTGCCAGGAGGTGGTGCACCGGTCTGATGAACCAGGGTTTGACCTTGCAAAGCTGGTGCCTGCGCCCACTAACACACCGGATGACGCGGGACCTTATATCACTTTGGGAATGTGCTATGCCAGCCATCCGGACACAGGTGTCAGTGATGTGACCATCCACAGGCTGTGCATCCAGGGAAAGGATGAACTTTCCATCTTTTTCACCCCGGGTGCCCGCCACATAGGGGCAATGGTGGAGAGAGCGGAGGAATTGGGCCGCAGCCTGCCCATATCGGTGAGCATCGGGGTGGATCCGGCCATTGAGATCGGTTCCTGCTTTGAGCCGCCCACCACGCCCCTGGGCTATGATGAGCTTTCCATTTCCGGAGCACTCAGAGGAGAGCCGGTAAAACTGTGCCGCTGTCTGACCGTGGACCAGCGCGCCATTGCAAATGCGGAGTATGTCATTGAGGGGGAAGTGTGTCCAGGCGTAAGGGTACAGGAGGACCAGAACAGCCATACCGGGTATGCCATGCCTGAATTCCCCGGATACACAGGGCCTGCCAGCAGCCAGTGCTGGATTATTAAGGTAAAGGCAGTGACCCACAGGCTCCATCCCGTGATGCAGACCTGCATTGGCCCCAGCGAGGAGCATGTCTCCATGGCGGGCATCCCCACCGAGGCCAGCATTTACGGAATGGTGGAAAAGGCCATGCCGGGCAGGCTGCAAAATGTATACTGCCCATCGGCCGGTGGAGGAAAATATATGGCGGTGCTGCAGTTTGAGAAAAAGACGGAGAGCGATGAGGGGCGCCAGCGCCAGGCTGCCCTGCTGGCCTTTTCCGCCTTCAGCGAGCTTAAGCATGTATTCCTGGTGGATGAGGATGTGGACTGTTTTGATATGAGTGATGTGCTGTGGGCCATGAATACGAGGTTCCAGGGAGATACGGATATCATAACCATTCCGGGAGTGCGATGCCATCCCCTGGATCCATCCAATTCCCCGGAATACAGCGTTAGCATACGGGGCAAAGGAATTGCATGCAAAACAATCTTTGACTGTACCGTGCCCTTTGGACTTAAGGAAACGTTTAAGCGGGCACGCTTTATGGAGGTGAACCCTGACATATGGCTGAAAAATTAGTTATTGGGATCAGCGGAGCATCGGGGGCACCCATTGCCATTGCCCTGTTAAAGGAACTGAGAAGATCCGGCATCGGAACTCATCTGGTTATATCCAGGGGAGGGGAACTGACCATTGACCAGGAGACCGGATACGGGCTGGAGGAGGTGAAGCGGCTGGCCGGCACAGTGTATGACAACCAGGACCTGGGCGCTTCACTGGCCAGCGGAAGCTTCAAAACCCTGGGGATGGCAGTGGTGCCCTGCAGCATGAAGACCCTGGCGGGAATCCACAGCGGATACAGCGACAGCCTTCTTCTCAGAGCCGCGGACGTAACCATAAAGGAGCGGCGAAGGCTGGTTCTGGTCACCAGGGAATGTCCCCTGAGCCCCATCCATTTGCGCAACATGTATGAACTGTCCCAGATGGGCGCCGTCATCCTTCCTCCGGTGATGAGCTATTACCAGAGGCCGGAGACCATTGAGGAGATGACCGTCCATGTTGTGGGAAAGATAATGGATCAGTTTGGCCTGGAATGCCAGTCCTTCCGGCGCTGGGAAGGGTAGGTCCTGTATGGAAAAAAATATGGAAGGGGAACTGGCCATTACAAAGACCATCACATTTTCCCACGTCCGGGGCACCATCACGGCCCGCGCCTTCCGGCTGGACAAGGGCGCCGTCATACTGGTTACAGGAGGCACCAGGACCCATGTGGGGGCGTTCAGCCGGGCTGTTCCGGGCCAGGAAACCATGACCATCCAGTTTCCGGGACACAGGGACGGCGTCATCAGCGGACACTGGGCGGAGGAGATCAGCCGGCTGCTTAAAGAACCGGTGACCGTGGAATGCGGAATCCATTTTGATGATCTTTCCGGAGATGAGATCCAAATAATCCTGGGGCTTTGCGGGGAAATGCTGGAAAGCCTGTGCAGGTGCTGGAATCCGTAGTATAATAAAGTAATACGGCAGCATCCTATTAGCAGGAGGAACGATATGAAATATTATATGGTAGAGGGAATCATACAAAATGCGGAAAATATGAATGATCATATTATGAAACAGCACATGGCCTACACCCAGAAAGCCATGGATCGGGGAATGATACTGATCTCCGGGCTGAAGGCTGATATGAGCGGGGGCATGTTCATCATGAGAGCAGAGACCCTGGAAGAGACAGAACACTATCTGGCCAATGAACCGTTTTGTCTGAACGGGATCCAGGAGTATAAGGTGATTGAATTTAATCCCCATTACCTGAACCCATCGACAGAAAGCTGGATGGAATCCACAAAATGAATCCATAAACCATTGCCCGGACTAAAACATAAAGATCCTCTCCGGCATACCTTAATCTATAAGGTATGTAAACCGGAGGGGATTTTTTATGGAATATGGCCTGGCCCTGGCGGGCGGCGGCACCAGAGGTGCGGCACATGTGGGCGTGTTAAAGGCCCTGGAGGAAGCACGGATACTGCCCCCGGCAGTGGCGGGGACCAGCGCGGGCAGTATCGTGGCAGGGCTGTACGCTTCAGGAATGCCGGTCTCCGAGATGGAGAAGGTGGTAAAGCATTTGTCCAAACATGGAAATGACTATCTGGACCCGGATTATGCCGGACTTCTGGGATTTATGCCCCAGCTGCTGGCCGGCATGAATGTAAGCCTGTCCGGCCTTATAAAGGGAAAAAAGCTGCTGGCCTATTTTAATGAGCTGACAGGTGAGAAACAGCTGGATGAGTCCATTGTAAAGCTTGTGATCCCGGCAGTTGACCTGATGAGCGGCAGGACCCTGTGCTTTACCAATATAGATGAGGTCAGGGACCGGAAGGATCTGCACTGGGTGTGGGATGGGTATCTGTGCGAAGTGATGATGGCCAGTTCCAGCGTTCCGGCCATTTTCGCTCCCCTGGAGATGGGAAATTACAGACTGGTGGACGGAGGTGTTACCGACAATCTGCCTGAAAATCTTTTACAGAAAGCCGGAATCCAAACAGTCATATCAGTGGATATAGGAGGGCGGTACTGCGCCCCCTCGGATGATTCCATCCTGGAAACAGCCACCCATTCCTTTTCCATTATGAGCGAACGGCTGAAGGCATGCGGCTCCAACAGCGGATCGCTTTTACTTAAGCCTCCTCTTCCGGAAAGGGCCGGTCTTCTCACCTTTGACCAGATGATGGCGTGTATGGAAGCCGGATATCAATATACGAGAAAAATGATTCCGGAAATAAAGATGTGTCTATTCAGAAGAAGTTAAATCTTAAGTCCCTTCAACTTTGGAGGGACTTTGTCTATAATTTAAGTACAGTTAGTGAAATGGGGATATACCGTCTTTACTGCGGCCGGAATCCACACCGGGAGACTGAACCTGCAGATATGTGGTTTATGCCCCTGAGGCGGATTCGTGGACAGAGAGCGGTTAAGGTATATCTGAGGGAAGAGGTCTTAATACTGGGAAAAAGGGCCGGAGAGTTTTTCACAGTGACCAAACAGGGGGTATGCTAAAAAGCTTGGCGGCAATCGCTTTTTTATGTTATGATAATAATCAGTAAACCCAAGGAAAAGCGTGACAGCCGGACAGGAGCCACAAGTATGCGGATCACAGAGAACAAATGTCCCTGGTGCGGCAGGGACATTGAAAAACCCAGTTTCTACCGGGGCAGGTGCGGACATTGCAGCAAAACCTATGAAAGTTTTTTATTCCTCTATAACCGGGACCGTTTTACGGGAAGATCCAACAGCCGCAGTGAGATGAGCCTTCCCGTATATTATCTCATCACACTGCTCCCCCTTGCATTTCTGGTGAAGTACAGCTTCAGGGCATTTAAAAACAGCTTTGGCAGCGGTATCATCAGTCTTGTGATGTGCGTTCTCTATGTATATTTGGCCTATATGAGGCGTGTACACGTGTATCTTAAAAAGGTGGAAAAGAGTGGGGAACAGGACGCCCAGGAGAACGGCGGAGAGAGGGAGCAGAAGAACAACGGGGACCGGGCGCAGGGGGATTCCCATGAAGAAGCTGACGGGGACCGGGATGCTGACAATGCGCCCGTTGTGGTGAGAAAGGTGTTCTTATCAGATGATCTCAGCTGCGGGTTCTACCACACGGAGATGGAGATAGAAATGTTCCATCCAGAGGACGGTTCCTCTAAGGGGCGTCAGGCAGTTGTATTTCACATGACAGAGAATCTGGATATTCTCATGGAGGTGCCGGAGAATGCGCCCTTGATTTTCAAACAGCCGGGCATTCCCTTTAAACTGTATGACCGGGAAGGCATATGGGTAAATCATGGGATCACCCTGGAACTTGCCGGTGACCATCCCGATCTTTTCCAGGTACAGCTGTCCCTTCCAAGTGAGGCGGGTAAACTGAGCCGGGATGTGTATTATACGGCAATTGTCCGAATGGGCGAGGAGAAGGAACTGTTTTACGCAGTCCTGGACTGCCGGGACGGACTGGAGAGCCTGAAGACCGGAAAGGAGGTCTATGAGGTGAAGCTGTACCACCAGGATCAGGTCCAGAAGAAGCTGGCTATACCAGCGGACCTGCGCCTGTATCATGAGGACCGGACCCTGGTGTGTAACGGAACGGTTACATACTATTTTGCAAAGCGTTATTTGTTTGAATATCCGGGATGAAAAAAACGTAGGATTCTGAGGGATGACACCCTTTGGGATCCTACGTTTTATGTTGCGGGAAATAGATTGACTCTTTCTCAGGCATCCCATATACTTAGGCTAGAATGAATTTGGTTTTCACAGACCTGTAGTGTATAGATTCTGGAAGGAGCGCATGATCATGATGGAGCAGATGTCGTTGTTTGACGACCGTGAAGTATACAACCCCCTGGCCAGCCGGCTGAGGCCGGAGGATCTGGATGGATTTGTGGGACAGGAGCATCTTTTGGGGAAGGGGAAGCTTCTTCGCCAGCTCATAGAGCAGGATAAGATCCCTTCCATGATCTTCTGGGGACCGCCGGGAGTGGGGAAGACAACCCTGGCCGGCATTATCGCTCACAAAACACATGCCCAGTTCATCAATTTCAGCGCTGTTACCAGCGGTATCAAAGAGATCAAGGACGTGATGGCCCAGGCTGAGAACAGCCGCAGAATGGGGATCAAAACCGTTGTTTTCGTGGACGAGATCCACCGTTTCAACAAGGCCCATCAGGATGCCTTTTTGCCCTATGTGGAAAAGGGAAGCATCATACTCATCGGAGCCACCACGGAGAATCCCTCCTTTGAGATTAACGGGGCTCTTCTTTCCCGGTGCAGGGTATTTGTACTTCAGGCACTGACCCAGGAGGACCTGACAAAACTTTTAAAGATTGCCATCCGCAGTGAGAAGGGACTGGGTTATCTGAATGTGGATATTGATGACCATATGCTGGATATGATCGCGATGTTTGCTGCCGGAGATGCCAGAACCGCGCTGAACACATTGGAGATGGCAGTGACCAACGGAGAGATCGGCGCAGATAAGACAACGGTCACCATGGAAGTGCTGAAACAGTGTATTGGAAAGAAAAGCTTTTTGTACGATAAAAAGGGTGAGGAGCATTATAACATTATATCAGCCCTCCACAAATCCATGCGCAACACGGACCCGGATGCGGCCGTGTACTGGCTGGCCCGGATGCTGGAGGCAGGGGAGGATCCCTTATATGTGGCCCGCCGCCTGATCCGCTTTGCCAGCGAGGATATAGGGATGGCGGACAGCCATGCCCTTCCCCTGGCAGTGGCAGCCTATGAGGCATGTCATTTTCTGGGCATGCCAGAGTGCAATGTGCATCTGAGCCACGCGGTGATCTATCTGTCCATGGCCCCTAAATCCAATTCCGCCTATGTGGCCTATAATGCGGCCAAAGAGGATGCCCAGGCCACAATGGCGGAAACCGTTCCGCTGAATATAAGGAACGCTCCCACAAAGCTGATGGAAGAGCTGCACTACGGCAGCGGATATGTGTATGCCCATGACACCGAACAAAAGGTGGCGCGTATGCAGTGCCTGCCGGACGGGCTTTTGGGCAGGACATACTATCATCCCCATGGACAGGGGGCTGAACCTGAGGTAAAGAAGCGGCTGGATGAAATAAAGGCGTGGAAAGCAGGGCAATAAGGCCCCTTATGCGTTCCGTATATTTTCTTCAAGCACCTTTAGCAGATAATCCATATCCACTGGTTTTGACACAAACCCGGTCATGCCCGCTTTGGCAGCTGCATCGGAGTCTTCCTTAAAGGAGTTGGCAGTCATTGCAATGATCGGCACTGAGGCGCTGTCCGGATGGGAGCTGGAGCGGATGTTTACGGTTGCGTCCAGTCCGTCCATGACAGGCATCCGGATATCCATCAATATGGCCTGGTATTGTCCGGCAGGGCCTCCGGTGAACAGGTCCAGGGCCTCCCGGCCATTGCAGGCCCTGTCCACCTGTGCTCCCCACATCTGAAGCAGCTCAACGGCGATCTCTGCATTCAGGTCATTGTCCTCAGCCAGCAGGATGCGTACTCCCTTAAGGCTTACTGTCTCCGCGTGTCCCGTCTCCATATGGTCAGGGGCCGGAGATAACTTCGGGGTCTCCTGGGTGCATTGGGAGAGGGGGAAGCGGAGAAGGAAAAAGAATTCAGATCCCTTATCGGGAATGCTGTGTAATTCCAGTTTACCGCCCATGGCCTGGACAATGCTGCTGCTGATAGGAAGGCCCAGTCCCGTGCCTTCACTTCTGGATACCGAGGATCCCAGCTGTTCAAAGGAATCAAAGATCCGCTTCTGGTATTCCAGGGGGATCCCCACTCCATTATCCCTTACAGAGAACAGGAAGGATGCGGTTCCCATGTCTGAATCCGTCTCATGGACCAGAATCTGGACCAGGCCCCCTTTGGGGGTGAATTTGATCGCGTTGGAGAGCAGGTTTACAAGCACCTGGCGCAGCCGCACCGGATCCCCGTCTATGCTGGAATGCGAAAGCCTAAAATCCACTTCAAACCGAAGCTGCCTGGCTTCCGCCTGGGTGCGCATCATGCTTTCCAGATCATCCAGAAGGTTCCTGAGTGAAAACGTCTCCGGAGAGATCTGCAATTTTCCGTTTTCGATCCTGGACATATCCAGTATGTCATTGATCAGGGACAGAAGGTACTGGGAGGAGGAGAGTATCTTTTTTAAATTGGTCTCCACCTGGGCTGGGAGATGTTCTTCCATGCAGGTCAGGTTTGCCAGTCCCATGATGGCATTCATGGGGGTCCGTATCTCGTGGCTCATCCTGGACAAAAATTCTCCCTTGGCTTTACTCTTGGCCTCTGCTTTTTCCAGCTCACTTTGGATCATGGAATTTTTTAAGCGAGCCCTCATGATCATGACCAGGGAAGCGGCTGCCATGAGCACAAATGCGCTGAAGATGCTTATAAAGGCCAGCGGATTGGCGTAGATCAGTTCAGACATGGACATGGAGGAATATCCCATGGATACCATGTTGCGGTTTGTCAGGGCATTCCTTTCACCCGTGGACAGGTTGCCGATCGCTTTGTTCAAAATCGTCATAAGGTTGGGATTGATGGGGCGGTCCATGGCAAAACATATTTCAGTGCTGTTGTTAATACTGCTGATAGGAACCACATTGGCGTACCGGTGATTCTGCATCTCCTGTTCAATGGAGGAGGAAAGGCCATAAGCAAAATCCACCTCATTGCTGTTGACAGCACGCAGGCAATCCTCCGGGCTGTCATAATACCGAATCTGGGAGCAGGGGATTCCGGCGGGCATAAAACGTCCGTTCATGATACCGGCAGTAAGTCCTTCCGATGGATAGTTGCCAGACTTATTCTTGACAATAATGTTGTTAAGGTTCATGTAGGACCGGGATAGGGCAAGGCCGTTCTGGGCAGCGTATTCCTGTGGATCCAGATAATATCCCAGTATATCGGCCTTTCTGTCCTTTACCAGTTCCACTGCCTCCTCATAGGTCTTTGTAAATACATAATTAAATGTAAAGCCTGAGTAATCAGAAATATTTGCAAGCAGGTCAGGCAATATGCCGCTGTGGTGGTCTGAGTTATTATTCAGACAATAAAAAGGATGCCAGTTTTCCACGGCAGCCACTGTGACCGTTTTCTTTTGCGCAACATAATCCAGTTCCTCCTGGCTCAACTGGATTTTGGAAGTGTCCACGTTCTGAAAATTCTTTTCATATCTTTCATCTGAGAATCTAGGTTCGGAATCCAGGATCTTTTCCAATCCCAGATTCAGCCCGTCCAGGATCTCCTGATTCCCCGGTCTGGTTACAATATAATATGGCTGGGCGGTAAATTCAGCAGCGATCCTGAAGTCAGTGCCCGCCTCTGTTTCATTGCCCAGAAGGAGATCCACATCCCCGTTTTCCAGAAAACGATACAGATCCCCTTCTGAGGACAAATTTTCTTTGGAATAGACCCGGACTCCGCACTGGATGCTGTTGAGCTGGAGGAAGTCTCTGAGCCGGCGGATTTTTTCATCAGCCTGCCCGTATACGCCGATTATCTTTCCGTTTAGGGTATTGAGTTCATAGCTTTTTATATCAGGGTCATCTTTGCGGCACAGGAGGACCGCTTTGCTGTTGCCCATGCTGTATTTGGGATATGCCATGTATTGTTCAAGGGATGGGAGATAATAAGCTCCTCCCACAAGATCGAATTTACCCTCAATGAATTCATCAATCAGATCATTGGGATCCGCCTCCACATATATATAATCCCAATTATTATATTTGGCGATCTCGTTTAGATAATCGATCATCAGTCCGTGGAGATTTCCAAAGGCATCCACGGTGCAGATGCCGGGAGTCTGGGAATAACCAACGGTCAGGACCTTGGGCTCAGAGTCAGGTATGTCCTGTATGTACTCCTGGCTGTCCGGTTTTTGGGAAGCATAAAAAGGGGCTGTCCAAACCGGGAGCAGGATAGCCAGGGCAAGTACGATATATATGGTTGTGCTGCGAACATATTTCTTCATGGTTGTGCTGCTTCCTTTCAACTTGGTTCCGGAAAACTACGCTTCCATTCTACCACGCTTTTCACTCCATAAGCAACAGAATGGCGGTTATTTGCCAGAAAATATTAAGGAAACCGTTATATGTATTTAACAGGCCCCATGCTATACTGAATATAGTTCATAAAAAGGAGGTTTTGTGGGATGCGGGAGTACAGATCAGTGATCATTGCCCTGATCGCAGCGGTCAGTGCAGTTGCCTGCGTGATGATCTTTACCAGTGGGCTGGTAGACTACAAGAAAAGCGCAGGAGGCAGCGGTATTACGGCCACGGGCTCGGCCAGCTGTGATTTTGAGTCGGACCTGATCGTGTGGAGAGGCAGTTTTTCCGTGCGGGGCAACACGCCCAAGGAGGCGTACAGCGTGATCAAGAAGGATGCCGGGCTGGTAAAGAAGTATCTGGAGGATAACCAGGTGTCGGAGGATGAGATGGTATTCAGTTCCATTAACATTTCCCAGAAATACACATCCAGATATGATGATGAGGGAAGGTATCTGGGAGATGAACCGGACGGATATGAGCTGACCCAGACCATGACGGTATCTTCCTACGATATCGATAAGGTGGAGGCGATCTCCAGGGATATCTCCACATTGATCGAGGCAGGGGTGGAACTGGAATCCAATCAGCCGGAGTATTATTATACAGAGCTGGATGAGATGAAACTGGACCTGATTGAGAAGGCAACCGCCAATGCCAAGAAGCGGGTGGATATCATAGCATCGGGAACAGGGGGCACACCAGGGACGCTTCTCAGCGCCAATCTGGGAGTATTCCAGATCACGGCCAGGAATTCCAGTTCCGAGTCCTACAGCTATGACGGAGCCCTGGATACCAGCTCACGGCTTAAAACGGCCATGATCACGGTGCGGCTGAATTACAGCGCGCGGTAAGGAGCCAGGGATCTGAGGCGCCCTTGTCCATTGAGGGTATAGATAAGATGACAGACAAAAAGTGCTGTACCGGGTATGATTGGAAAATCATAAACGGGGCAGCACTTTTCTAATGAGACAGATTATTTTAGGAGAGCTTATCCAGTCCTGCTTTTTTCATCGCAGCAGTCAATTTATCAGGAAAATTGATCGTCATTCCTCCGTCCACCCCATAGGCGATACATTTTCCCATCCTGTTCTCATCCGTGATTCCCCATGCCCTGACAGAAAAGCCTTCTTTTTTCAGCTGCTTTACGTTATCTGCATTAAGCATATCCACATGGGGACAGACCTGAAAGCAATTTATTGCCTTGGCCTCCCCTATAACCTGGGAGGTTGGATTCCGGAACAGGTATCCAATACGTACATCTGCGTCATGTTTTCTTAAACAGACCAGGGAACTGTAATTAAATGATGTGAAAATACATTTATCCGCAGCCCCGTGGCTTTTAATGATATCCAGGGCATCTGCTTCAACCCCGTTTTCCTTTAGTTCAATGGCAAAGGTCAGTTGACGGTAGCCGAAATAGTACATGAATTCATCCAAAGTTACGATGTGATCCGGAATAAATCCCGGTCTTCCGTAGATCATCACCTTCCTCAGCTCCTGAAGCGTGTAACGGTCCACTCCACCCTGAAGACCTGCTGCCTGCTCAAGGGTGGCATCATGAAAGAGAACAAGCTGTCCATCCTTTGTCCTTCTGATGTCTGTCTCGATTCCGTTTGCCCCCATTTCCAGCCCCAGATAAAATGCGGAAAGGGTGTTTTCAGGAGCATAAGCGCTGGCTCCTCTGTGCGCGTAATTTATAAACATGATCATTTACCTGCATATTCATTTAGATATTTTTCTATTTTACCATCTATTTCTGCCAAACGTCCATCCAGATCCACATCGGGTTCTGCTTCCACGGAATCTACCAGGCTCATGACCTCACTCCATACCAAAGAGTCGGCCGGATTCACTGCGGCACCGCCCAGATACGGAAGCTGTTCATTAACCACCTGGCGGTTTGGATCCTCCAGATATTTCCTGTAGGTTTCTGTATCAGTGGCACCATTGGTTACAGGTATATAGCCTGAGGTCAGACAGTTTGAGGCAACCCTCTCATCATCCAGCATAAATTCCACAAACATAGTGGCTGCTTTTTGTTTTTCAGGGGTTGTCTTAAACAGTCCAAGTCCGTTTCCGCCCATGGTAATATCCATTGTATTGACCCGGGGAAAGGATGCCAGAGCAATCTCAAATTTACCATCCACCAGTTTTTCTACTTTGGCATAGCTTGCACAGGAAGTCATGAGCATTCCGATCTTCCCATTACAGAAGTCTTCCTGAGCGGTGGAATGCTGATTTTTAGGCATGCTTCCATCCACATTGGCCATCTGGGATACTTGTTCAAAAATCTTTTTCACAGGCTCTGTATTCATCTGTGGTTTGTTGCCTGCAATAGGCGCCGTAGAGCTGTTGTACATTAACGCCATTATATACCAGGGATAATCGCTGTGAAAAGTAAACCCATAATTGCCGGTCACATCCTTGATTTCCTTTGCGGCAGAAACCACATCTTCCATGGTCTTGGGAACGGGAATGCCTGCCTGGTCAAACATGGTTTTGTTGTAATACAGCATAGGCATGCTGTTCTGGAAGGGAAGGATCACTTTTTTATCCTTGTAGGTAAAACGTTTCCAAAAGCCCGGAAGAATGTCATCCATGATATCCTTTGAAATATAATCCTCCACTGGAAGAAGATAACCGCTGTCATACATCTGGGCAAGCCCGTGACGCTGTCCCAGCTGTGCCACATCCGGAAGCTTTTTTCCTGCAATTCCCGCCATCACTTTATTTACCATATCGTCATAGCCGCCCATGTAGGTTGCGTTTACTTTGATTCCTGTCTCCCTGGTGAACTCCTCACAAAGTTCAGCAAAGCAGTCCTCCTTGGTAGACCAGAATGTGATTTCATCCGCAGGCTCAATATCTGTCCCTGAAGACAGTGATTCCTGGGTCGTCCCCTGGGGATTCTGCGGTGAACTGGTTTGAGCGTCTGCAGATTCAGCCCCACTTTTTTCCTGAACAGCAGGGGTCTGCCCGCAGCCTGTCATTATAAGGGCTGCGGCCATACTGATTACCAGGCCATACATTTTTCTTTTCATGTTCGTTCTCTCCTTTTTATTTTATTCCTGATGTAAGCATTCCTTCCACAAAATACTTTTGAAGGAAAACAAACAGCATCATTACAGGTATCAGGATCATAGTGGAAGCAGCCATGATCATGGGCCATTGGGGACCCAGATCAGGTCTGATCAGATATCGCAGACCGATCTGCAGGGTCCGGAAACGGTTCTCATCCGTTACCATATAAGGCCACATATAGTTATTCCATGAATTTAGGAATGACAGCAGTGCCACCGTTGCTATACTGCTTTTGGCATTTGGAAGAATGATATGCCAGAATACCTGGATACTGCCGCATCCGTCCAGACTGGCTGATTGGATCAGGTCATCGGGCACGGTCATAAAAATCTGGCGCATCAGGAAAATATTAAATACATTTACCAGCTGCATCATAGCCACCCCAAAAGAGGTATTTACCAGGTTCAGCTTTTGAGCCAGAAGATAATTTGAAATAATGGCTGCCTCCTCGGGCAGGATGAGCATGGCCAGCATAAGAGAAAAAAGCGTTTTTTTAAACGGAAATTGCAGTTTGGCAAAGGCATATGCCGCCATGGAGCAGAATGTGGTCTGGCAGACAACGGAAATGGCTGCCGCTTTCATGCTGTTGATGAAAAATGCTCCAAAGGGTGCTGCATTCCAGGCATCCACATAATTTTCAAATTTCCAACTGCTGGGGAAAAGGTGAAAGTTTTCAACAAACACATCCTGTTCCTCCTTAAAGGAAGCACATATCATCCACAGGAAAGGAAACAATATGACTGCAGCAAAGGAGATCAGGATTAAATGCCTTATAAAGTCATAGACCGTAAATCGTTTCTTCATAACCTGTTTTCCTCTCTTATATGTCATAATTTACATATTTCTCAAAAGCCATCTGAACAAAATTAATGATAAGGACTGTTAAAAGCATAATAACTGCCACTGCTCCACCATATCCTACCCGAAATTGCTCAAATGCCTGTACAAACATGTAGGTGAGCATATTTGTGGTAGCGGAATCCGGCCCTCCTGATGTCATGACATTGATCTGTGTAAATACTTTAAATGCCTCGATCGTCACTGTGATCACCAGCATAAAGGTAGTGGGGGAAACCAAAGGCGCTTCTATGAGCCAAAGTTTCTGCAGTCTGCTGGCGCCATCGATCTCAGCTGCCTCCTTCAACTCATCTGACACATTTAACAGTGCTCCCAAATAAACCACGGCGCAAAAACCGGTTGTTTTCCAGCAATTCATCGCAACAAGGGATGGAAGCGCCGTCTTTTTGCTGTTTAGCCACTGCAGGGGTTCAATTCCCAGGAATTTCAGCAGCGTATTCAGTGTTCCGTACTGAGGATGATATATAAAAAGGAAGACGGCTGACATGGCTACCATGGATGTTACATAGGGGGCAAAAAAGATGGTTCTGTACAGCACATTGACCGCGCTTTTTCTGGCCAAAAGGGATGCAAGGAGAAATCCCAGGGCTATGGTTAGGGGAACAAACATTAGTGCATAGCGGACTGTAACGATCACGCTGTTTCTAAAATCCTGGCTGGTGAATAGCTCCTTATAATTATTGAGACCCACAAATTTCGGATCCCCCACAACCATATTCCAGGACGTAAAGCTTAAAAGTACGTTTCTTATGACTGGAAGAAAATTAAACAAGGTCAAACAGGCAAATGCCGGAAATAAAAGCAGCCCTGCGGCGATGACATCTGATCGTTTCATGCTGATGCCTCCTTATAAATAAATTTTATAAATCCTGACGAAATTCCCTCAATCTGTGTAATGATTGTCACATTTGGAATTATAAGATGAATATTGTCAAAAATGAAATACTTGTTTATAATAGATTTATAAAATAAATTTATAAGTAAAACTTATGAAAAAAACCTGTAAAACCTTGTCCTCTTTCTTGTAAAAAGGAGTTAAAATCATGCAGCTAAAGGATATTGAGTATATACGTACCATCGCAGAGGAGGGGAGCTTTTCTGCCGCTGCCGCCAAATGCTTCATAAGCCAGCCGGCCCTCAGCCTGGCGGTAAAACGGTTGGAACAGGAGTTGGGCATAAGCCTGTTTGAGAGAAGTACGCATTCCGTGAAATTGAGCTCTGCCGGGGAATTGTTTGTGTCAGAGGGAGAAAATATTTTAAGACTCAGCCATCAGCTGAAAGAACATATGGTAAATATTGCGCTCATGAAAAGAGGCAATATTCGGATGGGTATATCAACATTTTACAGTTCCTATTATCTGATCAAGATCCTTCCGTCCTTTTACAGGCTTTATCCGGGAATCCATATTGATATTGTGGAGGGGACTTCATTGGCTCTGGAGGAGATGGTATTAAAAGATGAGGTGGATTTTAGTTTGATCCCACTGCCTCTGCGAAGTGAAGGCTCCCTGGAATATCAGGTTTTGCAGCAGGAACAGATTCTGTTTGCTATTCCATCCTCCAGCCCTTTGCGCTCCAAACTGAAATCTTCCCTTGCCAGAGACTTCCCTTTTATTGACCTGTCTGATGCAAAGGATGAATCCTTTATCTTTTTAAAGCCGGAGCAGCGTTTTTACCGAATGGGGATGGATTTATGTAAGGCAGCCGGATTTCGGCCGAACATTCTGTATGAGCTTACCAATTGGGATGCCATCAATACTTTGATCGGGGTTGGGATGGGAGTTGGCTTTGTACCGGAATTAGTGACGGAACGAATCCATAAAAATATCCGGCAGCCTATATACTGCCGGATTCTCAACCAAACTGCCATCCGCTCCTATGCGGTGGTTTATAAAAAACATAAGGATCTTTCCCTGGAGGCAATGGACTTTATTAAATTTTTACCCCATCTTTTCCATAATTAGGATTACTTTTCCCCAAGAGGCCGTACCTTCTCCACATAGATCTTCCGAAACAGGATGGAACTGAGCACTACCGAGGTGATCTCAGCCAGGGGGATGGAGTACCATACCATGTGGAGCCCAAAGGTCCTGGCAAAAAAGTACGCCAGGGGAAGGATACATACCAGCTGCCTGGCTACGGATACCATCAGGCTGTAGACGCCGTTGCCCATGGCCTGGAACACGGAACCTACGATGATGCAGTATCCGGCAAACAGGAAGCTGAGGCTGATGATGCGCAGGGCCGGGACGCCGATGGACAGCATGTCCGCGTCCGCCTGGAAGAGCATGAGCAGCTGCGGGGTCATGAGCTGGAACACGGTCAGTCCGATGAACATGATCCCCACCGCGATCCCAATGCTTAAACGCACGGTTTCCATGATACGCTTCCGGTTCCTGGCTCCATAGTTGTAGGCAATAATAGGGATCATGCCGTTGTTGAGGCCGAAGATGGGCATGAATATAAAGCTCTGAAGCTTAAAGTAAACGCCGAACACAGCCACCGCTGTCTCTGAAAAGGTGATAAGGATCTTGTTCAGGCCAAAGGTCATAACCGAACTGATGGACTGCATTATAATGGAAGGAACGCCCACCTGGTAGATGACGGATATGGTCCTTCCATGGGGACGAAAGCCCTTAAAACTGATGCGCACATCCTTATTCTTGGCGTGATTCAGGCATCCGGCCAGCACCATGGCCACGATCTGTCCAAACACGGTGGCAGCGGCAGCGCCCTGGATCCCCATCTTGGGCATACCCGCCAGACCAAAGATCAGGATGGGGTCCAGAATGATGTTGATAATGGCCCCTGTTCCCTGGGTGATCATGCAGTAGAAGGTTTGCCCCGTGGACTGGAGGATCCTCTCGAACATCATTTCCCCAAACAGGCCAAAGCTGAAAATGCAGACGATCTGCAGGTATTGAACGCCGTATTCAATGATAACGGGATTATCTGTCTGGCTTTCAAAGAACAGCCTTGCCCCAAACAGGCCAAAGACTGCAAATACCAGAAAGCTTAGAAATGCCAGAAACAGTCCGTTGGCAGCCGCCAGATTGGCATTCTTGGCATTTTTTTCGCCCAGGGAGCGGGACAGCAGGGCATTGACGCCCACGCATGTTCCAGCGGAAACCGCGATCAGCAGGTTTTGGATGGGGAACGCCATGGAGACCGCGGTGAGGGCCGCCTGATTGATCATGGAAACAAAGACACTGTCCACGATATTATACAGGGCCTGGACCAGCATGGAAATGATCATGGGCAGGGACATGGAGATCAGTAATCTGCGGACGGGCATGGTGCCCATCTTGTTTTCTTGTGACATGTAATAACATCCTTTCTCATTTGTGCATAGTGGTTATTGTAACATTATCCATATAGTAAAGTCAATGGGCGCAGGTATTATGAAGGCAGGCGGGGGATCTGCTTTTTAATGTTTGCTGAATATTGTCTGGACAGACGGTGGGATTTATGGTATATTTAAAACAGTAACGATTACTATTATTGTAAGACGGATAAGAAAGGGGTAAAGTTATGGCAATATACCGCTGCAGGTTCTGTGGTTCCATGTATGATGAAGAAAAAGAGGGGGTTCCGGTCCGTGAATTAAAGGTCTGTCCGGTTTGCAGAGTTGCCTCCGATAAGCTGGTGCCGGCCGGGGGTGTCCCCAGCGTGTCCGGGAATGAGAGCCGTCTGTCCGGGTCTGTGTCCGCCCCGGCCGCCCCCGTATCTGCTGCCCCGGCCTCGGCCGCATCCGCCCCGGCTTCCCCGGAGAAAAGGGAAGCCCTTCCCTATGATCCGGAATACGCAAGGTTAGGCACGGACAGCCGGTATATGGATGAGATCCATGAGATGGCTGTCAAGGGCAAGTCCATCATAGCTGCCATGGGCACACAGATGAGTATGCCGGGATGGGATGACATCCTGTTTTTAGGCGCCCAGTTAAATCCCATGCCGTTAGATGAGCACGCGCCGGTGAAGACGGAGACCATCATTGGCAAAAAGGCCAGGAAGCCTATGGTATTGGAGCATCCGGTCTACATTTCCCATATGTCCTTTGGCGCCCTGTCAAAGGAGACAAAGACAGCCCTGGCAATGGGCAGCGCAATGGCGCGCACTGCCATGTGTTCCGGTGAAGGGGGGATCCTCCCGCAGGAGAGGGAGGCCGCATACAAGTATATATTTGAATACGTACCAAACCTGTACAGTGTGTCGGAGGAGAACCTGCGGCGTGCAGATGCAATTGAGATTAAGATCGGACAGGGCACAAAGCCGGGAATGGGCGGTCATCTGCCCGGCAGCAAGGTGACACCGGAGATTGCGGCTGTGCGCGGCAAGCCCTTGGGCCGGGATGTGATCAGTCCCTCCCGTTTCCCGGGGATCGACTCCAAGGAAGACCTGAAGGCTCTTGTGGACAGGCTCAGGGAGGAGTCTGAAGGCAGGCCCATTGGAATTAAGATCGCGGCAGGCAGGATCGAAAAGGATCTGGAGTTCTGCGTGTATGCAGGACCGGATTTTATTACCATAGACGGCCGGGGCGGAGCCACGGGGGCCAGCCCCAAGCTGATCAGGGACTCCGCCAGCGTACCTACCATCTATGCCCTGTACCGGGCAAGAAAATATCTGGATGAGGTGGGAGCGGACATGGAACTGGTGATCACAGGCGGGCTCAGGGTGTCCTCCGACTTTGCAAAGGCTCTGGCAATGGGTGCCGATGCGGTGGCCATCGCATCAGCGGCCCTGATCGCAGCGGCCTGCCAGCAGTACCGCATCTGCGGGACCGGTATGTGCCCGGTTGGGGTGGCTACCCAGGATGAGGCTCTGCGCCGCCGCCTGCCTATGGATGCGGCAGCGCAGAGGGTGGCAAACTTTTTAAATGTCTCTCTGGAGGAGATAAAGACCTTTGCAAGGATCACGGGCCACCACAATATTCATGACATGGATGTGGATGACCTGTGCACCATCAGCAGGGAGATCTCTGAGTTCACAAATATCAGACATGCATAGAGCAGCTGGAAGCATAGACCTGTTCCAGGATTTCCACATGAAGCCGTTCATCCATGATGATACGGCGCAGGTTTTCCGTGATATTTTCATCCCGTATGTATGATATCTGGTGCTGATACTTGCTGATGGCCGCCTTCTCACTGTCGATGGCATTGCGCATCAGGGCAGGAAGTTCCCGGGGATACTGGTTGTAGCTGGGAGACCAGTAAGTCCTTTTGCATCCGTACTGGGTCCACATCCTGGGATCTTCTCCCAGCTGCAATGCTAATTTTCCAAAAATTTCCAGATGGTGCATTTCCACAATGCTGATCCTGCGGAAAACATCGGCAATCTCCTTATTTGATTCCGTCATCAGATTGTTATAAACATAAAGGCTTATGGCTGACATCTCAGAATTGGCGCCGCCTACATTGTCCAGTATGACCCTGGCATAGGCCGGATTCTTTTCCTCAGCCTTTACTGGCGGGTACGGCATGTCTGAGGAAAAATGGAAATGATCCAAGGATAACATGGTGAGCTCCTTTATAATATAAAGTTTTCATAGTGTAATGTATGAAATATGACTATGGAATATACAAATTTTCTAAAAATCAAAAGTTGTAAATTTTGGTTCTTGACTTTAGCGGATGAATGTACTATTTTATTAGATAAATAATTAAAAGCAATGAAAGAGACTCTTGCCTGAGAAATGTAACAGGAAGGAAGGCGTCACCGACTGAGAGCGCCTCCGCGCAGGACTGGGCAAAGGGAACACTCCGGAGCTGATATATTGAAGCGGTTAAGGCCGGCAGTAGGTATATCCGTTGTACACGTTACGTACAAAGAGAGGGGAACTGACACCGTATGATGTGCTCTGACTGTATTAGCGTACAGGAAGGCAGGCATACAGGCCCGGATCCCAATGCGGGTGGTACCGCGGGAATATCATATGAATGAAATCCCGTCCCGGAATGCAGTTACTGTGTTCCGGGGCGTTTTTGTTGTATTGGAAAAGCCGTTTGCATTTTCCTGGAAATGTTCCGGAACCGGATGTCAAAGTATACCAAACACGTTCCGAAAGGAGAAACAACCATGGATTTTGTAAGCGGAGTTAAGGAGAAGGCTGTCCTGGGTATCCGGGATATACGAAGCGGGGATTATGACGGGAAGACGGTTCATATGAATGGCGCTGTCCACACCATACGTCAGATGGGGGAGATTTCATTCATTGTTTTGAGAAAGGCGGAAGGGCTGGTACAGTGTGTATACGAGGGAAGGAAATCAGGGTTTGATATCAGGGAGCTGAAGGAGGAGAGCACGGTGGAGGTGACGGGAACGGTCCGTGGGGAGGAGAGAGCGCCCCAGGGCTTTGAGATCCGCCTGCAGGGCATCCGTGTCCTGTCCAAGCCTGCACAGCCCATGCCCATTGCCATCAGCAAATGGAAGCTGAACACTTCCCTGGAGACCAAACTGGCCCTGCGTCCCATTTCACTGAGAAATATCAGGGAGCGGGCAAAGTTTAAGATACAGGAAGGGATCGTAAGAGGATTCAGGGACTATCTGTTCAGCCAGGGCTTTACGGAGATCCATACGCCCAAAATCGTGGCCAGAGGCGCGGAGGGCGGTTCCAATGTGTTCCGTCTGGATTACTTCAATAAAAAAGCAGAGCTGGGCCAGAGTCCCCAGTTTTATAAACAGACCATGGTGGGAGTCTATGACAGGGTATTTGAGGCAGCCCCTGTGTTCCGGGCAGAAAAGCACAATACCACCCGCCATCTGAACGAATATACCAGCCTGGATTTTGAGATGGGGTATATCGATGGATTTGAGGATGTGATGGAGATGGAGACAGGTATGCTCCAGTACGTCATGGCTTTGCTGGAACAGGATTACAAAAAGGAGCTGGATCTGCTAAAGGTAACCCTGCCGGATGTGAGCCGCATCCCTGCTGTGCGCTTTGATGAGGCAAAACGGCTGGTATCTGAAGCATATAACAGGAAGATCCGCAACCCATATGACCTGGAGCCGGAGGAGGAACTGCTGATCGGCCGCTACTTTAAGGAAAAGTCAGGCAGTGATTTTGTGTTTGTGACCCACTACCCCTCCAAAAAGCGTCCCTTTTATGCCATGGATGACCCGCAGGATCCCAAGTTCACACTGAGCTTTGACCTGTTGCTGCGCGGGCTGGAGGTGACCACAGGAGGACAGAGGATCCACGACTATGACCGGATCATTGAGAAAATGACCAGGCGGGGCATGGATCCCCAGGATATCCAGTCCTATCTCATGATCTTCAAGTACGGAATGCCGCCCCACGGCGGCCTGGGAATCGGCCTGGAGCGCCTGACCATGCGGCTATTGGATGAACAGAATGTAAGGGAGACCTGCATGTTCCCAAGGGATGTGACAAGGCTGGAACCATAGGACGCGGGAGAGACATATCTGGAAAGAGACATGATCGGAATCAGAGAGGAGTATTACCATGGCAAACATTATAAGCGATGAAACCATCGAGTATGTGGGCATTCTGGCAAAGCTGGAGCTTTCCGATGAGGAAAAGGAAGCTGCCAAAAAGGATATGGGCCGCATGCTGGATTATATTGATAAACTGAATGAACTGGACACATCCGGCGTGGAACCCATGTCCCATGTGTTCCCGGTGACCAATGTGTTCCGGGAGGATGTGGTGACCAACAGGGATGAGCGTGACAGTATCCTTGCAAATGCGCCTGAGCAAAAGGACGGCGCGTTCAAGGTTCCGAAAACAGTGGAATAGGAGGGCGAAGACAATGGATATACTTGATTTAACTGCCCTGGAACTGGGGAAAAAGATACAGGCAGGGGAAGTCACTGCCATGGAGGCGGCCAGGGCTGCCTTAAAACAGATCCGCGCATGGGAGGCGTCCATCCACGCATACGTGACAGTGGATGAGGAAGGCGCACTAAAAAGGGCGGCCGCGGTACAGGCTAAGATCGAGGACGGAGCCCTTACAGGGCCGCTGGCAGGCGTGCCCATGGCCGTAAAGGATAATATGTGCACCAAAGGGCTGAGGACCACCTGCAGTTCCAATATCCTCAGAAACTTTATCCCCACCTATACGGCCCAGGCTGTCTCAAACCTGGAACAGGCGGGAGCCGTTATTCTGGGAAAGACAAATATGGATGAATTTGCCATGGGAAGCACCACGGAGACCTCTGCTTTTGGCGTTACCAGGAATCCGTGGAACACGGAACATGTGCCCGGGGGATCATCAGGCGGTTCCTGTGCGGCCGTGGCAGCAGGGGAGTGCTTCTATGCCTTAGGATCTGATACGGGCGGATCCATCCGCCAGCCCAGCTCCTTCTGCGGTGTTGCGGGGATCAAGCCCACCTACGGCACCGTGTCCCGGTACGGCCTGATCGCCTACGGTTCATCCCTGGACCAGATCGGCCCTGTTGCCAAGGATGTGGCGGACTGTGCAGCCATACTGGAGGTTCTGGCATCCCATGATACAAAAGACAGCACTTCCCTTGAACGGAAGGACTGTGATTTTACCGCCGCTCTTAAAGAGGACGTAAAGGGAATGAGAATCGGTATACCGGAACCCTATCTGGGGCAGGGCCTGGACCGTGAGGTGAAGGACGCAGTGCTCCGGGCAGCGGATGTGCTAAAGGAAAAAGGCGCTGTGGTGGAAACCTTTGACCTGCAGTTGGTGGATTACGCGATCCCGGCCTATTATGTCATCGCTTCCGCGGAGGCCAGCTCCAACCTGTCCCGTTTTGACGGGGTGAAATACGGATACCGGACCCCTGAGTATGAGGGGCTTCACAGCATGTATAAGAAGAGCCGCTCCGAAGGGTTTGGCCCGGAGGTAAAACGCCGCATCATGCTGGGGTCCTTTGTTCTCAGCTCCGGCTACTATGACGCCTACTATCTGAAGGCGCTGCGCACCAAGGCTCTGATCAAAAAGGAATTTGACCAGGCGTTTTCAAACTATGATGTGATCCTGGCCCCCGCGTCCCCGGGCACGGCGCCTCGGCTGGGTGAATCCCTTAAGGACCCGTTAAAAATGTACCTGGGGGACATCTATACCATATCCGTAAACCTGGCGGGACTCCCGGGCATCACCGTACCCTGCGGGATGGATTCAAAAGGGCTTCCCATCGGCCTTCAGCTGATCGGAGACTGCTTTAAGGAGAAGAATATCATCCGCGCAGCCTATGCCTATGAGAGCGCACACGACTTTACGGCTCCGTCCCTGGCAGCGGGAGGAGCAAGGGAGGAGGGAACATTATGAGTAAACAGTATGAAACCGTCATTGGTTTGGAGGTCCATGTGGAGCTGGCCACCAAAACCAAGATCTTCTGCTCCTGTTCCACTGAATTCGGCGGCGCCCCCAACACCCACACCTGTCCGGTGTGCACCGGTATGCCGGGCTCCCTTCCCGTGCTGAACCGCCAGGTGGTGGAATATGCGCTGGCCGTGGGCCTTGCCACCAACTGTGAGATCAACCAGTACTGTAAATTTGACCGGAAGAACTACTTTTATCCGGATAATCCCCAAAACTATCAGATATCCCAGCTGTACCTGCCCATATGCCGCCACGGCTGGGTGGAGATAGAGACGCCCTCAGGGGTGGCAAAAAAGGTGGGGATCCATGAGATCCATATGGAGGAGGACGCGGGAAAGCTGATCCATGATGAGTGGGAGGACTGCTCTCTGGTGGACTACAACCGAAGCGGCGTGCCCCTGATCGAGATCGTATCAGAGCCGGATATGAGAAATGCACAGGAGGTCATTGCCTACCTTGAAAAGCTGCGCCTGATCATCCAGTACCTGGGCGCCTCCGACTGCAAATTGCAGGAGGGGTCCATGCGCGCGGATGTGAACCTGTCTGTCCGCGAAGCGGGAAGCCGTGAACTGGGGACCAGGACGGAAATGAAGAACCTTAACTCCTTTAAAGCCATTGCAAGGGCCATTGAGGGGGAGAGAAAGCGTCAGATCGAGCGTTTGGAGGAGGGGAAAAGGGTCATCCAGGAGACACGCCGCTGGGATGACAACAAAGAGAGCTCCAGGGCCATGCGCTCCAAGGAGGATGCCCAGGATTACCGGTATTTTCCGGACCCGGACCTGGCGCCTGTTGTCATTAGCGATGAGTGGATCGCCCGCGTCAGGGCACAGCAGCCGGAGCTGCGCACTGAAAAGATCAGCCGTTACATGGCGGAGTACGGTCTGCCCGCATATGACGCGGATCTGATCACCAGTTCCAAGCATATGGCTGACCTGTTTGAGGAGACCGTGGCGCTGTGTAACAGGCCCAAGGAGGTGTCCAACTGGCTGATGGTGGAGGCCATGAGGCTGTTAAAGGAGCAGGGGATGGATGTAGATGACATCCGGTTCTCACCTTCCAATCTGGCAGCCCTGATCGCCATGGTGGAAGGATCAGAGATCAACAGGACCGTGGCCAAATCCGTGTTTGAGGAAATATTCATGAATGACGTGGATCCCCGGGCTTACGTGACGGAGCACGGGCTTAAGGTGGTCAATGATGAGGGCGCCTTAAAACGCGCAGTGGAGGATGTGATCGCAGCCAACCCCCAGTCCGTGGAGGACTATAAGAACGGAAAGGAAAGGGCCATGGGCTTTTTGGTGGGCCAGACCATGCGGGCCATGAAAGGCAAGGCGGACCCGGCCATGGTCAACCGGATCGTAAAAGAATTTCTTTCAGTACAATAGCTTTATAAGCGTAACTTTTATTAGTAATAAGAAAATTTTGTATTGACGGAACGCTCCAGTTGGTGTATGCTTGTGTACAATGCACGAATGTGTAAACCACTGGCTGACAGATGTGTGCCTAGTAACTACAAAACCATATGGCAAACCACCGGCAGCCGGACGAATTTTGAGGCACGGTTCAGATACGGGCCGATTAATGAAAAAAGAATATGATGGGTATCAAGGAGGATATTATGAAGCCATATGCAGAGATGACCAAAGAAGAACTTCTGGTACTGCGCAAGGAACTGAAAGCACAGTACCGCGAACTGCAGGGAAAGGACCTGAAGCTGGATATGTCCAGAGGCAAGCCCTGCGTGGAGCAGCTGGACCTTTCCATGGGTCTGATGGATGTTTTAAGCAGCAATGATGACCTGACCTGCGAAGACGGAACAGACTGCCGCAACTATGGTGTGCTCACCGGTATTGATGAGGCCAAAGAACTGATCGCGGACATGATGGAGGTGAATCCTTCCACTGTTATCCTGTATGGCAACTCCAGCCTGAACGTTATGTATGATACGGTATCACGGGCCATGACCCACGGTATCATGGGGAATACCCCCTGGTGCAAACTGGATAAGGTGAAATTCCTCTGCCCCGTTCCCGGATATGACCGGCATTTTGCTATTACAGAATATTTTGGCATTGAGATGATCAATGTGCCCATGACTCCCCAGGGCCCTGATATGGATATGGTGGAGGAGCTGGTGTCTTCCGATGACACTATTAAGGGAATCTGGTGTGTGCCCAAGTACTCCAATCCTCAGGGCTATTCCTATTCAGACGAGACTGTGCGCCGCTTTGCAAGGCTGGAGCCGGCTGCGCCTGATTTCAGGATCTTCTGGGATAATGCCTACGGCGTACACCATCTGTACGACCATGACCAGGACCATCTGATTGAAATCCTGGCAGAGTGCAAGCGGTCAGGCAACCCTGATATGGTTTATAAATTTGCTTCCACCTCCAAGATCAGCTTCCCCGGCTCGGGCATCGCGGCCCTTGCCACCTCCCACAACAACCTGGAGGATATCAAGGCACAGTTAAAGAACCAGACCATTGGCCATGACAAGGTAAACCAGCTGCGCCATGTACGCTTTTTCGGAGATATCCACGGCATGGTGGAGCACATGAGAAAGCATGCCGACATTGTGCGCCCTAAGTTCGAGGCTGTTGAGGAGATCCTGGAAAGAGAGCTGGGAGGACTGGGAATCGGACAGTGGTCACAGCCCAAGGGCGGTTACTTTATCTCCTTTGATTCCATGGACGGATGTGCCAAGGAGATTGTTGCCAGGTGTAAGAAGGCAGGCGTTGTGATGACCCCTGCAGGGGCAACCTATCCATATGGAAAGGATCCCCATGACAGCAATATCCGTATTGCTCCCACCTATCCTCCTTTAGGCGACCTGATTACCGCATCTGAGCTGTTTGCCCTGTGCGTAAAGCTGACCAGCGTGGAGAGACTTCTGAAGGGTATGGATTAAGGCATCCTTTTCAGGAAAATGATTCAAGTGTAAAATGAAAGGCTTTATCAGATAATGATAGGGAGCGGATCATTCGTGAGAACGAGTCCGCTCCCTATTGCCGTTTTGGAAGACTGTGCACCGCAGCTCCCCTATAGGCAAGGGAAAATCCTATAAGGAGGCAAAGGCCATGAGAGGCGCTGCAGGGCGGTTTAAAGGAAAATACGATCTCTTTACCATCTATTTAGTACCGGGCGCCACGGTACTGCTGGCATCCCTTGACAGCTGGACCGCCACGAACCTGTCCGTGCTGGGCAACACCTCAGGCAACAAGCTGCTCTTTGCCCTTTGGGGCTTTATCACCGGCATTTATTACTGTATCTATATCCTGTACCTGTTTCATATAGGAAGATACAGGAATATGGCAGGAAAATGCTTTGTGTACACAGCTGCGGCATTTCTGCTCACTGCTGTTATGATTCCCTATACTCCGCAGCAGTATCCAATAAAAGCCCATCTTCATGTGCTGCTGGCATTTTTATCCCCCATACTTCTGACATTGGGTATTGTTTGCTTTCTCCGTTTTTTAAGCAGCAGGGACAGACCGCGCTACCGCAGGGCCTGGAATATCATGTGGATCCTGGCGGCATGTTCCCTGGTGCTGATCCTGATGGCGGGTTTTATTACCAGCTTCCTGGAGGTGTTTTTAGTGGTGGGGCTGTGCGGATATCTGCGCTATATGGAACGTCTGCTGGTGAGCCGGGACCATGGCCGGGCCGGTTGGTAACAATGTAAAAAACAACGTGAAAAGAGGCGGAAAGGTCGAATCCCTTCCGCCTCTTTTCGGGCAGTAAAAACAAACCGTTTATATGGAGTGTATTAGAGATATCTCTAACACGTTGGGGGGCATTAGAATGTAACTTCCTCATCATAGAAGCAGCATGTAAGCAACTTCTCCATCTGGGCCGGGGTAATGGACCTTGGGTTGGAACCTGTACATGCATCTCCCACAGCCAACTCGGCAACGGCGGGAAGCTTTTCCATAAATTCCTTCTCATCAATGATGCCGCCTTCGTAATCCCTGATACAGGTGGGGATATCCAGCTCCTTGTTCATTTCACGGATACGTGCAATGAGGGCATCGGTCAGCTCCTGGTCAGTTGTACCAGGAAGGTTGATAAATTTGGCGATCTTTGCATATCTTGCAGCGGCCTCAGGTTCTTTGGAGTTATATTTAATAACCTTTGGCAGGTACATTGCATTTGCACAACCGTGAACAATGTGGCCGCCTGAATATGCTGCACCTGTCTTGTGAGCCATGGAGTGGACGATTCCAAGCAAAGCATTGGAAAATGCCATTCCGGCAAGACACTGTGCATTGTGCATCTTATCACGGGCTTCCATATCTCCGTTATAAGAAGGTATCAGATACTCGTTAATCATCTCGATGGCATGGAGAGCTAACGGGTCCGTATACTCGCAGTTAAGGGTTGACACATATGCCTCAATGGCATGTGTCATGGCATCCATGCCTGTGTGGGCTGTCAGTTTCTTTGGCATGGTCTCAGCCAGTGCCGGGTCAACGATGGCCACATCAGGGGTGATGTTAAAGTCTGCAAGAGGATATTTGATTCCCTTGCTGTAATCAGTGATAACGGAAAATGCGGTTACTTCCGTGGCAGTACCGGATGTGGAAGGAATCGCACAGAATTTAGCCTTGGTGCGCAGGGTGGGGAAGTTAAACGGTATGATCAGATCCTCAAAGGATGTATCCGGGTACTCATAGAATGCCCACATAGCCTTGGCCGCATCAATTGGGGAACCGCCGCCCATGGCCACGATCCAGTCAGGATTAAATTCCTCCATGGCCTTTGCGCCCTTCATTACGGTTTCAACAGAAGGATCCGGTTCAACGCCTTCAAAAAGCTGAACCTCCATGCCTGCTTCCTTCAGGTAGTCCACAACCTTATCCAGAAAGCCGAAGCGTTTCATGGAACCGCCGCCAACTACTACAAATGCTTTCTTTCCGGTTAAAGTCTTTAATGCATCCAATGCATGTTCGCCGTGATATAAATCTCTGGGTAATGTAAATCTCATGATAAAACCTCCCTTTTACGAGAAATAGTGTTGTTAATTAATGTTATTTATTTAACAACTATATGATAGCATGGCGTGGCATAAATGAGTAGGTATGAAAAAGGAATACCGGTATTCCTAAAGGGACATTCCAGGTATTATCCCATGAGTAAATTGGATATTCCGTAATTTGTAATATTTGTAAAGACAAAATATCTATTCCATGGGGGAAACCTATGATATACTGAAACTACTTTGTTGCAATTAATGGAGTAGAGCAATGTTCCAACACGCTCTGGTAAAAGAGAGGAGATACATATGAGTTTTTTCATGGGAAAAAAGTTTGTGGGCTTTGGAGGAAAAGGCTCACAGAAAGGACCGCAGAAAGGACCGGAGGTGGTCTTTGACAGCGGGGAGGACGGCAACCGGAAGATGAAGCGTATGCTGCGTCCCATTAAGTTTGGTATTTTAGTGGTATTTGTGGCAATTGCGGCCCTGGATTCCTTCTATACCCTGTCTGAGAACGAGATGGCGGTGCTCACCACCTTTGGCAGGCCCTCCAGCGTTATGACCTCGGGACCTAAGTTTAAGTACCCATTTATCCAAAAGGTTTATAAGATGTCCAAGGAGATCAAAGGGATGCCCATTGGATATGACCCTGATTATAATACGGAGTATCCGGCTGACAGCGAGAACAATCCTGTCTCCCTGCCCTCTGAGTCCGAGATGATCACAAAGGATTTCAACTTTGTAAATGTGGATTTTTACATTGAGTACCAGATCGTGGATCCCATCAAGGCATATATCAACAGCGATACGGCCATTTCCATTCTAAAGAACCTGGCCCAGTCCTATATAAGGGATACGGTGGGATCCTACAGCGTGGATGAGGTGATCACCACGGGCAAGTCCGAGATACAAGCCAAGGTAAAGTCCCTCTTATCAGAACGCCTGGAGCAGGAGGACATAGGGATCGGCATTGTCAATGTGACCATACAGGATGCGGAACCGCCCACCGAGGCGGTGAACAATGCCTTTAAGGCAGTGGAGGACGCAAAGCAGGGCATGGACACCAAGATCAATGAGGCCAAGAAGTACCAGTCAGAGCAGCTTCCGGCCGCTAATGCAAAGGCGGATAAGGCTGCCAGGGACGCGGAAGCCTACAGGCAGCAGCGTATCAGTGAAGCCGAAGGCCAGGTGTCCCGCTTTAACGATATGTACGAGGAGTACGCAAAGTATCCCCTGATCACCAAGAAGAGGATGTTCTATGAGACCATGGAGGAGCTTCTGCCAACCCTGAAGGTGATCATCAATGGCTCTGACGGAACCCAGACCATGCTGCCCCTGGATTCATTTGTCAGTGAAAATCAGAACGGAGGTGCCCGGTAATGAAAACCCTAGGAAAATTTATGAGAAATATTGGGATCGTGGTGGTGATCCTGCTTGTGGCCACCATATTTAATCCGATCGTTGTGACCAGGGCCAATGAATACAGCCTGATCATCCAGTTTGGAAAGGTGGTCCGGGTGGAGGAGGCCGCGGGGCCATCCCTGAAAGTGCCTTTCCTGCAGTCTGTGCAGAAGATACCCAGGTACAAGATGATCTCCGACCTGTACCCCAGCGATGTCACCACCAAGGATAAAAAGGTGATGACCGTGGATTCCTTTGTGATCTGGGATATCAACGATCCGGTGAAATACCTCTCCTCCCTAAATGCCAGCAAGGAAAAGGCAGAGGTCAGGCTGGGGAATGTGGTCTACAACTCCATCAAGAACGTGCTGAGTTCCACCAACCAGGCGGATATCATATCAGGCAGGGACGGCGACCTGGCTAAGACCATAACTGATAATATAGGAAGCGCCATGGATTCCTACGGCATCCATATCTATGCCGTGGAGACCAAGAAGCTGGACCTGCCTGATTCCAACAAGGAATCGGTTTACCAGAGGATGATCTCTGAGCGAAACAACATTGCGGCCCAGTACACGGCGGACGGAGACTACCAGTCTTCACTGATTAAGAATGAGACGGATAAGACTGTGAAGGAAACCATAGCAAAGGCCGATGCGGAGGCTGAGAAGATCAAGGCCGAGGGCGAGGCAAAGTATATGCAGATCCTCAGCGAGGCCTACAATGATGAGTCCAAGGCGGATTTTTACAATTATGTCCGCTCCCTGGACGCCCTGAAGGCTTCCCTGAAGGGGGATAACAAGACCGTTATCCTGAATCAGGACAGTGAACTGGCAAGGATATTATCCGGGAACTGATTCAAAATATTTATATGAAGAAACAGAGCGCATTGGCGAGGGATTGCCAATGCGCTTTTTGTTGCTTTAAATGACAGCATAAAATAAACCTGATAAGCCGGCTGAAATTATGTGCAAATAATATAAAAATGGACAAAAATATGGAACAAAATAATGCATAACTTATATACGAAAAGGTCCACATATAGAAAATACCTATTAAACATGCACGAAACCACCATTGCAATCAATTGGATATGTATAACAATCGGCTATATAATAAAGACAACCTAAGATTGCAGTTCATCAAATATACCACCCCCTGGCATATAATGCAATCCCCGGGAGATATCTGAGCAGTGATTGTTAAAAAAATAACAAAACGTATTAAAGGAGGGTGTTATATGGCAACAGCACAAGATTACAGCTTAAGAAAGAAGGTATTTGCAGCAGCCTGGGTGGTCATTTTTGTGGCGGCAGGGATTTCGGCCTATTCCGTGTTTAAGGCATCCATCATGGAAGCCACAGGTGGGACGGACAGCCAGATATCCATTGCATATACCATACAGCAGCTGTTTGCGGCCACGCTTGGGATTTTTTCCGGCAGGGCGGTTGACAAGATCGGGCCAAGGATCGTGATATACCTGGGCGGCTTTCTTTATGGGTTTGGATGGCTTGTGGGAGGACTCACCACCTCAGTGCCCATGTTTTATCTGTTTTTCGGCGTGGTCAATGGAATTGGTTCAGGACTTATCTACAACTCCTCGGTTGCCACGGGCCTTAAGTGGTATCCGGAAAAGAAGGGGACCATGTCGGGACTGCTGCTTATGTCCGCATCCATAGGGCCTTTCCTGACTTCCAGGTTCGGGGAGATTTTGTGCAACGGATTGGGGCTTGGAGCCAAGGGCTTGTCGGTGATCGGGGCAGCCTACATTGTTCTTGTGTGGGCAGTGGGCTGGATCATGACTGTTCCGGGCAAGGACTGGGTGGCGCCTCCCATACCTGCTTCTGTCACAAACACGGAAAAGGCGGACCGGGAGTACGGACCGTTTGATATGTTAAAAACACTGCGGTTCTGGCTGATGATTGTGCTCATGTGTCTGGCCAGCATGACGGGGATCATGTTCGTGGGCGCGCTTTCAGGGATTGCCCAGGCCCAGCTGGGGGTGGGGACCGCGGCTGCCTCATGGATCGTTGGTATCAGCGCATTGGCAAACTTTGTGGGAAGAATGGGCTTTGGCCGTGTCTGCGACAGGCTGGGTGAGGCCAAGACGGTTTTGATCATCCTTGTGGTCACTATTTTGTCCCTGTTTGTTATGAGAAATGCGTTTACAATCCCTATGTTTATTGTCTGTCTTATATTTATCGGCGCTGCCTTTGGCGGAGTCCTTGTCTGTTTCCCGCCTTTTACACAAAAGGTATTTGGAATGGAAAACAGCGGGGTCAATTACGGGATCATGTTTTTGGGTTATGCGTCCGGTTCTTACTTCGGCCCCCAGATCGCGGCCAAGACAAAGATGCTGGGACCGGATGGGGCGGTGATGGCCACCTCCTATGCCAATGCCTACAGCATTGCCATTGCAGTGGGGGTTGCGGGAATTGTGGTATGCTTCCTTCTTATGTATGTAAAAGACCGGTATGCAAAGCAGGCAAAAGCCGCATAGGGAAGAACAGGAGATGGAAACAATGAAAAAAAACGAATTTTCAGGACTGACAGTGCTGGATCTGTCCCGGTACCTTCCCGGGGGATACGCCACCCAGGTCCTGGCCGACATGGGAGCGGAGGTCATCAAGGTGGAGGATACGGCGAGGGGGGATTTCTGCCGCTATGATGAGCCCGGGATCAATGGGGTGAGCTATTATTTTACAGCACTGGGCAGGAATAAGAAAAGCCTGTCCGTCAATTTGAAATCAGACGAAGGAAAGGAAATTTTTTACAGGCTGGCAAGAAAGGCTGACGTGATCCTGGAGAGCTTTAGGCCGGGGGTCACCAACCGTCTGGGGATCGGATACCAGCAGATCAGGGAGATAAAGCCGGATATCATATACTGTTCCCTGTCCGGATACGGGCAGTTTCATCCCAGCAGCCTGAAGGCCCTTCATGATATCAACATGCAGGCCCAGTCCGGATACCTGTCCCTGAACGGGGGAAAGACCAGCCCGCTGCATTTGTGCGACCTGGCCAGCGGAATGGTGGCGGCCCAGGCCATACTGGCGGCCCTTTACCAGCGCAGTGTGAGCGGCAAGGGGAATTATATCGACATTTCCATGTTTGATTCCTTTGTGTGGTGGAACAGTATGCTGGACAGCCGCTATTACTTTTACGGGCGTCAGCTGGAGGCCAAGGACCTGGAGTATCCGGCCGTGTGCTACAACATCTACGACACATCCGATGGCGGGAAGATAGCGGTCGGAATGGTGGAGGAGAAATTCTGGAAGGAATTCTGCCGCCTTACGGACGCGCCGGAGCTGGTGCCTGTCCAGATGTGCCGCAGGCATGAGGCGCCGGAAGCATTTGCCAGAATGGAAGGGATCATGGCTTCCAAAACACTGAAAGAGTGGGAGGAATGGCTGGGTGACAAGGACCTGTGCATGGCTCCGGTCCTGAACAAGGACCAGGCTGTCTCCAATATATTAAAGCAGGAAAATGGGCTTATTGAGTATCACACCTTCCCTGGTACAGGCAAGGTACTGCAGACAAATATCCCCCACAAAATGTCAAACCTTCCCCTGTCCCTGGATGAGGCGCTGCCTCCGCCGGTACTGGGAGAGCATACCCTGGACCAGCTGACAGAACTGGGATATACCGGGGAACAGGCTAAGGAACTGGCAGAAAAAGGGGTTATTAGATTATCAATAAAGGAGGAATAGATGATATGGGTAAGAATTGGTTCAGCGTTGACCCAAGGGAGCACCTTGGGGGGAAAGTAGCAATCGTAACAGGCGGAGGAACCGGAATCGGGGCAGCCTGCGCCGAGACCCTGGCGGCAGCCGGAGCAAAGATCGTTGTGGCGGCCAGGAGAAAGGAGAAGCTGGAGGGTACTGTTGCAGCCATCAGGGAGGCAGGAGGAGAGGCGGTCGCGGTGTCCGCGGATGTTACCAAGCAGGAGGATATTGACCGGATCGTGGCTGAGACCCTGAAGGCATATGGGAGGATCGACATCCTTGTATCCAATGCAGGCATGGCTCTTCCCAGGTGCCATACCTTTGATTTTACCAGGGAAGACTGGCGCAGGATCTTTGATCTTAACCTGGATGCGGGGTATTTCCTGGCACAGGCGTGCGGCAGGGAGATGGCTAAGACAGGAGGAGGACGGATCGTGTTCATGACCTCCCAGAGAGGCATTTCCGCCATGCAGAACATTGCCCCATACTGTATTACCAAGGGCGCTGTGATGGCCATGATCAAGGCGCTGGCCATTGACCTGGCTCCTTATCAGATCAATGTAAACGGCGTAGCGCCCGGCTATGTTATGACGGACATGGTATCCGGCCTGCTGGCCGATGAGGCGCGCCTTAAGAACGTGCTGGATAAGACCCCCCTGGGGAAAATGGGAACCACGGATGAGATGGCTGCTGCAGTGCTGTACTTCTGTCTGCCACAGTCATCCTACACAACAGGACAGACCGCTATTTTGGACGGAGGATGGTCCTGCCAGTAAACCGATGTTTAAAAATTGAGAGGAGATAATAATATGAGCGAAACAATGGCAGCAATTATCAAAACAGCCCCAAAACCAGGATGTATGGAGTATGTAACGGATTTTCCAAAGCCGGAGATCAAGGAAGACGAGATCCTGGTGCAGGTAAAAGCCTGCGGTATCTGCGGCACGGACCACTCCCTTTACGGATGGAACGAAGCCATTGCCAAGAACTATAACATTCAGTTCCCAGGCATATTCGGACATGAGTTTTCAGGCGTTGTGGCTGAGATCGGGCCTGCAGCCCCAAAGAACTTTAAGATCGGCGACAGGGTGGTGGTGAATCCGGTCCTGTTCTGTAACGTGTGCTCTTACTGCGCAAAGGGACAGATCAATATCTGTGATAACCGTCCGTTCTATGGAACAGACCTTCCGGGGGCGTTTGCAGAGTATGTGGCGATCCGCGGCACCAACCTGATCCCCCTTCCCGACAATGTATCCTTTGAGGAGGGCGCTCTTTTGGAAGCATTGGGCGTGGCTATCAATGCAGTGGACCGCGTCAATCCCCAGATGGGCGACTGCGCAGTTGTGCTGGGATGCGGGGCCATCGGCCTTCTGATGCTCAAAGTGCTTAAATACATAGGGGTCGAAAAGGTGATGATCACCGGACTCGGCATTGATAAAAAGCGCCTGGCCCTTGCAGAGAAAATGGGCGGGATTCCCATTAACTGTGATGAGTGCGATCCGGTGGAACGTGTAAAGGAACTGACCGGCGGACGGGGCGTACAGGTGGCTTTTGATGCGGCAGGTAACGCCCGTGCCGTGGAGCAGGGCGTACAGATGCTGGCTAAGAACGGAAAGATCGGCATTTCCGGCCTTCCAAAGGAAAAATCCACACTGGATATGACCACCATCTCCATGCGCCAGTTAAGTATCATCGGCAACAGGGCATATGAGAGAAAGACATGGTTCCAGGGACTGGATATGATGGCCAACGGACTGGATATCAAGGAGATCGGAAGCCATACCCTCCCATTCTCGGAATTTGAGAAAGCAATGAAGATGCTGGACAACAGGGAAGGCCTGAGGATCATTTTGGTTCCATAAGGATCAGGGGTATTGGGAAAGACTGCTTGTAAAAGGCCGGGAGGCACATTGCCTGTCCACGCCTCCCTGAGGGGGGCGTCCCGGCCAGATACCAGACTGGAGGGTTACATATGTCAGTGTTAAAAAGAGAATATGGAAAAGAGCAGCCTTACATAGGATGCGGCATGTTTAAGATCAGGCTGCCCTTGATCCATTTTCGTTTTACCGGGCCGGAGGCAATCACCGGCCTTTGCAACAGCGTCACCTCCCTGGCGGCCATTGCCACCCTGGTGGGGATACTGGGGATTGAAGACCGTCAGGCGTGGGCCGTGATCGTGTTCAGCTGCCTGGCTTACTGTCTTCACTGGCTGTTGGGGGACGCCACGGTGGGAGGCTGGATCACTCCGGCCCTGGCCCTGGTCATTGTATATCTCAACGGGTATGGGGAAGGGATCCCAAGGATGCAGGCCATGTGCGCCCTGCAGCTGGAATTGGCTGTTATCTTTATTGTGCTGGGTGTGACCGGAGGCGCCAGGAAGATCACCGGTATGGTGCCGCCCTCCATCAAATCAGGGATTGTCATGGGGACGGCTGTCACGGCGGCCTTTAGCCAGTTTAAGGCAGGGGCAGGGTTGTACACTTACCCTATTACCATTTTTGCCGGTTCCATGGTGGTGTTTTACTTCATGTTCAGTACCTATTTTAAAAAACATTCAAACCGGATCCATCTGTTTAAGATCATGGGCCGGTTTGCATTTGCCTGCGGAGTGTTTGTCTGTCTTCTGGTGGGAGCCGTCACCGGGGAGATCGATTATTCTTCCGTCAGTTTTTCCCAGGTCCTGGCAGTTCCTGATTTTGCAGGAGCAGTCAGATCCATGTCGCCCTTTTTTATCGGCTTTGCGCCCCTAAGGATCTGGCTTCAGGCGCTTCCCATTGCTTTTGTGGCCTATATTATTGCCTTTGGTGATTTTATTACGGTCAAGCAGCTGGGGATGGATGCCGCCCGCGAGGATGAGCTGGTGGATTACAACACAAACAGGACTAATGTGGTGTGCGGACTGAGAAACCTGTTTCTGGGGCTTCTTACCCCGTTCCCTCCTCTGGGCGGTCCCATGAGCGCCCCCTATGCGGTTTCCACCTTCCAGCGCTATAAGAATTCAGGGCGGGAGGGCATGGACAGCATCTGGGACGGATACGGAACCAATATGATCCTGGCAGTGCTGGGCCTGTTCTGTTATCCCCTTTACCTGGTGGCCCTGGCCGGGTCCGGTGCGGTTCTGGCAGTGCTGGTAATGATCCAGGGCTATGTGTGCACCCAGATCGCCGTATCCCTTTCAGGGGATAAGACAGACTTGGGAATTGCCGGTATGATGTCGGGCGTCATGGTGGCAAAAGGAGGCGCATGGGGAATCGGGATCGGGATCCTTTTGTATTTTCTCCTGTGCGGTCCGGAAAAGATCAGGAAGGATTACCAGTTTAACCTGCAGAAACAGAGAGAAGAGGATGAGGTGTTGCAATGAATGGATTAGAGGGAATCAAGGTAGTGGACCTGACCGCCTATGTGGCGGCGCCTGCCTGTCCGCGTATTTTGGGAGAGATGGGGGCCACGGTATATAAGATCGAGCCCTTTACAGGAGATGAGCAGCGCACCCAGGGAGCCAGCTGGGGGATGAAATCCAAAACGGAATTTGACGACCAGGCATATGACCTAAGCTCCATGAATAAACAATGGCTCAGCGTAAACTTAAAAACCGCCCAGGGGCTGGAGTTTGTGTACCGGCTGATCGGGGATTCAGATATTGTTGTCACCAGCTTCCGGGATAAGGCCCTTAAAAAGCTGGGGCTGGATTATGAGACACTGAGTGAAAAGTTCCCCCACATTGTCTTTGGACAGATGCGGGGATATGGGGAGAGAGGGCCTGAGAAGGATTCCAAGGGCTTTGATGCCACTTCCTATTCCTCCAGAGGCGGCCTGGTCATGGCCTTTCCGCAAAAGGGGGAACACTTTGAGCCTGCCAACGTACCTGTGGCCTTTGGGGACTGGAACGCATCCGTGGCCCTTACGGCCGGGATCTTGGCAGCCCTGGTGCGCAGGCTGAGAAGCGGTGTGGGAGATAAGGTGGTGGTAAATCTGTACCACTGCGCCGTATGGGGCATGTCCAGCGCCGTGGCGGTTTCGCAGCAGGGGGGAGAGTATCCGCGTTCAAGGAAAGAAGTGCCCTGTCCCACCAACAACTGTTACCGATCCAGGGACGGCATTTGGTTTTTAATGTGCTTTGGCCATTACAACAAATATTTTGAGCTGGTCATGAGGGTCATGGGGCTGGACCATCTTATTGGAAACAAGGAATACGATACCCTGGAGGTGCTCAACGAGACAGGGAACAATGTGCAGATGATCCGGTGGATGGAAGAGGCCTTTGAAAAACAGGATTTTGCCTATTGGGAAAAGGCGTTTAAGGAAAACGACATCCCATTCCAGAAATGTTTTACCATGGACGACATTTTAAATGACCAGGAGGCCTATGACAACGACATCCTGAGAAAGATCCCTTATGATTCCCTGGGGGAAGTCAGCGTGCCCACCAGCCCCATCCGCCTGAAAAGCGTGGGGGATCCTGTCCTTGTAAGATCCAGATCCATTGGGGCGGATACCAGGAGGGTGATGGAGGAATACGGTTACAGCCGGGAGGAGATCACATGCCTGGAGCAGGCCGGCGCTGTCAAATGCTATGACGGCCCGCCGCTGCCGGAAAGCGTCACAGCCCCCAGCTACGGACCGGGATTTTCTGAAGCAGGAAACTGAAAAAAGGGGTTTTTGCCCTGCCGGAACATGGGCAGGGCAAAAGCCCTCAAGGCGCTTTAAAAAGGAGGTATTTTGTAATGAACCTTTCACAGCTTTATTATTTCCGCAAGCTGGCTGAAGTACAGCACTATACCAAGGCGGCCCAGGAGCTTTACATCACCCAGCCCAGCCTCAGCGCCTCCATCCTGTCCCTGGAGCGGGATCTGGGCATTGACCTGTTTCAGCGGGAAGGGAGGGGAGTGAAGCTGACCAAGTATGGGCGGGACTTCTACGTCCATGTGTGTAAGGCCCTGGTTGAACTGGAAGTTGGGATCGACAATGCAAAGGAAAATTCCGGAACCATAGGAGGTATGATCGATGTGGCCTGCATCCCCACCCTTTGCGGGGATTTTCTGCCCAGGTCCATTAACAGCTACATGCAGGAGTGCAATCCCACGGTCAAATTTAATGTGTTTAACGGCATGACCCCGGCCATTGTGGAGGGGGTCCGCTCGGACGCGTATGATGTTGGATTCTGCTCCATGTCGGAGGGGGAGACGGACCTGTGCTTTACCCCCATTCTGTCCCAGGAGTACACGGCCATTGTCAATAGTACCCATCCTCTGGCTGCCTTTGAGGGCAAGCCCATGAAGCTGGAGGATCTGGAGCCCTATGAGATCCTCACCTATCCGGAGAACAGCCCTGTGGGAAGGATCATAAAAAAGGAACTGAGAAAGCATAACCTGAAAGCCACCCACTATGGCTATGATGAAACCACCATTGGGGGATATGCCGCCATTAACCAGGTGGTTGCCATTGTGGCCGACACCCCGCTTTTAAAACAGTTTGACAACCTGGTCCACCTGGATGTGAAGCTGGAGGCAGAAGCCAGACTGGTCTATATGGTGTACCACAAGAACAATTACCTGACCCCGGCCGTGAAGAATTATATCCAGCATGTACTGGACAGAGGCCCGGAATTTGGCGGGGTATCCACCCTGGCGTAAGCTGTCCCGGGACAGGACCTACACCGGGTCAAAGAGGAACATGGTAAAGGTGGCGTCCGCCACCACTTTTCCCTCCGGGGTGGTGACCCCAACGTGGTGGATGACGGTCCGGCTCCCCTTGTGCACCGCGTCCGCCTGCACATACAGTTTTCCGGAGTTCACGCTTTTGATAAAGTGGATACAGCCCTGCTGGGTCACGTTGGACACCTCGTAGGCATAGGTGGCCATTCCTGCGGCCATGTCACAGAGGGCGAAGATCAAACCGCCGTGAAGATTGCCGTAAAGATTCAGGGCGGACGGATGAACGTCCCAAGCGATTTTGGCATGGCCCGGCGCGATTTCCAGGATCTGGACATGCTCCAGCCCTTCCAGGGATTGGACATGACGCCTGATGCCCTCCAGTATTTCCTGTCTCATGTGAATCATTACCTCCTGCCTTTGAATTGTTATGATTTGGATTGGGATAAATGTATCATATTACCCATTGTGATGGAGACAATATAACACATAAAGGTGAAGTGCACAATAGAAAAAAGATATGATAGACATAATCTATAGATTGTGCACAAAAGTGAGGAAAAGGACGATTGGATATGTGGATCAGATTATATTATAATGGAAACATCAAGAGATTGTTAAAAAATTGATAAAACAATACAGCAAGGAGGAATCACCCTATGAGTAAATTATCACCCCAGCAGTTCCAGGACTATCTGATGCAGATCCGGGCGCTTGCCGAAGGCCCGCTGGAAGAGATCCAGAAGGAAGTGGAAGTGACCAACAAGTTTCCCCAGGAGTTTTATGACCTGGCCATTGAGAATGATCTATACCGGTGTGCACTGCCCGAGGAATACGGCGGATACGGGCTGTCGGAACTTGAGATCCTTCAGGTCCAGGAGGAGTTTTCCAGGGGCCCGGGCGGAATGAGGATGCATCTCCACTATGCAATGGATCTGAACTGGAGAATCCTGGATGATTATGGAAATGAAGAGCTGAAAGCGGAGTATATGCCTAAATTCCAGGATAAGTCGGTCTTTACCTGTTTTGCCCTGACCGAGGCAGCCGGCGGCACCGGCGCCGACCTGCACACCACAGCGGTAAGAGACGGAGACAGTTACATACTGAACGGGGAAAAGACACTGATCTCCCACACGGACTGCTGTGAGTTTGCTTATGTGATCGCAGTGACCAATCCGGAGTCCGACAAGGCCGACCGTTTATCCGCTTTCTTTGTTCCCATGGATGCTCCCGGATTTGAGGTCATTAATATGCCTCATATGATGGGATGCCGGGGAGCCGGACACGGGGATCTTAAGTTTACGGACTGCCGCATTGACAAGAAATACCTGTTGGGAAAGGAAGGACAGGGACTTGAGATCGCCCTTCACTCCCTGTCTGTTTCCAGGGCCCATATAGCGGCCAGCAACCTGGGAATGGCCCAGAGGATGCTGGAAATGTCCTTAAAGTACGCGGCTGACCGTGTAACCTTTGGAAAACCCATCATCACACGTCAGGCGATCAGGATGAAGATCGCCAACATGCAGATGAATATCCATGCCCTGCGCTGTATGGTATATGATTTTGCCAGGGATTACGAGGTGGAGGCAGAGGGACCGTACATTGAGGAAAAGGCTGCCATGTGTAAGCTGTTCAGCATTGATACCGTAAGGCTGGTAAGTGACGAGATGCTGGAGATCTTTGGCGGCGTGGGATACTTTGAGGACAATCCTTACGGGCCTGTTGAGCGCATGTACCGGGACTGCCGCGCCATGTGGCTGGAAGAGGGCGCTCCCACCGTGCAGCGCATCACCATTTCAAAGAGTGCAGTTAAGTTCGGCGGTCAGGTCAAGTATGTGATCTAACCGGACGGCCCTGGGATGTGGCCAAAAAGATCCCGTGGGAGCAGGGCAGCCAGCCAGGATGAACAGCCGGATCTGGCTGCCCTGTCCTCTTATTCCAACAGTGTGGGAAACGGAATAGGGAAGATGTCTCATTATAACGAGAAGGAAGGGGAAAGAAAATGGCATTACTGTATACCGAGGAACAAAAAGAACTGATCGCCCTGGTACGGGATATGGCAGAGCATGAGATCAAGCCTTTTGTTCAGGAAGCGGACGAGAAGGGCGAGTGCCCCAGGGAATTGTTTGACTGGGGATTTAAGATGGGCCTCCACATGCTGGAGATTCCGGCCCAGTACGGCGGAACGGGTCTGAGCTATGAGACCACGGCCATGATTTTTGAGGAGCTGGCAAAGGTGGATGCCGGTTACGCGATCACATTTGTCACCACGTTTGTGGCCCTGCGCAACGTGATCCTGGCCGGAACACCGGAGCAGGCCCAGTACTTTGCGGATATTATAAACAGGGGGAGCTTTGCGGGCTTTGCCCTGACCGAACCCAATGCAGGTTCCGATCCTGCGGGCATCAGGGGAACGGCTGTGGCGGACGGTGACGAGTACGTACTTAACGCCACCAAAACCTTTATAACCAACGGAGCCCTGTCCGATATTTACGTGGGCTTTTTTAAGACCGATCCGGAAGCCGGACACAAGGGGATTTCCGCCTTTATCATTGACAGGGATACGCCGGGAGTTTCCGTGGGCGCCCATGAAGACAAGATGGGGCTCAGGCTGTCCAACACAACGGATCTGATCTTTGAGAATGTGAGAGTGCCAAAGAGCCGTATGCTGGGGCCGGAGGGCTCAGGCTTTAAGCTGGCTCTAAATGCACTTAACCTTTCCCGGGCCTTTGTGGCAACGCTGGCCGTGGGCATTATGCAGAGGGCGCTGGATGAAGCCGTAAAGTACGCAAAGGAGCGCAAACAGTTTAACACTCCTATTATCAAATTCCAGATGGTCCAGGCACTTCTGGCCGACATGGCCATTAAGGTGGAGGCGTCCAGATGCCTTGTGAACAATACCATGAAGCTGATGGATGCGGGAAATCTGGTGCAGAAGGAAGGCTCCATCACCAAGACCTTTGTGACGGACTGCGCCCAGGAGGTCACCTCCAATGCGGTCCAGGTATTTGGAGGATACGGCTACAGCAGAGAGTATCCGGTTGAGAAGCTGATGCGGGACGTAAAGGTATTCCAGATTTTCGAGGGAACCAACCAGATCCAGCGCATGACCATAGCAAATGTCCTGAACAAGGAATACAAATAAGAAGGGGGTTCACGATGAAGATTGTTGTATGTGTAAAACAGGTTCCGGATACAACAGAGATTAAGATCGATCCGGTAAAAAATACATTGATACGTACCGGCGTTCCCAGCATTTTAAATCCCTTTGACAGAAATGCGGTGGAGACGGCGCTTCAGCTAAAGGATACATACGGCGGAGAAGTGACCGTACTTTCCATGGGGCCGCCTCAGGCCAAAGCCGTACTGAGGGAAGCCCTTTCCATGGGCGCTGACAGGGCGTATCTTATCACGGACAGGGCCTTTGGGGGCTCCGATACCTATGCCACCAGCTATATATTGTCCAGCGCCATCCGGCATCTGGGACCCTTTGATGTGGTACTGGGAGGAAAGCAGGCCATTGACGGGGATACGGGCCAGACAGCTCCCAGCATTGCGGAGCATCTGGGGATGATCCGTCTTACCTATATTGTCTCCATGGAGATCCAGGGGGACAAGGTGATCGCAAAACGCCAGGTGGAAGAGGGCGTGGAGGTGATCGAGGCAAAGCTTCCCGTGCTGTGCACCGCCACCAAGGAAACGAATAAGCCGCGTTACGCCACCATCAGAGGAAAGCTGGAATCCCTAAAGGCTGAGATACCGGAGCTGACCCTGGAGGATATGAAGGATATTATAGATACTGCCAAAATAGGATTAAAGGGTTCGCCCACCAAGGTTAAGGCAACCTTTACCCCCAAGCGCACGGCTGACGGGGTATATATAGCAGGCGGTCCCCAGAGCATGGCGGCATCGCTTCTCGACTGCCTGGAAGAGTCAAAGGTATTGTAGAAAGGGGGAAGAATCATGGGTTTTGAACAATATAAAGATGTATGGGTGTTCATTGAATGTTTTGAGGGAACCCCCAAGAATGTGGGACTGGAGCTTTTGGGCCAGGGCAGGAAGCTGGCGGAAGGTCTGGGACAGCAGCTGTGTGCAGTGGTCATTGGCAAAGAGGTGGAGAACGCGGTCCAGGCAGCGGGGATCTACGGCGCGGATAAGATCTATGTGGTGCAGGGGGATGAGTATGACCATTATTCCGCGGACGGATACGGGTATGCCTTCCTGGAGCTGTGCAAAAAGTATGATCCCAACACCATCCTGGTGGGAGCAACGGTCAATGGAAGGGATCTGGGCTCCAAGCTGGCGGTGAGCCTGCACACCGGGCTGACTGCGGATTGTACGGCCCTCAGCGTGGAAGATACAGGGAACGTGGTGTGGGAGCGCCCTGCCTTTGGAGGAAACCTGTACGCCCAGATCCTCTGCAGCGAGACACGCCCGCAGATGGGGACCGTAAGGCCCGGGGCATTTAAAAAACCGGCTCCCCTGGCTGAGAGCCGGGCCAGGATCATCCGCGAGGAGATCCATGCGGACCATATCCGCACACAGGTGATCCAGTTCATACAGGCATGTACGGACGGCACCATCCCGGTGGGGGAGGCGGATGTGATCGTTTCCGGCGGCCGCGGAATGAAGAACTCGGAAAACTTTGCCATCCTTAAGGAACTGGCCGACCTTTTAGGCGGCACGGTGGGCTGTTCCAGGGCAGCGGTGGATTCGGGGTGGATGCCCCAGTCCAGGCAGGTGGGGCAGACCGGCTCTACTGTGACTCCCAAGCTGTACATTGCCTGCGGAATCTCCGGGGCAGTGCAGCATGTGGCAGGCATGAGCGAGTCAGGAACCATAGTGGCCATTAACAAGGATGCCTCAGCCCCCATATTTGAGGTGGCGGATTACTGTCTGGTAGGAGATCTGTTTGAGATAGTCCCTGCCCTGACCAAGGAGTTAAAAGCCAGGAAGCAGGCCTGAGGATCGCGATGGATGGAATGAAGACAGACCAAAAGCAGATGGAGCATTACCTGAAAGAGGGATACTGGAGCCATGAAACCCTGTTGGACCGCTTTGTCCAGATCACGGAGCGGTTCCCGGACAGGGAATATGTGGTGGACGACAGGGGAAACCGCTGTACCTACAGGGAGATGGATATCCTGTCCTCCAAAGTGGCTGCCTACTTAAGGGACATGGGAGTGGAGACCGGGGACTGCGTATCCTTCCAGGTGCCCGTGTGGAGCGAGTTCATTGTCATTGCCTTTGGATGCATGAAGGCCGGCGCCGTAATGCACCCCATTGCCATGTGCTATGAGGAACCGGACCTGATCCACGCCATGAACAAAGCCGATACAAAGATCTTTTTCGGCACTGCCTGGTTTCGCGGCAAGGATTATGAGGCAAGGTTTCAGTCCGTAAGGGAAGAGATAAGGACTTTAAAACATGCGGTATTCCTGGATTCTCTGGGACCGGTAAAAGGCGGGTTTACCACGTACGGTGAAATCCTAAAAACGTACCCGCCCCTTCCGCCCCGGGAGTACGGCCGGATGGACGGCCTGGACGTGGCCCTGATCCTGGGCACTTCGGGTACCACGGGTAATAATAAGGGCGTGATGCTGACCCACAGCAATATTATATTCAGTGAGGAACAGTTTAACAGGGAGCTTGGCCTGGATGAAACGGATATCATGTTCATGCCGGCGCCCCTAAACCATGCCACCGGTTTTCACCACGGCATCATCGCCCCCATGCTTTTGGGGGCGAAGGTAGTGCTTCAGCAAAGGTTTAAATGTCCTGAGGCCATAGAGCTTATGAACCGGGAAGGGTGTACCTATTCCATGGGATCCACTCCATTCATCTACGATATCCTAAACTGCCTGGAACAGCAGGGGGGAAGGGTCAAAACCCTGAAGTTTTACCTTTGCGGCGGCGCGCCCGTACCGGAGAATATGGTGAAAAGGGCCGCGGCCTTTGACATACGTCTGTGCGAGGTGTACGGATCCACGGAGAGCGTGCCCCATGTGTTTGTCAGGCCCCAGGAGGCGCCCGCCCTTAAAAAAAGTACGGCAGGACGCCCGCTGAAGGGGATCGAGGTGCGGGTGGTGGATGAGCAGGGAAGGGATGTAAAGCCGGGGACCATTGGCGAGGAGATATCCAGAGGTCCCAATGTGTTTGTGGGATATCTGAAGGACCGGGAGGAAACGGACCGGGTTTTAAAGGATGACGGATGGTTTTTCAGCGGCGATCTCTGTGTCATGGATGATGACGGCTGCATACGCATTGTGGGAAGAAAAAAGGATATGATCGTAAGGGGCGGGGAGAACCTGAACTCCAATTATATTAATGACGCCATAGAGGGATGTCCCGGCGTGGCGGACCATGCTGTGATCGGAATGCCGGATGAGCGGCTGGGGGAGCGGATCTGCGCCTATGTGGTGCCCGGGGAGGGGGAGCCGCCGGATCTGGGGCAGATGCTGGCCTATATGAAGGAAAAACACGTCCCCAAGCGTTTTTGGCCGGAACGTTTGGAATTGATCGGCAGAATACCGAGAACAGGGAGCGGGAAGGTAAAGAAATATCTGCTGCTGGAAGACTTAAAACAGAGGGGGTGAGATGGTGAAGGAGCAGGTGTTTGGCCCCAGAAGGAGCAGGGCTGCCAGAAAACCTTCTGTCCAGTGCCCCAAGGTCATATTCTACCGCTGTGAGGTCTGCGGCAGCATCTGCCAGCGCACGGGCTGGGCGGAAACAGAGTCCGGGATCAGCTGCTGCGGTGAGGAGATGGAGGTATTGGTCCCTGTCTCCAGCCGGGACCTGGGCAGCGCCGGCTCCATGAGCTACCGGATCGTGGGCGGCTATAATGACAATGCGGTCCAGGTATTCTTTCACATGGAAAAGGGCTATGAGTTGGAGTGGCTCTATCTGAGAACATTTACCGGAGGTTATATGAAATACATCATGCCCGGAAAGCGTCCGCCCTGCGTGTTTGCCCTGGCGGACGAGGATGCATTTTCCTATTGTGATGAAAGCCCGTGCCTGGAATGCACCTTCTGGTGCAAACGGGGCTTTGTGGTCTACGGCTACGTGAAGGGACTGGGGCTGGTGGAAATGCCTCTGGACCAGGTTTCGCCTTACTGGCAGTCAGGGGCAAAAACAAAAGGCTGAGTACTGTACGGCACAGGTACACAAACCGGCAGGCCAAGAGCATGGTCACGGCGTGACCACCGGGCTACTGTACGGACAGGCGGCTGATCATACGTGCCAGGCAGTGAAGAAATTCGTTCTCATCCCTGGAAAAACGGTATCCGCTCCTGTAAATAAGCAGGTCCTTGTGTACGTTGCCCGGATAGCTGCAGGGCTTTTGGATCAGGCCCGTGGCCTCCAGACAGCTGTAGGGAACAGGGGAGGTCCACATGTAAGTGCCCGGAATCTGCCGCAATATTTCAAACTGGCTGCCTCTGTCATAGATGGAAATGGTTTTACGTGAATTTCCTCCTGTGGCAGAGGCATCTTGTGTTTCAAAGGTAAAGGAGGGATTTTGTATATCACCCTGGACCACCTCCATGCAGTCGGCAAAGTCCAGATAGGTAAGATGTTCCCTGTCAGCCAGCGGGTGGCCGGCGGACATGAGTACATTGCAGGAAAACTCCCACAGCTCCTTCCAGTCCAGGTTCTCATCCTGGAGCATTTTCATGTAATAGGATTCGTAGAGGGCCTGACACCGTATGATCCCCAGGTCAAAGCTTTTGGAGGACACGCCGCGTATGGTATCCCGGGAATTGGTCTCCTTGTAGCCAAGGCTCACGGAGGGGAATGAACGCATGTCCTTTAAGTAGTCTGTAAACGCATAGGAAATATAGGTGGCCCTGGGCACACTCAGACTGATCTCCAGGGTGCGCTCGCTGTTCTTGACGCACAGGGATTCGATCTGCTCCTCCTGGACCAGGATGGCTTTGGCGTAGCGCAAAAACTCTTCCCCCCGTTTGGTGGGAACCATCCCGCGGCTGGTGCGGTCAAAGATGGGACAGCCCAGATCCCTCTCCAGCTCCCGTATGATCTTGCTCAGGTGAGGCTGGTTCATATAGAAGTTTTGGGCCGCCTTTGTGATGGACCCTGTTTTTTCCACTTCAACAGCATATTTTAAATAAGAAAGATTCATATACAACTCCTGGAATTTTTGTGTTATTATATCAGTATATATCAGAACAACGAATTTGAAAAGGAAAACAGCAGGGGGTCATCATGGATAAGATCGACTACAAAATATTGAATATACTGAAAGAAAATGGACGGGAGACAGCATCGGATATCAGCAAGGCCATTCATTTATCCGTGTCAGCTGTGCTGGACCGCATTAAGAAGATGGAGGAGGCCGGGATCATCAAGGGATATACGGTGAGGGTGGATTCCAAAGCCCTTGGCAATGATGTGACGGCTCTGATGGAGATCAGCCTGGAACATCCAAGGTTTCACGATTCTTTTACCGAAGTGATCATGGGCCATCCCAACATCCTGGACTGCTATTATCTCACAGGGGATTATGATTTTGTGATCAAGATCACCTGTGCCTCATCAGACGAGCTGGAGAGCATACACAGGACCATCAAAAGCCTTCCCGGTGTCTCGGCCACCAGGACCCATTTTGTATTAAAGGAGATCAAGAACGTGTACTCAGCTATTCCTGAGCTGTAGAGCGTGCGTATATGAGGAAAAGGAGATCAGAATGCAATGAAGACACTGGGGTATTACAATGGAACATATGATGAGATCCATAAGATGACCATACCCATGAACGACCGGGTATGCTGGTTCGGAGACGGGGTGTATGACGCAGGCCCCTGCCGCAATTACAACATATTTGCCCTTGACGAGCATGTGGACCGCTTTTTTAACAGCGCGGGCCTTTTACGGATACAGATGCCCTGCACCAAGGAAGAACTGAAAACACTGTTAAAGGATCTGGTTAGGGAGATGGACACCGGCGACCTGTTTGTATATTATCAGGTTACAAGGGGGACGGCTATGCGCACCCATGAATTTCCCGCAGACGCTCCGGCTAACCTCTGGGTCATGTTAAAACCCCTTCCCTCCCCGGAACTCACTGAGAAGATCAAGCTGATCACCGTGGAGGATACCCGTTTCTTCCATTGTAATATAAAGACCCTGAACCTGATCCCCAGTGTCATGGCTGCCCAGAAAGCCAGCGAGGCGGGATGTAAGGAAGCTATTTTCCACAGGGGGGACCGTGTGACGGAATGTGCCCACAGCAACTGCCACATTTTAAAGGAAGGAATCCTGTACACGGCTCCCGCGGATAACCTGATCCTTCCCGGCATTGCAAGGGCCCATCTGATCAATAACTGTAAAAAATTAGGGATTCCTGTAAGCGAGACTCCCTATACCCTTAAAGAACTGATGCACGCCGATGAGGTCCTGGTCACCTCCTCCACCAAGTTCTGCTTGTCTGCCAGCGAGGTGGACAAAAAGCCGGTGGGCGGAAAAGCGCCTGAGCTCCTTAAGAGGATCCAGGACGCTGTCCAGGCCGAGTTCATAGAGCAGACCGACCCTCATCTTGACTAATACACATCACAGTGATAGAATGTAAAACATGAAAAATACAGGATTAAAAACAATTGCATGGGTGTGTTCCCTTATATTAATAGGTACGGCTTGGCTGGCAGGATGCAGCAGAAAGAACGCAGATCCTGTCAGTCGGTCGTCTTTTTTGTTAAACACATTCATAACCGTTACCTTATATGATACCCAGGATGAAAAGCTGTTGGACGGCTGCATCCAGCTTTGCTCCGACTATGAAAAGCTTTTAAGCAAGACCATGGAGGGAAGCGAGATATACAGGATGAACCACAGGCAGCCCGGGGACCGGGTGTTTACGGTTTCGGAAAAGACGGCCAGGGTCCTTGCCAAGGGGCTGGAGTACAGCCGTATCTCAGGGGGTGCGTTTGATATTACCATTGAACCCTTAAGTTCTCTGTGGGATTTTACCGCAAAAGATCCACGGGTCCCTGCTGCAAAGGAGATCCAAAAGGACCTTCCCAAGGTAGGATACCAGAGTATCCTTTTGGAGGGGGATCAGGTCACCTTTTTAAATGATGACACCACCATAGACCTGGGAGCCATAGCCAAAGGCTATATTGCAGATGAGATGAAGGCCTATTTGGAAGAAAATGGTGTAAAAAGCGCTGTAATCAACCTGGGCGGAAACATCCTGTGCGTGGGAGGGCTTCCAGGGGGAAGGCCCTTTAAGATCGGTCTTCAAAAACCCTATGCCACCCACACGGAGACCGTGGCTGCCCTGAAGATCACGGGAATGTCTGTTGTATCCTCCGGTGTCTATGAGCGCCACTTTATCCAGGATGGGGTCAACTACCACCATATCCTGGATCCGCGGACCGGCTATCCCTATGAGAACGGCCTGGTCCAGGTCTCCATTATTTCACCCAGGTCCATAGACGGGGACGGACTGAGCACCACCTGTTTTGCTTTGGGACTGGAAAAGGGCAGGGAACTGATCGAGTCCATGGAAGGAATCTACGGCGTGTTCATCACCCAGGACGGCGGGCTCCACTATACGGACGGCGCCGAAGACTTTCTATATAATGAATAGAGGATACAGGGGAAAGCGCCGTTTCCTTCAGGTTTTATGACATCTATTCCCCTTTACAATTCAACCCCTCTACCATATAATAGAAGGCGTACTTGAATGAAAAAGAACCAGGAGTAAGAAATGCTGCGTAAAATATGGGAAAAATGCGTGAATTACGAGACTGTGAGCTACCTGATCTGCGGTGTATTGACCACGGCGGTGGACTTTGCCGTATACACGGTTTTAAGAAACGTGGATGTAGGAGTGGGGGTGTCCCAGGCATTGTCCTGGCTGGCAGCTGTTTTGTTTGCCTATGTGGTGAACAAGCTGATCGTATTCCGCAACTATAACATGCGTCCCTCCTACCTTGCCAGGGAAGTGGGGACATTTGTGGCAGCCCGGGCTTTTTCAGGCGTGGTCACATGGGTCCTTATGGTGGTCATGGTCAGACTGGGGGGAGACAGGGGATTTATATATGAGCTGTTCTGTAAGTTCACATCTTCTGTGATCAACATGGTCCTGAACTATGTGTTCAGCAAGCTGTGGATATTTAAAAAAGAATAAGCCTGAGTAGAGAAAGGTGACTGTAATGGAACGTGAAGAAATCGAACGGGTTGAACAGGAACTGGATGCAGTTCTGAAGCTTGTGCAGCCGGAACCGCCCATGCAGGATAAAGTGCCGGAAACGGAACATAGGACACATAAGAAACAGGCGGAGGAGGACTCCGCAAAGGAACAGAAGAGAAACAGCCCCCAGGAAGAAGCATGGAAAGAGTATGCCTTTTCCGAGGAGGATGAGATTGGAGTACAGATCATGCCCAAAGAAGCTTCCGGTGAAGAAGAGATGTATTTTGATGAACAGCCCCCTTCCCAGGAAATCCTGCCGGAGGATTTTGAGACAGATCCCCGGTGGGATGAAGGGGACGAAGGGGATGAAAGAGAAGAGACAGAAGAAAGAGATGGACAGGAAGAAAGAACCTTGAGGAACCAGCGATGGGAACGGAAACGGGAATGGGCGGAATCCGGCAGGCCTAAGAGGACACTGCGGCTGCTGAAACCTTCCGATGGACTGGTGGCGGCCTTTTTTGTGCCGGTTATTGTAATGATCATCATATTTGCCCAGAGAGGCATCTTCCCCTTTGGGGAGGAAAGCTTTTTAAGGACAGATATGTATCACCAGTATGCCCCGTTTTTTTCCGAGTTTCAGTACAAGCTGACCCACGGGGGAAACCTGCTGTACAGCTGGGATATCGGCATGGGAGTGAATTTTTCCGCCCTTTATGCCTATTATCTGGCAAGCCCGGTCAACTGGCTTTTGATCCTCTGTCCCAAGCAGTTTATTATTGAGTTTATGACACTGATGATCGTGCTTAAGATCGGACTGTCGGGACTGAGCTTTGCATGGTATCTGAAAAAGCATTTTGGCACAAGGGACTTCGGCGTGGGGCTTTTTGGCATCTTTTATGCGCTCAGCGGCTACATGGCTGCCTACAGCTGGAATATCATGTGGCTGGACTGCATCCTGCTGTTTCCGCTGATCCTTCTGGGTCTGGAGGCACTGGTAAAGGGAAAGAGCGGCCTTTTATACTGCATTACCCTGGGGCTCTCCATTCTTTCCAATTACTATATATCTATTATGATATGTATTTTTATGGTCATCTATGTCATTGCCCAGATGATCATCAACCCGCCGGGGGGACTGTGGGCGTTTGTGAAGACCTGCCTGCGCTTTGCGGTGTATTCCCTGCTGGCAGGAGGGCTGGCCGCAGTGGTGCTGCTGCCGGAGATCTATGCGCTGCAGGCAACGGCTTCCGGGGACTTTGATTTCCCCAAGACGGTTTCCTCCTACTTCTCCATCTTTGACATGGTTGCCCGCCATATCGGGAACGTGGGGACGGAGATCGGGCTGGACCACTGGCCCAATATATATTGCGGCGTGGCCGTGCTGATGTTCTTCCTCCTCTATCTGGGAAGCAGGAAGGTCGCTTTCAGGGAAAAGGCAGTGTACTGCAGCCTTTTGCTGCTGTTTTACGCCAGCTTTTCCACCAATGTGCTGAACTTTATATGGCATGGATTCCACTATCCCAACAGCCTTCCCTGCAGGCAGTCCTTTATCTACATTGCCCTGATGCTGTTCATGTGTTATCAGGCGTACATCCACCTGAAGGAAACCTCCTGGAAGCACATATGCCTGGCCTTCTGGGGAGCTGTCATATTTGTGCTGCTGGCTGAAAAGCTGGTGGACAATTCAGAGCAGTTCCACTTTTCCGTGTTCTATGTGGCGGTTTTGTTTATTGCAGCCTATGCAGGGCTGATCTACCAGTATAAAAAGGGCAGATGGAGCCTGGACGCCATCATACTGACAGCCCTTGCAGTGGTTGCCGTTGAGGCGGCTGTGAATACGGCGGTCACCAGCGTCCCCACCACCAGCAGGACCGCTTATGTAAAGGATAATAAGGATGTGGAGGAACTGGTGTGGAACCTGAAGCCGGATACCTTTTACCGGGTGGAGAAATCCGACAGGAAGACCAAGAATGACGGAGCCTGGATGAATTTCCCCTCCGTATCCCTGTTCTCTTCCACTGCCAATGCATCCCTTTCAGACTTTTTCCGTCTTCTCGGATGCGAGAGCTCTACCAATGCCTACAGCATCACGGGAAGCACACCCCTGGTGGACAGCCTGTTCTCCGTACTTTACGGCCTGTATCCCGACCAGCAGCCTGCATCCAGCCCCATGGACCAGGAAGCGCGAAAGGGCGGTGTGTGGCTTTATAAAAACAGATATACCCTTCCTGTGGCCTTTATGCTGCCAAAGGATGTGGAGGAAAACTGGATCATTGATTCAGGGAATCCGGCGCTGGTGCAGAATGATCTGTGCGATGTGCTGGGTACCGGCCACGTGCTTGTTCCCAATGAGAGTGTGACAGAGGGAAAGAAGCTTTCCTTCACAGCCCAGGAGACCGGGGATTATTACGTATATGTGACCAACAAAAAGGTGAAGGAAGTCTCTGTTGTAATAGGCGAGCATTCAGAAAGCTTTGACAATGTGGACCGGGGATATTTCCTGGAACTGGGCTGTGTTACAAAGGGACAGGAAGTAAACCTGGAATCCAGGGATGACGGGAATCCCACCCTTCAGGCAGAGGTGTGGCGTTTTGATACCCAGGCCCTTAAGTCTGTTTATGAGATCATGAATGCAAACCCTATCACCCTTACAAGCTGGGCTGATACAAAGCTTAAAGGCACTGTTACAGCCAGCCAGCCGGGGGTGATGTACACCAGCGTCCCATATGATAAGGGCTGGAGTATCCTGGTGGACGGTGTGCCGGTAACGCCCAGAAAACTCTTTGACACCTTCCTGGCCGTGGACCTAAGCCAGGGCACCCATGAGATTTCTATGACCTATGAGCCGGAGGGGCTTCGCACAGGCGCATGGATAACAGGGGCATCGGCTGCAATTCTGGGCTGTATTGTACTGGCAGGCTGTTTTAAAAAGAATCAAAAAGATAAGAAATCCAACAAAGTGAGGAGATAAAAGCCATGAAATTATGGGGAGGACGTTTTACCAAGGAAACAGATCAACTGGTGCACAATTTCAACGAATCCCTGTCCTTTGACCAGAAATTTTATCATCAGGACATAGAGGGAAGCATTGCACATGTGAAAATGCTGGAAAAGCAGGGGATCCTGTCAACAGAGGACAGAGATGATATTATCCGCGGATTGGAAAGCATTCTGTCTGACCTGGACAGCGGAGCATTGACCATATCATCCGATTCCGGATATGAGGATATCCACTCTTTTGTGGAGGGGACTCTGACAGAGCGTATCGGGGAAGCGGGAAAGCGCCTTCACACAGGGCGCAGCCGCAATGACCAGGTAGCCCTGGATATGAAACTCTACACCAGGGATGAGATTGATGAGATAGAAAAACTGGTAAAGGAATTGTTAAAGGAGCTGCTGGTTATCATGGAGGCCAATACAGATACCTTTATGCCGGGCTTCACCCATCTGCAAAAGGCCCAGCCCATCACCCTGGCCCATCACATGGGAGCATACTTTGAGATGTTTTCCAGAGACCGCTCAAGGCTGCAGGACATCCGTAAGAGGATGAACTACTGTCCTCTGGGTTCCGGAGCGCTGGCAGGCACCACCTATCCTTTGGACCGGGAATACACGGCAGCCCTTTTGGGCTTTGACGGCCCCACCCTCAATTCCATGGATTCCGTGGCTGACAGGGACTATCTGATCGAACTGTTAAGCGCCCTGTCCACCATCGCCATGCACCTGAGCCGGTTCTGCGAGGAGATCATTATATGGAACACCAACGAATACCGTTTTGTGGAGATCGATGACTCCTACAGCACGGGCAGTTCCATCATGCCCCAAAAAAAGAATCCCGACATTGCAGAGTTGATCCGCGGCAAGAGCGGCCGCGTCTACGGTGCCCTGGTATCCCTTCTGACCACCATGAAGGGGATCCCCCTTGCCTACAACAAGGACATGCAGGAGGACAAGGAACTGACTTTTGATGCCATTGACACGGCCAAGGGCTGCCTGGCGCTGTTCACAGGCATGATCTCCTCCATGTCCTTTCGCAAGGATGTGATGGAGGCCAGTGCCAAGAATGGCTTTACCAATGCCACGGATGCGGCCGACTACCTGGTCAACAAGGGGGTCCCCTTCCGTGACGCCCATGGGATCGTGGGCCAGCTGGTGCTGTTGTGTATTGGGAAGGGGATTGCGCTGGACGACCTTTCCCTGGAGGAATACAGGCAGATCAGCCCGGTATTTGAGGAGGACGTGTACGAGGCCATCAGCATGAAGACCTGTGTAGAAAAACGCGTCACCATCGGAGCCCCGGGACAGGAAGCCATGAAGCAGGTGATCGAAATCTACAGACAGCAGCTGGCCGGTTGACGGCAGGGCAACTGACAGAAGAAAAGGGCAAAGCTTCCAAAAACGCTGTCCTCAGGACAGGCGGCTGCTTTGTCCTTTTATCATTCGCCGGACCATTGTCAGTACTAGAAAAAAACACCTCTTGACGATTTTTAAGAGGGATTATATAATATTTACATCATGCTAGTTGTAAAAACAACAGAAAGAGGGGGCGGAATGGAGGAATATCTTCACCTTGTGAAAAAATCTCCGCTATTCTATGGGATTAATGATGACGAGCTTTACACGCTTTTAAAGTGCTGTGCCGCGGAGCAGATCGCTTATGAGGACAGCGAATATATTTTCCGAATGGGTGAATCTGTGAATAAAGTGATGATCCTGTTAAGGGGCAGGGCCCAGGTCATGCAGGAGAACTTCTGGGGACGCCAGGAGCTGATCTACCATATCAAAGAGGGGGAGCTGTTCGGCGAGTCCTACTCCTGTGCCAGGACCCCGGTGCTTCCGGTGAGTGTGATAACAGAGGGAGCCTGTGAGGTGCTGTTCCTCAATTATCAGAGGATGATCACCTTCTGCTCCCTGGCCTGTGAGTTCCACACCAGGTTTATCCATAATATGCTCCGCCTGGTATCGGAGCACAATGTAAAACTGGAGAATAAGCTGGAACATGTGTGCAGGAAAACTACCAGGGAAAAGCTTTTGTCCTACCTGTCCGAGCAGGCTGTTGCAAGAGGCGGACGGGATTTTGACATTCCCCATAACCGGCAGGAGCTGGCGGAGTATCTTTGCGTGGACCGCAGCGCCATGTCCAGTGAACTGAGCAAGATGCGGAACGAGGGAATCCTGGACTTCCAGAAAAATCATTTTGTGCTCCACGACAGGTATGACGGCGGGCGCAGAGAGGGCGCATAAGCAGCTGACTGCTGATGCGCCCTGTTCCTTGGGTGACGTTTATTCCGGAAAAACCGCATTGAGGCATTTTTCCGCTGCTTCTTTGGAGATCAGGTTAATGGCCCTGGAGTCATCCTTTCTGGTGTAATAGCCGGTTCCCTCATCATCGGGACTGCCGATGGCAAGGGTGACGGTGCCTGAATCTTCGCCCTTTTCATAGGTCCAGGACAGGGTCATGACCGGGGCGGACAGGCCGAAGCTGCCCAGCTCCTCATCCGTGGCCTTGTAGGTGGTACACGACTGGATGGACAGGCCGCCGATGGCCTGGGCCAGATTATTGAGGGCAGCATTGTCAGGCAGGCGGTTTTCCTCCCGGTCCGCGGAATCTTTGTACCAGGCGATATTATCCTCGCCGTCAATGGTCTTCTTTAGAAAATGTGATGTCTTCCCTTCCTTTGTAACCGTGATCTCCCTGATATCAGCACCGGTCACATAGGGGAGGGATTCTGTTTCCACAAAGTCGTAAAGCCCTTTTCCCGCAGTATCTGTCAGATAGTTCCCAATGGTATATACCTGATCGCTGCCTTCCACGCAGGCGTAGTATTCCGCGGCCGTGCTTGCGTAACCGGAGGCCGTATCCCCGGTGCCGGCAACCTGGCTGCCCACCAGGATGGTCCGGGCAGTGCCGTCTTTTGACCGGGTCTCAAACCGGACAGACGGTGTATCAAGCCCGTAGGAAGCCAGGCTGTCCGGAGTGTCCAGGCGCCGTTCGGCCCTGAGCTTAGACAGGGTATCCGCCAGTGTGGACAGGGTATACTGGCGGATGGGGCAGTCTCTGTCTGTCTGATAGTACCATGTGTCGCCCTCCTTTTCAAAGGACAGACCCTGCCCGTCCTTTTCCCACGACAGGGAGGAAATCCCTTCGATGTCTGTCATATAGATCTGTTCCTCCTCCCGGCGTTGGCTGCTCTCACCGCTTTTCTTCTGCTGCCAGGTGATCAGGCCATAGGCGGCGCAGAGCAGAACCAGGATGGCGGCAGCCGGCACAAGGGCGTTTGTCTTTTTCTTCATATGCTGATCCTCCTTACAGTTTGCGGCGTTTCATCCAGACCACAAATCCGGTGATCAGGAATACCACGGGAATCACAATGATAAACAATGCGCTCCATAACCCGCCCGATGTTATCATATTATAGGTAATATCCAGACTCTTGCTTGGAATGGACAGGGTGGTCACTCCCGGCATTTTGTAGGAAACCGCGTTCATGAATATGGTCAGATTGGTAATATTTTGAAAACTGGTAAGTATGTCGTCTGAGATCAGTTCAGGCGCTGCGATCACAGTGAACACAGACGCCGTATTCTCCTCCTCATTGACGGTTTCCACAGCGGCTGCGGCCAGGACGTAGGTGCCCTCTGTCTTTTCCTGTGTGGCAGGGTCAACCAATATGCCGGAATCCGAAGTGGTCAGGAAGGGGGTTACGGTCAGGCCGTCCCTCAGGTCTTCCTGAATGGTCATGCCTGAGGGCTGAATTGCCAGGGCAGCCTGTTTGGAGTCCACCCCGCTTAACAATCCGCTGGAAAAGTCATATTCAGGGATTACATAGAATGGATTGTTGTTGTAAAAATGCCGGGGGGCCGAGTCTGCCACAAACCCGTTCTTTATATCCATTCCATACTGTGAACACAAGCCGGACAGGTTGGCAAGGCGATTCTGGGTCACTCCTGACAGGAGCAGCAGATGACCGCCATTTTTCAGATAATCTGTGAGGGCGGTTGTTTCATCCTGGATTATATCCGTCTGGGGATTGTTGATGATCAGCAGGCCGCAGTCCTGCGGGATCGTGCTGTCCGTCATCAGGTTCAGATCCGACAGTATCATGCCGGACTTTTCCAGGGCATCCTTTACCGTGGCTGACAGAGCGGATTCCTGGTGTCCGGTGAGTGTGTACACCGCAGTCTCATTGTCGTTGGTCACATAGCTTACAGCGCTTGTGATCTGCCCTTCTCCGTCAAAGGCGGTTTCCTTGATCTGCTGGTACTGATAGTAGGCCATGAGGTCGATCTGGATGATATCATTAAATGAGACGGCTGTCTTCTTGCCTGTCTCTTCGCAGGCCACCAGCACCTGGCCCGGCTGGGCATCCAGGGTGGTCAGCACATCCGGGTGCAGGACAGGGTCGTCCTCCACCACACGGATGTGGGGAGACTGGTCAGCGTACAGGCTGACAAAGGATCTGATCCTTTCATCCACCGAGTCCGGACTGGCTATGATGTGGATGGTAACATCCTTGTCAAGCTTAGACAGGATATCCTTTGTGGTGTCTCCCAGGGTAAGGATCTGGTTAGTGCTTAAATCCCATTTCCTGTATTTGGCCGGGATCTTCCCTATGATTAAGTTGGCTATGATAATGGCAGCAATGACCACAATGGTAAACAGCGCCATATAGCTGCCCTTTTTTAATTTCCTTGTCATGTTTTCCTCCTTGATATGGTGAATCCTGTTATGTCAACTCCATCTGCGTTTTTGTGTGGACTGGACCGTGAGAAAAAGAAGGATAGCGGCAGCGCTGACATAGTATACCAGGCCCCCGATATCCAGTATATGGGTGCCGGCGATATTGTTAAATACATCGGTTAGCACGATCTTTCCCAGGATGTCCGTGAGGGCATGCTCTAACAGGCTTTGTTTCACCAGGTAAGTGCCTGCCAGGCCCATAACGCCCAGGGCTTCCAGACCAAGGGCCAGGGGCACATGGCTTGTGAGGCGGTACATGACAAAGCAGACCAGGCTCCAGAGGATCAGCAGCCCGGCCAGGGAGCCAAGGGCAGTGGTGGGCATGAAGCTTAAAAGCCCGGGCCACAGGATCAGGAGGAGAAGGATGCCAAAGGTCCCGGCCGCCGCAATGAGCTGGCTCTCGGTAAGGGAGGAGATAAACAGCCCGATGGCGATGTACACGCAGCCCAAGAGGAAAAATGCCAGAATAGAGGCGTAGTCCTCAGCCAGATAGGCGGTCCCGTTGGCCTTGATGATCAGCGGGCAGAGGCAGGCAATGGCCATAGGAACCGCGAATATGGTGATCATGGACAGGTATTTCCCCATAATGATCCCCCACAGGGATACCGGGGATGTGAGAAGCATCTGATCAGTGCGGGAGCGCCGTTCATCGGCCATGCTGCGCATGGTGAGGATGGGGACCGCGATCATGAGTATCATCAGGGTGGAGTTCAGTGTGTATGAAAAGTAGGGGTATCCGTTTATCATGTTATATACCATGAAGTAAATGCCCATAAACATGGTCAGGAACGCAATGAACACATAACCTGTCATGGAATAGAAATAGGATTTCAGTTCACGTTCATAGATCGCTCTCATGGGTTTCGTCCTCCTTTTCCTGTGTTGGGGAATCCATAGCCCGGTCAAGGGAGGATCCGGTGCCTGGATCATTGGTTTCGTCTTCTGAATAATTAGTTTCGTAACCTGGATCTTGGCTCTCCGTCAGTGTTCCTTCTGTCAGTTCCAGGAACACCTCCTCCAGGGACGCCTTAGATGCGCTCATGGACAGGATGGGCATGCGGTTTTCGGCAAAGGCATAGAAGAGCTGTTCCCGCACATCCATGGACGCATCCATGGACGCATCTGCGGACGCATTCCCGGCATTGGTTCCGATCTGAAGGTTCAGGCGGCAGACAGGGTTTCCCTCCTCCTGGGACACTGCGCCTATCGATACGGATGGGATATCCTTAAGAACACGGCGGATGGAATCCGCATCACCCTTTACATCCAGCTCCAGTGCGGCTGAGCCCTCCAGCCGTTGCTCCAGATTTTCCGGAGTGTCGCTGGCGATCAGCTTTCCCCGGGAGATGATCATAATATGGTCACAGACAGCGCTGACTTCCGAAAGAATGTGGGAGCTGAGGATGACCGTGTGCTTTTTCCCCAGGTCGCGGATCATATCCCGGATCTCAATGATCTGCTTGGGATCCAGTCCCACGGTGGGTTCATCCAGTATGATCACATCCGGTTTCCCCAGAATGGCCTGGGCCATCCCCACTCTCTGCCTGTAGCCCTTGGAGAGGTTCTTGATCAGGCGTCCCTGTACGTCCGTGATCTTTACCAGTTCCATAACCTCCTGAATGGACTCTTCCCGTTTGTCTTTTGGAATTTTTTTTAGTTTCGCAGCAAATTCCAAATATTCCCTTACAGTCATATCCAGATAAAGGGGCGGTACTTCAGGAAGGTAGCCCATGCGTTTTTTTGCTTCCCCCGGTTCATCCAGTATATTGTGGCCGTCTATGAGGACTTCCCCCTCCGTGGCGCCCAGATAACCCGTCATGATGTTCATGGTGGTTGACTTTCCCGCGCCGTTTGGTCCCAGGAAGCCGTAGATCTGACCGTCTTCCACCGTAAAACTCAGATGGTCCACGGCCAGGCGGCCGCCGTAATCCTTTACAAGATTTTTTACTTCGATCACTGATTGAATCCTCCCGTCTGTTTTTATTCATCTCATAGTTGTAAAATTAAAATGTGATGAAAATGTGATTAATTTATAATATTTTTAATAAGATTCCGTTTTCATTTGGCAAAGTATCGCATAAACACGCAAAATATCGCACAAAATATTGCAAGAAAACTCTTGCCCTAAGTAGCTGATGTTGGTATAATATAGGACAGTTGGTAAAAATATAACATATAAGATGTACGAGATGCCTTCGGGCATCAGAATGGAGGGAACAATGAATCAGATTGATACCATGTCGGTCAACGCAATCCGCGTTCTGGCAGCAGATGCTGTGCAGAAGGCAAAGTCAGGCCATCCAGGACTTCCTTTAGGTTCAGCGCCAATGGCTTATGAACTTTGGGCAAACCATATGAACCACAACCCTAAAAACCCCCAGTGGAAGAACAGGGACCGTTTTGTACTTTCAGGAGGCCATGGATCCACTCTTCTTTACTCACTGCTCCATCTCTTTGGATATGGCCTTACAAAGGAAGATATGATGAACTTCCGTCAGATGGATTCCCTGACCCCGGGACATCCGGAATATGGCCATACGGTGGGTGTTGAGGCCACCACAGGACCTCTGGGCGCCGGTATGGGCATGGCGGTGGGCATGGCCATGGCTGAGGCACATCTGTCGGCCGTATTCAACAAGGACGGGTATCCGGTGGTAGACCACTATACATACGTCCTGGGCGGAGACGGGTGTATGATGGAGGGGATTTCCTCTGAGGCATTTTCACTGGCAGGGACCCTGGGTCTTGGAAAGCTGATCGTGTTCTATGATTCCAATCAGATCTCCATTGAGGGAAGCACGGATATTGCATTTACCGAGAATGTCCAAAAGCGCATGGAGGCATTTGGCTTCCAGCTGCTGATGGTTGAGGACGGCAATGACCTGGATGCCATTGGAAAGGCTATCCAGGAGGCAAAGGCTGATACCACACGTCCTTCCTTTATCACGGTTAAAACACAGATCGGTTACGGCTGCCCGGCTAAGCAGGGCAAGGCCAGCGCCCATGGCGAGCCTCTGGGTGAGGACAACGTGGCCGCTATGAAGGAAAACTTAAACTGGCCGTCCATGGAGCCGTTTTATGTACCGGATGAGGTATATGCCAATTATAAGGCACATAGTGAAAAGGGCGCTGAGACAGAGGCAAAGTGGAACGCATTATTTGATGAATACTGTGGTAAATACCCTGAGATGAAGGAACTTTGGGACAAGTTCTATAACCCGGAACTGGGTAACGAGGTATATGACAACGAGGAGTACTGGGCGTATGACGAGAAGCCGGATGCAACCAGAAGCTTATCAGGAAAGCAGCTTCAGAAGCTTAAGAACCTGATGCCCAACCTGATCGGCGGCGCGGCCGACCTGGCTCCCTCCACCAAGACATATATGGCGGATATGGGAGATTTTTCCAAGGATAATTACGCCGGACGTAACCTGCATTTTGGTGTCCGGGAACTGGCAATGGCAGCAATCGGTAATGGTCTGATGCTTCATGGAGGCCTTCGGGCATTTGTCTCCACCTTCTTTGTGTTCAGTGATTACACCAAGCCAATGGCAAGACTGTCCGCGCTGATGGGAGTTCCCCTGACCTTTGTATTTACCCATGACAGCATTGGCGTGGGTGAGGACGGGCCTACCCATGAGCCCATTGAGCAGCTGGCCATGCTGCGCTCCATGCCCAATTTCCATGTGTTCCGTCCCGCGGACGCAACAGAGACAGCCGCCGCCTGGTACAGCGCTGTCTCCTCATCCAAGACGCCTACCGCCCTGGTGCTTACAAGGCAGAATCTGCCGCAGTTAGCCGGGTCCGGCAAGGAAGCCTTAAAGGGCGCGTATATTCTGGAGGATTCCGCCAAGGAAGTTCCGGACGCCATCATTATTGCAACCGGTTCAGAGGTGGAACTGGCCGTTGGAGCAAAGGCAGAGCTGGCCAAAGAGGGTATGGATGTGCGCGTTGTCAGCATGCCGAGTATGGATGTATTTGAGGAGCAGCCTGAGGAGTACAAAGAGGCAGTGCTTCCTAAGGCAGTGAGAAAGAGGGTAGCAGTGGAAGCCCTGGGCGATTTCGGATGGGGTAGATATGTGGGCCTGGACGGAATAACCGTTACCATGAAGAGCTTTGGCGCCAGCGCTCCTGCAGGGCAGCTGTTTAAGAAGTTTGGATTTACAGTGGAGAATGTGGTGGCTGCGGTTAAATCCCTGTAATCCCATAGCAAAAAAAGAAAGCGTTGATCATAAGGGAATCCCTGACCGGAAAAAGAATGGCGGTCAGGGATTCTTTTGTATAGGGCTTTCATATCCGGAAGGGGGATGTTGAACATTTTCGTTCTCAATGGTATAATCTGGTCAATACAGGATAAAGAGGGCAGGCACATGATCGATTTCTTAAAAGAAGAGCATGTAAACAGTGATATTATCAGGGGAATTGAGGGATTTCGGGCTGACTATCCGGCGGATGCCGGGGATCAGGAACGGATTCCTGCGCCCAAATGCCAATACTATGGGCGGGAAATATGGGAACAGGCTGCAGCGGCCCTGTTGTGCGGCCAGAATCTTTTGCTGGCAGGGCCAAAGGCAACGGGAAAGAACATACTGGCCGAGAACCTGGCGGCGGCGTTTGGCCGCCCTCTTTGGGACATTTCTTTTCATGTGAATATGGATGGAGCGGCCCTGATCGGAGCAGATACCTTTGAGGATAACCGGGTGGTGTTCCGCCCCGGGCCCGTGAGCTGCTGCGGGGTGAGCGGCGGCTTTGGAATCCTGGATGAGATCAATATGGCCAGGAATGAGGCCCTGGCAGTGCTCCACAGCATATTGGATTTCAGAAGGGTCATTGATGTGCCTGGTTATAACAGGATCAGGCTGAGGGAGGAGACCCGGTTTATTGCAACCATGAATTACGGTTACGCCGGGACCAGGGAATTGAATGAGGCATTGGCTTCCCGGTTTGTGGTCATAAACATGCCCGTGATCTCCCAGGACAGCTTGGAACGCCTGCTGAGAACCCAGTTCCCCCGTCTGAGAGACAAGTATGCCAGGCAGTTTGCCCTTTTGTTCCAGGAGATCAGGATAAAGTGCCAGAGCGGTGAGATCTCCACCAAGCCCCTGGACCTGAGAGGGCTGCTGAGCGCCCTGGAACTGATGGAAATGGGAGTGGGGGCATATCAGGCACTGGATATGGGGATTACCAACAAATCCTTTGATCCCTATGAACAGACTCTGATAAGGGATATGATCCGAAGCCGGATACCAAAGGGGCTGGACGGGGAAAAACTGTTTTCAGAGCGGATATGAGGAAGAACATCCACCTAAAGAGGAGGGAGTTTCAATCGAAGGGAAAGAGGAATACAGATTGCAGCGCCGGAGAGCGCTGAATATGATATGGACAGCGGCGGAGGATTATTCCTTCCGCCCGGTTTTCATGGCCTTTGACAGGGAGGGAAAGGCGGATTTGTATCTCAACAGTGTGATCGGATGGACCCACAAATGGTACGGGGGCGGAAGTCTGGAGGCATTGCCCCGCGCCTTTGAGGGCGCGGCCTTTCAGGATCTGTACGATACGGTGTACTGGCTCTGCATGGAGACGTGCGTCTATGAGCAGGAGCGGGAAGACCGTCCTGCGGTTCCGGAATTAAGGCGGGAATATGCCCGGCGGATATTGAGGGACTCTGGGAGTGACGGGGAGCAGGAGCTGGCAGTTACCCTGAGAAATGCCCACTTTGGCAAGGCGCTGGGGGGCAGGACCGTGCTGCTGCCCAAAGAGCAGCGGCTGGTCCGTGACATGGATATGAAGGGAAAGCTGACAGAGGCGGAAGTGGAAGCCCGGATCCGGATGATCCTGAGGGAATATTTTCATTTTCGGTGTGATGTGCCTGAGGAGGGGATTGGGACTGGGCGGCGGAGGCATTTCCGGAGGGGAAAGCTGTTTTTGAAAAAGCCGGCTGTCCGTTTTATGATAACACGCCTGGATGATCCGGAGGAGGATTATGAGGAGGAGGCCGGGGAAGAAAAGGGCAAAGATCCCGGTAGAAAGAACGGCAAAAAGCCTGGGGAAAAGGAGGGGGAGGGAAAGGAAGGCCGTACAGGCCGGCTGGGGAATTTCCTGGGCGAACTGTGGGAAGCCGGCAGGGATGAGTGGAGCCGGGAATATATAGAGACATGTTTTGGAAGCCCGGTGTACCATGTGCGTGAACTGCAGCGGATCGAATCACTTCTGTGCACCGGCAGCCATGAGGGCTGCCATCTGTACTTTACCAAAGGGGAGAGACGGATTACGGCCGGTTCGGGCAGTCCCCGGGGCAGGCTGGAAAAAGAAGCCCAGGGCCGGCAGCGCATAGCCCTGGAGCAGGAAAAGAAGAACCGGGAATACTATGAGGCTCACAGGGATGTGCACCAAAACTGTATTCTCAGGCTGAAGGAACAGATTGCAAATACCCTTCTTATTGAGCAGGAACCGGAATCAGTGACTGCAAGAATGGGAAAACTGAACGGAAGAAGGGTGTGGAGGGAGCGGTGCCTGGGGGATATGCGGGTGTTTGACAGGGAGATTATCAATGACACGGCTCCTTTTTCCGTGGATATTATGCTGGACGGTTCCGCCTCCCAGCTCCACAGGCAGGAGATGATCGCCTCCCAGGGGTATATCATAGCCGAAAGCCTGCGCCTTTGCCGCATCCCGGTTCAGGTGTATTCCTTTTGCAGCTTTTGCGGGTATACGGTTTTTAATATATTGAGGGAATATAAAGACAGGGACGGGAACCGGGATATGTTCAGGTATTCCGCCTGCGGATGGAACCGGGACGGACTGGCTTTAAGAGGGGCGGGATATCTTATGGAGCAGTCACAGTACCCCAACCGGCTTCTTATCATACTCACAGATGCCAGCCCCAATGACGATAAAAAGATCCCCTCACAGGGAGTGTGGTTCAAAAAGACGGAATATGAGGCGGAGACAGGGATCCGGGATGCGGCGGATGAGGTGAGGAAGCTGAAGAAAAAAGGGATTCGGGTCATAGGTGTCTTTTATGGCCTGGATCAGGAGCTGGAGGGAGCCAGGAAGATATATGGCAGCAGCTTTGTAAGGATCAGGGATGCCGGACAGCTGGCCGACACGGTGGGCGGGTTGATCCGGGAAGAGGTGAGAAGAATGGAGGAATCATGCCAGTAGATGCGTTAGAGCTATTTTCGCGGCCAACGGCCCGGTGGTTTTTAAAGACATTTGGAGCGCCCACAAAAGTCCAGGAGGAGACCTGGCCCGCCATTGCCGCCGGCCGCTCCGTGCTGGTCAGTGCGCCTACGGGAACAGGAAAGACACTGTCCGCATTTCTTGTATTTATAGACAGGCTGAATGCCATGGCCCGGGAGGGGAGGCTGAAGGAGGAGCTGTACCTGATCTATGTGTCTCCCTTAAAATCCCTGGCAGGGGATATCAGGGAAAACCTGCGCCGCCCCCTGGATGGGATCTGCCAAGAGACGGAGCTGATGGGAGAGGGGAAGATGCCGGATGGTCTCCGGGTGGCGATCCGCACCGGGGACACGCCCCAGAAGGACCGGCAGAGAATGGTCAGGCATCCGCCCCATATCCTTATCATCACGCCGGAATCCCTGTATCTGATGCTCACCTCCAAAACAGGGCAGACCGTGCTGAGAACGGCAAAAGCAGTGATCGTGGATGAGCTTCATGCCCTGATCGATACAAAAAGGGGCGCCCATCTGATGCTTTCCATTGCAAGGCTGGACTGGCTCTGCAAAAGGCCGCTCCAGCGCATCGGACTGTCGGCGACCATTGAACCCCTTGACCTGGCCGCGGCATATCTGTCCCCGGAGCCGGCCCTGATCTGCGCTCCGGCCATGGACAAGCAGGTGAGGATCCAGGTGCTGGGAACCATGCCGGCCCAGGGCAGGAGGAAGGATCCTGTGTGGGAAGAACTGGGACAGGCAGTTTACCGCCAGTGCCTGCAGTACAGGAGTGTCATTGCCTTTTCCGAGGGCCGCCGGTATGCGGAGAAACTGGCTTACTATGTCAACCTTTTGGGAGGGGACGGTTTTGCCAGAGTGCATCACGGCAGTCTGTCCAAGGAGGCTCGGGCCGGGGTAGAGCAGGATTTAAGGGACGGAAGTCTGCGGCTTCTGTGCGCAACCTCCTCCATGGAGCTGGGGATCGATGTGGGGGAGCTGGACCTTGTTCTGCAGATCGGCTGCCCGCGCACCGTGTCCAGCACCATGCAGCGTTTGGGACGGGCCGGTCACAATCCGGGGAAGGTAAGCGTTATGTATATGTATCCCCGGACCGCGCCTGAGAGTGTGTACTGCGGAATGACGGCCCAGGTGGCCAGGCAGGGAGGAGTGGAGCACACCAAGCCGCCGCGGCTGTGCCTGGATGTGCTGGCCCAGCATCTGGTCTCCATGGCAAACGGGGAAGGCTACACGGTGGAGGATGTGATGGAGATCCTTGCCAGGGCCTATTCCTTTCAGGATGTGACCAGGGAGGATGTGAAGGACCTGCTTTGTATGCTGGCCGGGGACTATGAACACAGAAGGGATGTTCCGGTCCGTCCAAGAGTCCTGTATGACAGGATCCATGAGCGGGTGGACGGGGACGCATACAGCCGGATGCTTGCAACGGCAGCCGGAGGTACTATACCGGATAAAGGCCTGTACACGGCCAAGACCGAAGACGGGGTTAAATTAGGTGAACTGGATGAAGAGTTTGTCTATGAGTCCCAGCGTGGGGATAAGTTCATGCTGGGCTCCTTTGCGTGGAAGATCGCAAGGATCGATAAGGATACGGTTTATGTCACCCAGGTGTCAGCAGAGGGAGCCAGGCTGCCTTTCTGGAAAGGGGAAGCCAGGGGGCGCACCTTAAAGACCAGTCTGGCGTTTGGCAGGATTCTGGGCAGGCTGGGGGAGGCCGGGGAACAGGGAAGGCTGGGGGAAGAACTGGCCGGCCTGGGATTGGACAAGGCATCGGTGATCAGTGCCGAAAGCTTTCTGAAACGGCAGATGGAAGCGGTGGGAGGGCTTCCTGACCACAGGACCATAGTGGCGGAACATTTTACCGACCACACAGGTTCACACCAGGTGATGGTCCACGCCCTTTTTGGACGCAGGGTCAACGGACCGTTATCCCTTCTGCTGCAGCACATGGTAAGGACCGAATACGGGTTTGACACAGGCTGTGTGGATGAGGAGGACGGGTTTATGCTGTACCCCTACGGGCAGGAGACGATCCCGGAACAGCTTTTATACCGGCTGGATCCGGACCGGGTACGGGATATACTGGAAGCACTGCTGCCCGTCACCCCTCTGTTTAATATGACATTCCGGTATAATGCTGCCAGGGCGCTGATGATGGGCATGAAACGAAACGGCCGCCAGCCTTTGTGGATGCAGCGGCTGAAGAGTACGGAAATGCTGGATTCCCTGATGCATGAGAAAAACCATCCCCTGATCCGGGAGACAAAGCGGGAATGTCTGGAGGATCACTGGGACATAGATGGAGTGATGCAGATCATCCATGGGATCCGCGCCGGCTCCATAAAGGTGCGGGAGGTCTGTACCGATGTGCCTTCCCCCATGTCCCTGCCTCTCCAGTGGCAGGCGGAGTCGGCGGAAATGTATGAATATTCCCCCACCACACCCGGGATCCGCCAGGCGGTCTATGACGAATTAAAATACATGGAGGGGATCAGGCCTGCATCCAATGTCCTGGAAAAGCAGCAGGAACGGACAAAGCTGCCAGGGGATGAGAAGCAGCTCCATTCCCTGCTGATGATAGAAGGGGGCCTGATTGCAGGAGAACTTGAGGTACCGGTGGAATGGCTGGAACTTCTGGCAGGGCAGGGGCGGACGCTTTACATTGAGCCGGGGCTCTGGATCGCTGCGGAGCAGGAGGAACTTTATGAAAAAGCCCTGTCCGAGGGGGGACTTGAGGAAGCTGCCTCCATTGTGCGCAGAATGCTGCGCTACCGCGGGGGACAGACCGCGGACCAGATCAGGGAGCGATATTTCCTGACCCCGGAGAGGACAGAGGCAATCCTTGCCCGTCTTCTGGAGCAGGATGAGATCGTGGAGTGGGAGCATGTTTTCTACCATAAAAAGCTGTACGACAGAGCCAGACAGTCCACACTTCGCAGTATGCGTCTGGAGACATCCACCCAGCCCGGCGCCCACTACGGCGCATTGCTGGCCCGGAGGGCAAAGCCATATACCACGCCCGGGGACCAGTTAAAGAAGACCCTGGACCTGTATTACGGGAGAATGTTCCCTGTCAGGCTCTGGGAGTCGGTGATACTGCCCCGAAGGGTCAGGCATTACAGCGGGGGGATGCTGGATAAGCTGCTGGCGGAGGGGGATTATTTCTGGAAAATGGGAGAGGACGGCGCGCTGTGTTTCTGCCGGTATGAGGATATTGACTGGGATGCCCCGCTTCCTGATGCAGAGAAACAGCTGGAGGGGGATGAAAGGCTTTTGTACGGGGAACTGAAACGCAGAGGCGCCAGTTTTTTAAGATTTCTCACAGACATCCCAAAAGAAAAAAGCGCCCAGGAGGTGTTGCTGAGCCTGGCGGAAAAGGGGCTGGTATGCGCGGACAGCTTCGTGCCGGTACGCCAGTGGCAGAACCGGGAAAAGGTAAAAAAAGCCACTGCAAGGCAGCGGGCCAATGCCCGGGTAATGGCCTTGTCAGCAGGGCGCTGGGATATTGTGCGCCCATTAAAAGCAAAGTCCATGGAGGAGTGGCTGGACCTGTTTTTCCTTGAGCAGCCTGTCATGTGCAGGGAGACATTTGCAAGGGCTGCTGCGGCCTGCGCCGGTTCGCCTTACGGTTTGGCGGGTCACGATCCTGCGGGTCCTGGTTCCGTTTCCGCCGGGCCCTCATGGAGTTACCAGCAGGCCATGGAACTGCTCAGGATCTGGGAGTATACCGGAAGGGTGCGCAGAGGGTACTTTGTGGAAGGAATGTCAGGGGCCCAGTTCATACGGAAGGAAGAGTATGAGGGGATCACAGCTGTGCTGAAGACGCCGGAGGACGAGGTGGTATGGCTGAATGCATGGGACCCTGCCCAGATATGGGGAAAGGCTCTGGAACAGCCTGAGGGCAGGGATTTTTTAAATGTACCCGGAACCGCAGCCGGCCTCCGGTCAGGACGCATTGCCGCGGTTATGGAACGCCAGGGCAAGGTGCTGCGCGTATTTGAGACAGAGGTGTTGGAGCAGGTACTGAAGGAATTTATTAAGGAGTTCCAGGGAAAGGCCCTGTTTCCGGAATTAAAGCGGCTGATCCTTAAGGAATATCCAAAGGAGTCTGAGGATGTGCTGAGGGGAGCCGGTTTTGTGAAGGAAATGAACGACTATGTGCTGTACCGGTGAGAAAATTAAAAGGAATCGTCTGTCCTAAAAATCCCCAGGGCAGACTGCAAGGGAGGAAAATCTTACATGGATATGATCATAAGAGAATACACAAGGGACGATGCAGAGGAAGCGGCTGTGATCTGGAACCATATTGTGGAGGAGGGGATCGCATTTCCCCAAACGGACTGCCTGACCAAAGAAAGCGCGGATGCATTTTTTTCAGAACAGTCTTTTACGGGAACTGCATTTGACAGGCACAGCGGGGCCATGGTAGGCCTGTATATCCTGCACCCCAACAATGTGGGACGGTGCGGCCACATCTGCAATGCCAGCTATGCTGTGAAATGGGATATGAGGGGCCGGCAGATCGGGGAGAAGCTGGTGCGCCACTGCATGGAAAAGGGAAGGGAGCTGGGCTTTGGCATCCTTCAGTTTAACGCCGTGGTCAAAACAAATGAAGCCGCCCTTCATCTGTACCAAAAACTGGGATTTACGCGGCTGGGCGTAATACCAGGAGGTTTCCTGATGAAGGACGGCAGGTATGAGGATATTATTCCCCATTATATTGTGCTGTAACAGACTGTGATCAGTTCCCCTTATTCTCAGCCTTCACCTCAGCCATCTTCATGGCGCGGACCTTAAGAGGCAGGCCGAACAGCGTGATGAAGCCATCGGCATCGTGGTGGTCATACAGGTCGCCTGTTGTAAAGGAGGCCAGGGACTCGCTGTATAAGGAGTAGGGGGATGTGGTTCCGGCCTTGATGATATTGCCCTTGTACAGCTTGAATTTTACTTCGCCTGTGACATATTCCTGGGTGGACTCAACAAATGCCTGGACTGCTTCACGCAGCGGCGTGAACCATTTTCCCTCGTATACGATCTGGGCCATCTTATTGCCCATGTCTTTCTTGGCATCCATGGTGGCGCGGTCTAATACCAGTTCTTCCAGCTGCTGATGTGCTTCCATCAGAATGGTTCCGCCCGGAGTTTCATATACGCCGTGGGACTTCATGCCAACCACACGGTTTTCCACGATATCCACTATACCGATGCCGTGCTTGCCGCCCAGCTCATTTAATTTACGGATGATGTCGGCCACTTTCATCTTTTCGCCGTTCACGCTGGTGGGAACGCCTTTTTCAAATGTCATGGTCACATATTCGCCCTGGTCGGGAGCTTTCTCAGGAGATACGCTCAAGACCAGCAGATGGTCGAAGTTGGGCTCCAGGGACGGGTCCTCCAGTTCCAGGCCTTCGTGGCTGATGTGCCACAGGTTGCGGTCACGGCTGTAGCTGGAATCAGCTGAAAAGGGCAGGTCAATACCGTGCTGCTTGCAGTACTCGATCTCATCTTCACGAGACTGAATGGTCCATACATCGGTCATACGCCATGGAGCAATGATCTTAAGATCAGGAGCCAGAGCCTTGATGCTCAGCTCAAAACGGATCTGGTCATTGCCTTTTCCGGTAGCGCCGTGGCATATGGCGGTGGCGCCTTCCTTGCGGGCGATCTCCACCAGGCATTTTGCAATGGCAGGACGTGCCATGGAAGTGCCCAGAAGGTATTTATTCTCATATACTGCATTTGCCTTAACACAGGGCATAATGTAGTTTTCACTGAAATCATCTACTAAATCTTCAATATATAATTTGGAAGCTCCGGATAATTTTGCTCTCTCCTCAAGGCCGTCCAATTCATTGCCCTGACCGCAGTCGATGCAGCAGCAGATTACTTCATAACCAAAATTTTCCTTTAACCACGGAATAATGGTGGTGGTATCAAGCCCGCCGGAATAAGCTAAAATTACTTTCTCTTTCATATCTATATCCTCCTGATATTGCTCTCTAATTGAACTTTCATAAATATACAACATTATGCAGGAAAATGCAAGCACTAAAATAAAAATTTTAAAAAATGTTGCATATTATGCATTTGTAATGTATAATTATGAAAATCAAGAGAAACACGGTGAAAAGCCGGTCCTAAAAGATACTTTCCTTTTGTGGGAAAAGTTACTATAATTAGGGTATTGGTGTATTTTCCGGATAAGAAGACGAGTTATTCTGAGCAGTTACAAATACTTTATAAATATGTATAAGGAGAATGGATATGGTTAAGGCAGGAATCATCGGTTCCACAGGATATGCAGGAGGAGAGCTGGCAAGGCTTCTGCTTCAGAGGGATGACATAGAGATCAAATGGTATGGCTCCAGAAGCTACATCGGGCAAAGTTATGCATCCTTATACCAGAATATGTTCCGGATCGTGGACGCGGACTGCATGGATGATAATATGAAGGAACTGGCCGGGCAGGTGGATGTGATCTTTACCGCAACGCCCCAGGGGCTGTGCGCTTCCCTGGTGGATGAGGACATTTTATCAAAGTCAAAGGTGATCGACCTGAGCGCTGACTTCAGGATCAAGGATGTTGCCGTTTATGAAAAGTGGTATAAACTCACCCATGGGTCGCCACAGTTTATTGAGGAGGCCGTGTACGGTCTTCCTGAGATCAACAGGGAGAAGATAAAGAAAGCCAGGATCATTGCCAATCCGGGATGTTTCCCCACCTGTTCCTTCTTATCCGCATACCCCCTTGTTAAGGAAGGGCTGATCGACCCCAATACCCTGATCATTGATGCCAAGTCAGGGACCTCCGGAGCGGGCAGGGGCGCAAAGGTGGACAGTCTGTACTGTGAGGTGAATGAGAATATCAAGGCATACGGCGTGGGATCCCACAGACACACGCCGGAGATCGAGGAGCAGCTGTCCTATGCTGCAGGGAAGCCGGTGACCATCAGCTTTACTCCCCACCTGGTGCCCATGAACCGTGGGATCCTGGTAACCGCCTACGCTTCCCTGACAAAGGAAGTTACCTATGAGCAAGTAAGGGCAGCCTACGACAAGTATTATAAGGAAGAATATTTTGTCCGTGTGCTGGACAGGGATGTGGTGCCCCAGACCCGATGGGTGGAGGGAAGCAATTTTGCAGATGTGAATTTTAAGATCGATCCAAGAACAAACCGTATTGTGATCATGGGAGCAATTGACAATATGGTCAAAGGCGCCGCGGGCCAGGCCGTCCAGAACATGAACCTGATGTTCGGATTGCCGGAGAATACGGGGCTTAAGCAGATTCCGGCATTTCCCTAAGAAGGAAATCGGAACGGGTTTGAAATTTCCATAGAAAGGGAATGCTTATCATGGCAGGAACAATGGATATCCTCATCCGGGAGATGACGATCGAGGATTACGAACAGGTCTATGAGCTTTGGACAGATATCAAAGGCTTTGGGATCAGAAGCATTGACGATTCCCGGGAGGGGGTGGAGCGTTTCCTTAAAAGAAACCCGACCACCAGCGTGGTAGCTGTCCAGAATGGACTGATCATCGGAAATATCCTCTGCGGGCATGACGGAAGGACCGGGTGCTTTTACCATGTGTGTGTGGCTCCGGGGTACAGGAAGCATGGAATCGGATACCGTATGGTCCGGACAGCCATGGAAGCCCTTCAGCGTGAAGGGGTGAGCAAGATCAGCCTGATCGCATTTAAAAACAATGAGGTGGGAAACGCCTTCTGGCAGGGGATTGGATGGACCGAGAGAGAAGATGTCAACAGTTATGAATTTATTTTAAATGAGGAAAATATAACGCGTTTTGTGCGCTGACACGGCTGTGGCCGCGGTTACCAAAGATGTTGGAGATCGCTGCATAAGCGGAATAAACGGAGGAATCAAGTGATGAGCGGAAATGTGGATGGAATCAGGAAGATAGCAGGCGGTGTGACTGCTGCCAAAGGATTTAAGGCAGCATCCACTGCGGCAGGGATCAAATACAGGGACAGAAAGGATATGGCCCTGATCTACAGCGAGGCGCCCTGTAAGTCGGCGGGTACATTTACCAGCAATATTGTGAAGGCAGCTCCTGTGAAATGGGATAAGAACCAGGTTACCGGCAATGTGCCGGCCCGTACCGTTGTTATCAACGCGGGCATTGCAAATGCATGCACCGGTGAGGAAGGCATGGGATACTGCAGCCAGACTGCGGATGCAGCCGCAGCAGTGCTGGGTATTCCGGCAGAGAGCGTGCTGGTGGCTTCCACCGGAGTGATCGGAAAGCAGCTGCCCATGGATAAGATCAAGGCGGGCATCGAGGCCATGGCGCCTTTACTGGACGGCGGGACGGACAGCGGGACGGAGGCATCCAAAGCCATTATGACCACGGATACTAAGAATAAGGAAGTGGCCGTACAGTTTGAGCTGGGCGGGGTTACCGTGACCATGGGCGGGATGTGCAAGGGCTCAGGCATGATCCATCCCAACATGTGCACCATGCTCAGCTTTGTGACCACGGACGCGGCGATCAGCAAGGAAATGCTCCAGGAAGCCCTCAGTGAGGACATTAAGGATACATATAATATGATCTCCGTGGACGGTGATACCTCCACCAATGACACAGTGCTCCTTCTGGCCAACGGACTGGCAGGGAATGAGGAGATAAGGGAAAAGAACAGTGATTATCAGGTGTTCTGCAAGGCGCTTAACTATATCAATGAAACTCTGGCCAAGAAAATGGCCGGGGACGGCGAGGGATGCACGGCCCTGTTTGAGGTGACCATTGTGGGCGCAAAGACAAAGGACCAGGCCAAGGTGCTGGCCAAATCCGTCATCACCTCCAGCCTGACCAAGGCTGCCATCTTTGGCCATGACGCCAACTGGGGCAGGATCCTCTGTGCCATGGGGTATTCCGGAGCCAGCTTTGACCCGGAAAAGGTGGATCTGTTCTTTAAGAGCGCTGCCGGTGAAATGCAGATCATAAAGGACGGCGTGGCCGTGGACTACAGCGAGGAGCAGGCCACAAAGATACTGTCCCAGCCCCAGGTCACCGCAGTGGCGGATATCAAGATGGGAGATGCCCAGGCAACGGCATGGGGGTGTGACCTGACTTTGGACTATGTGAAGATCAACGCGGATTACAGGTCTTAAGCGGCCAAGCGGAGATGTCATGTATCGCACGTAAGAGACCAAAACACGGTCTCTAAGTGCTCATAACGAGGAGGAGAATGAGATGAATTTGGAACCGATGCAGAAAGCGGCTGTGCTGATTGAGGCACTGCCTTATATCCAAAGGTTTAACAGGAAGATCGTGGTTGTCAAGTACGGCGGCAGCGCCATGCTGGATGAAGAACTGAAGAAAAAGGTGATCCAGGATGTGGTGCTTTTAAAGCTGGTAGGCTTTAAGCCCATTATTGTCCACGGCGGGGGCAAGGAAATAAGCAAATGGGTAAATAAGGTGGGTATGGAGGCCCAGTTTATCAATGGGCTCAGGGTCACGGATGAACCTACCATGGAAATAGCGGAGATGGTGCTGAACAAAGTGAATAAAAGCCTGGTCCAGCTGGTTAATGAGCTGGGCATCAAGGCGGTGGGGATCAGCGGCAAGGACGGCATGATGCTGAAGTGCCATAAGAAGTATTCAGGGGGCGAGGACATCGGATACGTGGGCGAGGTGGAGAAGGTCGATCCCAAGATCATTTATGACCTGCTGGAAAAGGATTTCCTGCCCATCATATGTCCCATTGGGTTTGATGACGAGTTCTTAAGCTATAATGTGAATGCGGATGACGCTGCTTGTGCCATTGCAACCGCAGTACAGGCGGAAAAGCTGGCATTCCTCACGGATGTGGAGGGAGTTTATAAGGACTTTGACGACAAAGAGTCCCTGATCTCCGAAATGACGGTGCAGGAGGCGCAGAGCTTTGTGAGCAGCGGAATGCTGGGAGGCGGAATGCTTCCAAAACTCCAGAACTGCATCAATGCCATAACCAGCGGGGTATCACGGGTACATATACTGGACGGCCGCATCCCGCACTGCCTGCTGCTGGAGATTTTCACGGACCGGGGCATTGGGACCGCCATATTTAATTCTGAGGAAGATGAGAGGTACTATCATGGCTGACAAACAGTTGATCGACCGGGCGGAACACGCCCTTTATAAGACGTATAACCGTTTTCCTGTGGTGTTTGACCACGGACAGGGCGTAAAGCTTTACGACACAGAGGGCAATGAATACCTGGATTTTGGCGCGGGAATTGCCGTTATGGGGCTGGGATATGGGGATGAGGAGTATACAAAGGCGGTGGAAGAGCAGCTTCACAAGCTGACCCATATATCCAATCTGTTCTACAACCAGCCCGCGGTGGAGGCTGGGGAGAAGCTGTTAAAGGTATCCCGGATGGATAAGGTATTCTTTACCAACAGCGGGACAGAGGCCATTGAAGGCGCCTTAAAGATTGCTAAGCGTTATCACTATAACAAACTCCATGAATCCATGGGAGATGGGGCTGAGGGATGTGAGGACGTGGATGCGGACATGACCGGTGAGATCATTGCCATGAACCACTCGTTCCACGGGCGCAGCCTGGGGGCCTTGTCTGTTACCGGCAATGCCCATTATCAGGAGCCCTTTAAGCCCCTGGTTCCCGGCATCCGTTTTGCGGATTTTAATAATCTGGACAGCGTCAAGGCATTGATCAATGACAAGACCTGCGCGGTCATCATGGAGACTATCCAGGGAGAGGGAGGTATTTACCCTGCAGAGGAAGGGTTTATAAAGGGCGTCCGGGCCCTCTGTGATGAACATGACCTGCTTTTGATCCTGGATGAGATACAGTGTGGTATGGGGCGGTCAGGTGAAATGTTCGCATGGCAGCATTACGGCGTGAAGCCGGATGTGATGACCGTGGCAAAGGCCCTTGGAAACGGCCTTCCCGTGGGCGCATTCCTGGCCCGGGGCAAGGCGGCGGACGCCATGGTGCCCGGTGATCACGGGACCACCTACGGGGGGAATCCCCTGGTGACAGCGGGTGCAAGCGCGGTGCTGGATCTATTTGAAAAGCGCCACATGGTGGAGCATGTGAGGAAAATAGGCGCTTACCTGGCTGAAAAGCTGGATGGATTGGTAAATGAATTTGATGTGGTAAAAGAACGCCGGGGAATGGGCCTGATCCAGGGACTGGAATTTGCCGGTCCGGTGGGTCCCGTGGTGTCCGGCGCACTGTTGGAACAAAGGCTTGTGCTCATCAGCGCGGGAGCCGACATCATACGTTTTGTACCGCCTCTGGTGATCAGGGAGGGGGATGTGGACGAGATGATCCTGAGACTTAGACGGGCGATTAAGGCCTCATTTTAGAGGAAAGAGATGATAAGAGAAATGCTTCGGGAAAAGAATGATCTTCCCGGAGCATTTCTTTTTCCACCTTTTATTAGGCTGCCTTAAGTAATTCTTTCGTTTTCATTTATAAATTGTTATGAAAATACTGGATGAAATATTTAGCCCAACCCTCTATAATGGCCTTATGGAATGAACAAAGAAAGGCATTATGTTTATTTTTCTTGTAGCATAGTAAGAAATGTGATATAACTGTATTAATATAAATAGTACAGTAAAGAATGGATTCAGGAGGGCGGCATGGAGCGTGAGAAAAGAACAGAGGATGTGGATTTGGATGCCATACAGGCTGAGATGAAAGAATCAGAGGAGATAGACCGCAGGGTGGAGGCGTTAATGGCGCCTGAGGAAGATGGAGGAAACGGTAAGAAAAAGAAAAAAAGAAAGAAAAATAAAGGAGAAAACGGATATTCGGAAAAACAGGGTCTGATAAAACGGATCAAGGGATGGAGCCGCAGACGCAAGATCATTACAGCAGCGGTTATTGTGATCGCAGCCGTGTTCATAAGTTCCCGGTTTGGGGGAAGCAGCAAGAACACGGGGATGATGGTGGATGTCCTTCCTTTGTCAAAGCAGTCCATACAGGAAAAGCTGTCCTTAAGCGGCCCGGTGTCCGGGACGGACAGCGTGGATGTTGTATCCAATATCCATGCCGAGATCACGGCCATGAATGTAAAGGAGGGCGACCAGGTCCATAAGGACCAGGTGCTGGCAGTGCTGGACAGCACGGACCTGGAGCGGGAAGTGCGGATTGCCCAGAACGCCTATGACCTGGCAGTGAATAACAAGCAGGAAAAGGATAAGGAAGCTGCTCTGGGATATGAGAAAGCGGCACAGGATTTCCAGAAGGCCGGCATGGACCACAGCCGCAACAGCCAGCTGTTTGCCACCGGGGATATTTCCCAGATGGATCTGGAGGCCAGCGCCAATGCGTTAAATGATGCAAAGCGCACCATGGATGGCTATACGGTGGTCAATGGAAAGGGCGTGGCGGATAAGTCATATGAACTTCAGATAGAAAATGCCCGGTATGACCTGGAAAAGAAGATGGAAGAACTGGAAAATACCCAGATCAAAAGTACCATTGACGGTACGGTCGTCAGGGTCAATTCCAAGGTGGGTCAGTTTGCCGACAAGGTGGAAGATGACAAACCTATATTCAGCATAGAGAACCTGGAACAATTGGAACTGGAGATCAAGGTCAGCGAGTTCTCCATCGGAAAGGTAAAGGTGGGACAGTCGGCTGTGATCAGCGCAGACATCCTGGACGGCGGCACGGTAAACGGCGAGGTGATCAAGATATCGCCCACCGGCGAGGAAAAGGGAGGCGGCTCCACGGAGCGGGTCATCCCCACTACCATCCGTGTGGATGGGCAGGACACAAAGCTGATCGCCGGCATTACAGCCAAGGCGGAACTGCTGATCAAGGAGTCGGAGGATGCATTTGTGGTTCCGACAACCGCCCTTCTGGATGACGGGGACACTACATATATTGCCATTGTGCAGGATTTGAAGGTCAAGCGCATACCGGTTACCATTGGCGTGGACGGTGATGTGTTAGTGGAAGTGATACCAACGGACGATACGGTACTGGAAGAGGGCATGCAGGTCATCCAGAATCCCAATCCCATGATGGTGGATGGCGCGGATGTGATCGTGCGCCCGCAGTAGCAGGAGGCGTCTAATGAAAATAGACAAAATAAAACAGGGCTTTCAAAAGGGATTTACCCAGGGATATACATATAAAAAAATCACCTTCCGCCTGGCGCCGCACATACACCCGGCCTGGCTCAGGCGGCTGCTCCTTCCCCTTCATGCCCCGCACCAGGAGGCCGGGGACGGTCCCCTGCTCAAGCTGGAAAACCTGGTAAAGATATATGATACCGGAGCCATCAAGGTTCTGGGACTTAAGAAGATCAACCTCACCATAGACCGGGGCGAGTTTGTGGCCATTATGGGGCATTCCGGTTCTGGAAAATCCACCCTTATGAATATTCTGGGGTGCCTGGACCGCCCTACGCTGGGACATTATTACCTGGATGGCGTGGATGTGGCGGAGATGACACCGGATGAGCTGTCCGATATCAGGAACCGGAAGATAGGGTTTGTGTTCCAGTCCTTTAACCTGATTTCCAGGACATCGGCTCTTAAAAATGTGGAGCTGCCCATGACTTATGCCAGGGTACCAAAGGCAAAGCGTCTCCAGAGGGCCGGAATGCTGCTGGAGCGGGTGGGCCTGGGGACAAGACAGGACCATATGCCCAACGAGCTCTCAGGAGGACAGAGGCAGAGGGTGGCCATTGCAAGGGCTTTGGCCAACGAACCGCCCCTGATCCTGGCTGATGAGCCAACAGGCAACCTGGATACGGCTTCCTCCATTGAGATCATGGAGCTGTTCAGCCAGCTGCACCAGGAAGGGGCCACCGTGGTGGTGGTTACCCATGAGGAAGACATAGCCGCATTTGCGGACCGGGTTATCCGGTTCAGCGATGGGCAGATACAGAGCGACACGCTGAATGTCCATGGGGACGATTTCCATGGAACGCGTGCCTGCGGCTCCGGAAAGGAGGCAGAGGATGCTGATTGAGAATATGAAGATGGCATTTTCCGCCATCCGCGCAAACAAGATGCGTTCCGCCCTCACCATGCTGGGCATTATAATCGGTATTGGTTCTGTTATATCCATTGTATCCATTGGGGATACCATGAGAGGGCTTTTTGCAGACCTGTACAAGGACGTGGGCATTACCCAGGCATATGTATCCGTTGGTTACTGGCTGGATGATGTAAGGCAGAGCGATTATTTTACATTAGATGAGATGGAGCGGGCCAGGGAGGCATTCAAAGATGAAGTCGCTTACATTGACAGCAGCGCCTATACCAGCGCTGACGCCAGTTACAAGCGTACCAAGATCAAGTTTGAGTTTCAGGGGATTGACTATAATTACCAGGATGTACAGCCGGTGAACATGGTTTACGGCCGGTATCTGAATGAGGGAGATATACTTGGCAGGAAGAAAAATGCGGTCATGGACACGGACAGCGCCCTGAAGCTCTTTGGCATAGAGAATGCAGTGGGAAAATCATTCCGCACCACCATATACGGCAGCACGGAGGATTTTACAGTGGTGGGCGTGTACCGGAAGAATGTCAATGCCTTCCAGGCACTGATGATGGGCGGCAGCAACAGCGATAAAGGGGCTGCGTTCATACCATATACCCTTCTCACCTGGCCCAATGACTATTTCTACCAGCTTCACGTATATGCCAAGGATGATGTGAACCTGGACCAGTTCTTTGAACAGTTTAAGGCATATGCGGCCAAGATGCACGGCAGGCAGGCGGAGGATATGTACATGTACACGGCCATGCAGGAGATGACCTCGGTGGATGCCATGATGGGAGGCCTGTCCATGGCAGTTGGCGGTATTGCAGCCATTTCCCTTCTGGTAGGCGGCATCGGCATCATGAATATCATGCTGGTATCCGTTACGGAGCGGACCAGGGAGATCGGTATCAGAAAGGCCCTGGGAGCCAGGACGCAGGATGTGCTGATCCAGTTTCTCACAGAGTCGGCAATCCTGTCGGCCTGCGGCGGGATCATAGGCGTGGTCATGGGCGTGGGGCTTGTGTCCCTGGGAGGCCTGGCACTGGGAATGCCGGTCATTATAAAGCCGGGAGTCATCCTTGTGGCCGTATCCTTTTCAGCGGTGGTGGGTATTTTCTTTGGACTTTATCCCGCGTCCAAGGCAGCTAAGTCAGACCCCATTGACGCGCTGCGCTATGAGTAACAGGAAGGTAACAGAAGAAAGGTTTTTATTAGAAAAGAGGTTTGTTAATGATAGATAACAGCAGGAAGGACAAAAGGAGGATCCGGGCGCGCCTGAGACATCATGGCACCTGTCTTGGCGCCATGTTTCTGGCGGTGTCCGTCAGTGCAGCGGCACCGTTTACTGCCTGGGCCAGTCCGGAGTTTGCCTATACTGGGGAAAAGTGGGCGTCCCTTCGCGACAATGTGCTGGAATATGATGAATTGGCGGACCTGATTCATGAGTATAATGTGACTGTGATCAATAACAGGATAGAGTATGACGAGTACAGGGGCAAGGACCATGACGATATGAAAAATGCCTATCAGGACATGGCGGATAAGCTTTACGATTCCAGTGATAAGATGATGGACGCCACGGACGAGGACCAGCCTGGATACGGCAGTATGGCGGCAGGTGCGATCGGCGCCCGGCTTCAGGCCGAGCAGAACCAGGACATGGCGGATTCCCAGAACGAAGACGGCTATGTAAAGAAACTGGAATATGACAGGCAGGAGGCATCCCTTGTAAAGGAAGCCCAGGCCAAGATGAACTCCTATTGGCAGAAATTTAAAGCAATGCCCGCCCTTGAGGAAGCGGCAGCCACAGCCCTTTCCCAGTATCAGTCAGCGGCAGTGAAAGCAGGCCAGGGCATGGTGACCCAGGCTGAGCTTCTGTCCGCCCAGGAGAAGGCGGAAGCAGCCCAGGCGGCAATCCAGACCAATGAAAAGGAGATGGACGCCCTCCGCAGGGAACTGTGCGTTATGACGGGCTGGAGCTATGATGCCCGGCCGGATATTCAGGAGATCGTTGTACCTGATTCCGGTGAGGTGGATTCCATTGATCTGGCAGCTGATAAGGAAAGAGCCAAAACCACCAATTACACCCAGGCGGCCAACGAACGCCGCCTGAAATATACCGGTGTGGGAAACCAGTATGATGTGATGGAGCGCAAGGTAGAAAGCGGACGCCGGCAGATTGAGGCGGATGTGGAAGCCAAGTATAAGCTTTTAAAACAGGCTCAGGCAGACTATGACCAGACACGGGGGGAGCTGGAGCTGGCGGTGAGAAATGCCCAGGCAGCTGAACGCCGCTACAGCCTTGGCACTATTTCCAGAAACGAGTACCTGCAGCAGCGGGACGGGCTGGCATCCAAACAGTCTTCAAATGATGTGGCCGGACTCAGGTTCAGACAGGCCATGGAGGATTACCGGTGGTCTGTGAATGGACTGGCGCAGACGGAGGGAGCATGATATGGTCAGGATCAGACGAATCGTTCCGGCATTGATGAGCGCCTGCCTGGCATTTTCCGCGGCAGGGGCTGTGAGCAGTAGTGGCCAGACGGCCTGGGGAGCCCAGGCCATCCAGTACAGCGATTTGCCGGAGTTGGTAAAAACCTATTCTCCCCAGGTCCAGATGGAGCGGACCCTGTATGAAACCAGGCTGGGACGTTATGAATCCGCAAGGGAAGAGATGATGGAAACAAGACGCCGCCTGCGGGAGGAAGCGGAGGATATGGAGAAAAATGGGGATTCCGATGGGGCAAGCAATTACAGGGCCCAGGCAAAGGTCCTGGAGGAGGCTGCAAAGGATATGGATAAGCAGATCCGCTCAGCCAAGGGAAGTTCCAGCACCATGTCCCTGCGCAGGATGGAAGATACCATGATATGGACCGCCCAGAGCCTTATGGGGACTTACCACAGTCTCAGGGCAGAGCAGGAAGGCGCCCTTGCAGAAGCCGAGCTTATGCAGGGGAAATACGAGAAAGCAATGCGTCAGGCCGGCCTTGGAATGGTATCCCAGGCAGCGGCGGATGAGGCGGGAAAGGCAGCAACAGCGGCAGCCAACAAGGCACAGTCCCTTCAGGATGATATGGAGCGTGTCAGGAAGGAACTTCTGATGGTTACGGGATATCCCGGGGATTCCCAGGTCCAGATCGGCATGTTACCCGTTCCGGATCAGAGCCGTGTGGATGGGATCACCCTGGAGGCGGATAAGTGGAGAGCCCTTGGGAATAACTACGAACTGAGACAGCAGAGGGGCAGCTCCTCCGGAGGAACCATTAAAGAGCACCATGTCCGCCAACGGACAATTGAGGAGGGCGAAGCAACCATGTACGGCCAGATGGATACACTGTACCAAAATGTTCTGGCCGGACGCACCATGTGGCAGAGCGCTGTAACGGCCCAGGCAGCCCGGGAGGCAGAGTGGAAGGCCGCTTCCAACAAGATGGACCTGGGCATGCTCTCCAGACAGGAATACCTGGAAGCCAGATCATCCTATCTGGACGGGGCGGCAGCCAAGGCCCAGGCAGATGTGAATTTTCAGCAGGCCATGGATATGTATGACTGGGCGGTGAAGGGATTGATGGCCACTAACTGAATTCTGCCCGATGCTCCGTCACTGCCTGAGCATCCGGTATCCGACTCCCACGTGGGTCTGTATGTACTGGGGCTGTGACGGGGTTCTCTCGATTTTCTTCCTAAGCGAAGCCATAAATACCCGCAGGGAGGCCACATCCCCCTCCCAGGCAGCGCCCCAGATTTCCCTGGTGATATAGGAATGGGTCAGGACCTTGCCTACATTGTGGGCCAGGAGGCACAGGAGTTTGTATTCGTATGGGGTCAGGTGGAGCTCTTCACCGTCCAGGGTGGCATAGCCGGCCGCATAGTCGATAATCAGGCCTCCGTTGATAAAGGTGGAGGACTGATCCTCCTTCAGGCTCTGCATATAGCTGAGCCGCCTTTGGGTAGTGCGAAGCCTGGCCAGCAGCTCATCCACTGAGAAGGGTTTGGTGAGATAATCATCCGCACCAGCGTCCAGGGCAGCTATCTTGTCGTCATCCTCGCTTCTGGCGCTGATGACGATAATGGGGATCTTGGACCAGGAACGGATTTTCTTAATTACATCCACCCCGTCCATATCAGGCAGCCCCAGGTCCAGCAGTATAATATCGGGCCGCTGGGAAGCCGCGCTCAGGATTCCCTGCTCCCCCTTGTCAGCCCACATATAGTGGTAATCGTGCATCTCCAGGGTGGTGGCGATCAGGTTCTTGATCGCTTTGTCATCTTCTATGATCAATATTCCGGTTTTATTCATGGATGGAAACCTCCTCAGCAGGTAATGTGATCCGGAATATGCTTCCGGAAGGCGTGTGATCCAGAACCTCAATGGTTCCCTTGTGTGCATTCAGGATCGCCCTGCACAGGGGCAGCCCCAGGCCCATGCCGCGTTTTCCGTCAGCAGATTTGTAGCCTGTGGTATAGAACATCTGGAAAATCTTTTCTTTGGAATCATCCGGTATTCCCGGACCGTTATCCGTAACTTCAATAATAGCACAATTTCCCCTCTGATAACTTTTCACCGTAATATCAGAGTTTTCAGGGGTATATTTGATGGCGTTATCCACCAGGTTGGTGACCACCTGGATGATGAGCTGGGCGTCCACACTGACCAGGATATAATCTCCCTCCTGGGTCACCCGGACCTTGCGGCTTTCATGGCGCCTGTGAATATGGCGCATGGCTTCATCGATGATCTCCTCCAACAGTTCAGTCTCCATGTGCAGCTGTACAGCCCCGCCCTCTACCCTGGTAATGGAGAGCAGATTTTCCACCAGGCTGATAAGCCACATGGAATCATCATGGATATCCTTATATATACGCTGCCTGTGCTCATGGTCTAGGCTGTCCGCGTCATTCATAAGGACCCCGGCGTTGCCGGAAATGCTGGTAAGAGGGGTGCGCAGATCATGGGAAATGGAGCGCAGCAGATTGCTTCGGAACTGCTCTGCCTGGGCCATGGCTGCCTCCTCCTCCCTTTTGCGGGAGATGTATTCCTTTTCAAGGGCTGTGGCGCACTGGTTCAGTATCGCAATGGCCAGGCTGTTCTCAAAGTCGTCAGGAACCACAAGGCCAACCCGGATCCCCATTACTGCGTACACCAGGTCGCAGCTTTTTACCGGAAGATAGTGGAACGCGGCGGTGGACAGGATCTGTGTGGTAGCTCCTGTCTCGCAGTGCCCCATATAGCACTTCCTGGCAGCGGTCATTTCCTCCAGGGTATCAGGAGAAGGTCCGCGGCTGTCGGGATGTTCTGAGAATTCCGTAAATCCCACAGGGGAACACAGTCCGCGTGCATCCGCCTGAAAGCAGGCAATGTCCCGTTTTAAAAGTTTGTTCAGCTGGATGGCCGCAGTTCTCAGAATGTCCTCCTGGTTTCCGGCCTTTTGAAGCATCTGGCTGGTGTCCAGGATCACGCCGGAGCGGTAGGCATCCTGTCTGGATATGCGGGCATTTTCCTTGATCTGGACCGCGTAGGAGCTGGTAAAAACAGCGGCCAGGAATGTGATCAGCAGTGTAAGCTGCGTGCCCGCATCATCTGCTTTAAACGCAAACATGGGCTCTGTGAAGATATAGTTGAACAAAAGGATGCTGGCAAGGGAAGCGGCTGTGCTGTACCACCGGCTGGCGGTAAGGGCGGCCACAACCAGGACACCCAGGATATATACGGTAATGATATTAGTCTGCGGCAGGCCCATCTCCTCAAACAGGAACCCTAAGGCTGTTGACAGCGCCAGCACAGAAACCGTGATCATGGTGTCCGTGCATCTGGTATGCTTGAGCGTGTGCCCAATATGTAGTAACTTCATGGATCAAATGCCTCCTTTACAGTGAAGTGTACTCTCGGAGTCTCCGCGGCACCCATCTTTGCGGCTGATTTCCCGCCAGCCGCACATAAATTGATTCAATGTACACACCGTGTACGCCTCATAAATTTATGTACAACCGACAAAAAATCATCTCGCAAATCTGAGTACCAGGAAACTCCGAGAGTACACTGAAATAATTATAGCACAATCCCCAGGCAATCAACAGGGATTTGGATATTTCTTTACATAATCTTTATAGGCTGGCCCTTTCCATTATACCTGTTTTATGCCTTCCGTGATAAGCTTTAGCCAACAGGAGGAGTTGATGATATGAAATCCATAGAAAAACAAACCCCTGCCAGGATCATAGCATTGGGCTTTATGGCAGTGATCCTGACTGGGTCATTTCTCTTAATGCTGCCCGTGTGCGTGAAGCCGGGGGTCAATCTTCATTATGTGGACGCCCTGTTTACATCCACCAGCGCAGTATGTGTAACCGGACTGATCGCAGTGGACACCGCGGACACGTACACGGCCCTGGGTCAGGCCATTGTCGCCTTTCTGATACAGGTCGGCGGTCTGGGAGTGACATCCGTGGGAGTGGGCGTGATCCTGGCACTTGGACGCAGGGTGAACCTGAAGGAACGTCTGCTGATAAAAGAGGCCATGAACCTGGATTCGGGAAAAGGGATCGTATGCATTGTAAAGAATGTACTAAAGACCACCCTGTGTTTTGAGGGGGCGGGCGCTGTTCTCAGCTATCTTGTGTTTTCCAGGGATTATCCCCCTTTAAAGGCTCTGGGGATCAGCCTGTTCCATTCGGTGGCTGCATTTAACAATTCAGGCTTTGACATTCTGGGAGGGCTTCAGAATCTGACAGGGTATAAAGATAATATCCTGTTAAACCTTACCACCTCCGGCCTTATTATATTTGGCGGCCTGGGATTCCTGGTAATCATGGACATTGCGGGAAAACGTTCATTTAAAAAACTCTGTCTTCATTCCAAAGCAGTGATCGTCACTACTCTGATCCTGCTGGCAGTGGGGACCGTGCTGCTGCGGCTCACAGAGGACATCACATGGCTGGGCGCTTTTTTTACCAGTGTTTCAGCCAGAACAGCGGGATTTACCACATTTCCCTTAAGTGATTTTACCACGGCGGGACTTTTGACCGTTACTGTGCTGATGTTTATCGGTGCATCACCTGGGTCCACAGGAGGCGGGATCAAGACCAGCACCTTGTTTACTCTGTTCCACACCATAAAGGGAGCTGCCACCAACACCCAGCCCCATGCATTTCACTACAAGATACCCCAGGAGGCCTTTTATAAAGCCGCGATCGTGACAGCCCTGTCATCCCTGGTGGTGATCTCCGGTATTCTGTGCATGTGTGTGCTGGAACCGGGGCTTCCCTTTGAGGACATCATGCTGGAGATCACATCCGCCTTTGGCACCGTGGGACTGTCCACCGGCATCACACCCGGGCTGAGCCCCTTAAGCAAGCTGTTGGAGGTCCTGATCATGTACATCGGAAGGCTTGGACCATTGACAATTGTCACTATCTGGATTTTTAAGCCGGATACATCCGTATCCTTCCCTGAGGGAAGCATATCCATCGGATGAGTCCCATCGCACTTAGGGACCAAAGTACGGTCCCTAAGTGCTCATAGCGAGCCACTCCACTAGGCTTGTGGAAGACCGCGCCAAGTGGAGATGACATGCATCGCACGTAAGGGACCAAGATACGGTCCCTAAGTGCTCATAACGAGGAGGAAAGTAATGATGGCACGTAAACAGGCAGAAGAACTGTCATATGGAATTATCGGATTAGGCCGCTTTGGAAGCGCCCTGGCGTCTACGCTGGCGGAAGCCGGAAAGGAGATCATGGTTTTGGACTGCAATGAGGAAAAGGTCAGGCAGATCCGCAATTTTACCGAGCATGCATATGTGGTAAAGGATTTGCAGAAGGAGACCCTCAGGGAAACCGGGATCCAGAACTGTGACGTGGTGGTGGTCTGTATCGGGGATAAGGTGGATGTGAGCATCCTTACGACCCTGAATGTGATCAATCTGGGGGTCCCCCAGGTGGTGGCCAAGGCCAATAGCCCGGAACAGGGAGAAATACTTGAAAAGATCGGAGCCCAGGTGGTGTATCCGGAAAAGGATATGGCCCTGCGCCTTGCAAAACGCCTTATTTCCAAAAGGGTATTTAATCTCTTTGAACTGGACCATAACATTGATATTTCGGAATTTAAGCTTACCTCCCGGCTGGCCGGACAGACGGTCCTGGAAGCACAGCTTCGCAACCGCTACGGCGTAAATATCATTGCCATCAGCCGCGGCGGATGGCTTACCACGGATATCACCCCGGATTATACCCTGGCGGAAGGAGATACCCTGGTGGTGATCGGGGAACGGGATAAAATAAAAAGGCTGGAAGATGCGCTGTAGAAATGCAGTATTGATATGGCGAAGAAAGCCAAAGGGTTATGGTAAGGCAAAACTACAAACTGTAAAAAATTCTTAAATAGATAGCTGAAATCTGTTATGATATAGACATAAAGAGGAACAACCGCCCACAAGGGGGTGACCTGATTATGAGTATAGAAAAACCACCCTCCAACCGGTCAAGTTTTGGGGTGGTTTTTCTATGTTAAGCTAGTGACAAATCAAATAAATGGATGTCAGCAATGCTAAAATAAACATTCCAAAAGCCATAAGGTCTTTAAAATCGAAATGTTTCATAGACATCACCTCCATCCTATGTAGAATGAAGGCCAACGCCACCCTGCAACACGATTGATCCCTAATTGCTTCTTGTAAACTGGCCTAAGAAGATGTGCAAATACCATATCGGTGCGGCCTGAACAGCGATATAAGCTGATCACACGGGACAAGTTATTGTTAGAAAAGGGAATCGTTATACTTTTTTGAGAATATCGACAATTAACAAAGATTTTCTGTTTTATTCAAAGATTTATCAGAAAATTTATTCAAAATGCAGAAAATGCACAAAAAAGTGGCGGCGTATTGACATCCAGTTGTCTATTGTGATAGACTCAAAGTGTCAGAAGATGATACAACTAAATAGACGTATAAGTATTCAAAACTTATATATGCTCAAAATAGGTTGAGCGTTTCTACCAACTACCGTAATAGTTGACTATAAGTTTTCACATCTGGTACTGCCCGGGGCACTGGGGACAGACAGTTGTGAAACCTTAGGCACAGCGGTGGTTTTTTTGTATGTAAAAAATCATATAAAAGCCCGGGCCTGCCGCTGGTCAGGTGGATACAAGTATGTGTGCGGACAGCAAAACCGCACGCAATCCAGAACAGGAGGAGCATATGGCAGAGAATTTTGTATTAAAAGGCAATATCTGCTACAGCCAGGATGCCCAGACCCTTAAGATAGCAGAGCAGGGGTATGCGGTATGTATGGATGGCAGGTCAGCCGGAGTGTACAGAGAACTTCCTGAGATGTATGCAGCATTACCCCTGACAGATTATGGAGACCGGCTGATCGTGCCGGGACTTGTGGACCTGCATCTCCATGCGCCACAGTATTCATTCAGGGGATTGGGCATGGATCTTGAACTGCTGGAATGGCTGAACACACGGACATTCCCGGAGGAAGCTAAGTACAAAGACAATGAATATGCAAAAAAAGCATATTCCATATTTGCGGATAACATGAAGCGTAGCGCGACAACAAGGGCATGTATATTTGCCACCCTTCACAGGGATGCCACGGAAATACTCATGGACCTGATGGAGGAAACAGGATTAAAGACCATGGTGGGAAAGGTGAATATGGACCGCAACAGCCCGGATTTCCTGGTGGAAGAAGGGCCGGAGGCATCAGCGGAAGAAACGATCAGATGGCTGGAGGACATTGAGGGCAGGTATAAGAACACAATGCCTATCCTCACACCCCGCTTTATTCCCACCTGTTCAGATGAACTCATGGAACGCCTGAAAGAGATCCAGGCCAGGTACGACCTGCCCATGCAGTCCCATCTGTCCGAAAACCGGGGGGAGATTTCATGGGTTCAGGAGCTTTGCCCATGGTCTGAGTTTTACGGTGATGCATATGACCATTTCGGACTCTTTGGAAATGGGGTAAGAACCATTATGGCCCACTGTGTGTGGCCGTCCCATGAGGAAGTGAGCCGGATGCGGGATAACGGCGTGTTTGTTGCCCATTGTCCCCAGTCCAACACCAACCTGTCATCGGGGATTGCGCCGGTCAGGACTTATCTGGATCAGGGGATCAGGGTGGGACTTGGCACGGATGTGGCCGGAGGCGTAGGGGAATCCATATTCCGGGCCATGGCAGATGCCGTCCAGGTGTCAAAACTTCGCTGGAGGCTGGTGGATGAAAGCCTGAAGCCGCTTACTGTGGAGGAGGCGTTCTACCTGGGAACCGTGGGAGGCGGAGCCTTCTTTGGAAAGGTGGGAAGCTTTGAGGAAGGATATGAGTTTGATGCAGTGGTTCTTAATGACCAGAGCCTTAAGCATCCCCAGCCATTAGGTGTTAAGGAACGGCTGGAGCGTTTTATCTATCTTTCAGATGAGCGACATATTGATGCAAAGTATGTGTCGGGAAGCAATGTTTTCTAGGCACGATCTAACACTGTACCGTTCCATTAAAACTGAATATGTGTAAAAAGAACGAATAGGGGAAAACGTTCTTTATTATAGAAGTGAAACTATAGGTATTCAAATCAAGGAGGTATGAAGTATGGAGAACAAGGCAGAGCAGGGTTTCTTAGAAAGAGTATTTCACCTAAAAGAAAATCACACCGATGTAAAGACAGAGATTATCGCAGGAATCACCACTTTCATGACAATGGCTTACATACTGGCAGTTAATCCAAACATCTTAAGTGCGACCGGAATGGACCGGGGCGCGGTCTTTACCGCAACCGCCCTGGCGTCCCTGATTGCAACCTTGTTAATGGCAGCTTTTGCAAACTATCCCTTTGTACTTGCACCAGGTATGGGACTTAACGCATACTTTGCATACACCGTAGTGCTTCAGATGGGTTATTCATGGGAAATGGCCCTGGCAGCCGTATTTGTTGAAGGCCTTATTTTCATCGCCCTGTCATTGACCAGTGTCCGTGAAGCAATCTTTAACGCAATACCAATGAACTTAAAACATGCGGTTTCCGCAGGTATCGGACTCTTTATCGCTTTCATCGGCCTTCAGAACGCAAAGATCGTAGTGGAGAGCGCAACCCTTGTTTCCGTGTTCTCCTTCAAGGGTTCCCTGGAAGCAGGAACATTCAGTTCAGTGGGGATTACGGTCCTCCTGGCACTGGTCGGCGTGCTGATCACAGGTATACTGGTGGTTAAGAATGTAAAGGGAAATATCCTTTGGGGAATCCTGATTACCTGGCTGTTGGGCATCATCTGTGAGGTTACGGGACTGTACCAGCCAAACGCAGATCTGGGAATGTTCAGCGTACTGCCGGACTTTTCCAGCGGATTCGGCATCCAGAGCATGGCGCCAACCTTCTTTAAGATGGATTTCTCAGGAATCCTGTCCTTTAACTTTATCACCATCATGTTCGCGTTCCTGTTTGTGGATATGTTCGATACACTGGGAACCCTGATCGGCGTGGCTTCCAAGGCAGATATGCTGGATAAAGACGGAAAGCTTCCGAAGATCAAAGGTGCCCTGATGGCGGATGCGGTTGGTACATCCTTAGGCGCGGTATTCGGCACATCCACCACCACCACCTTTGTGGAGAGCGCATCCGGTGTTGCTGAAGGCGGAAGGACCGGTCTTACATCCGTGGTAGCAGCCCTGTTCTTTGGACTGTCCCTGTTCCTGTCACCTATCTTCCTAGCCATTCCGTCCTTTGCAACGGCTCCGGCTCTGATCATAGTAGGCTTCCTGATGGTGTCATCCATACTGAAAATTGATTTTAATGATTTCACAGAGGCAATCCCAAGCTATATCGCAATCATCGCAATGCCGTTTATGTACAGTATTTCCGAAGGTATTGCAATGGGCGTTATCTCTTACGTAGTGATCAACCTGGCTACCGGCCATGCAAAAGAGAAGAAGATCAGCCTGCTGATGTACGTTCTGGCCGTGCTGTTTGTTCTGAAATATGTACTGATTTAATGTTACGCAAAGTATGGCGAAGTGCTTTCGCACATAAGCGCCCAAAATACAGGCGCTAAGTGCTCAATGCAAGGAGGAGGATGGAATGGGAATTGGTAATAACATGACCCGCGTTGATGCAAAGGATAAGGTTACCGGTAATGCCAGGTATACGGCTGACTTAGAGCCGAAGGGGCTTCTGGTGGCCAAGGTGGTGCACAGCACCATTGCCAACGGCGTGGTAAAAAGCTTTGACCTGAAGGAAGCGCTTGCAGTTCCGGGGGTGGTGAAGATCGTCACATGCTTTGATGTGCCGGATATCCAATTCCCGACCCCGGGCCATCCGTGGTCCGTGGAAACAGCCCATCAGGATATTGCCGACAGGAAGCTTCTGAACACCCGGGTAAGGGTGTACGGGGATGATATTGCCGCTGTCATAGCAGAGGATGAGATAGCGGCCGCCAGGGCAGCGCGCAAGGTAAAGGTGGAGTATGAGGAGTATGAGCCCCTGCTCACAGTGGAAGCAGCCATGGCAGAGGGAGCCGCCCGGCTTCATGATGAAAAGCCGGGAAATGTGATCGCCCATTCCGCGTTTAAGGTGGGAGAGGGGACCTACGAGGAGGCTGTAAAAGAGGAAGGGCTGGTGGTCATTGATAAGGACTACAGGACCCAGAGCGTGCAGCACTGCCATATTGAGACCCCGGTTTCATTTGCTTACATGGAGAATGACAGGATCATTGTCACAACCTCCACCCAGATCCCCCATATCGTGCGCCGGGTGATCAGCCAGGCGCTGGGGCTGCCCATGGGCAGGATCCGTGTTATCAAGCCGTACATCGGCGGCGGATTTGGCAATAAGCAGGATGTGCTCTATGAGCCGCTGAATGCATTTCTCACCACACAGGTGGGAGGCAGGGGCGTAAGGCTGGAACTGTCCAGGGAGGAAACCCTGGGATGTACCCGTGTGCGCCATGCCATTGAACTTAAGGTAAAGGCAGCGGCCAGAAAGGACGGGACACTGGTGGCCAGGAAACTGGAAGCTTATTCCAACCAGGGAGGATATGCATCCCACGCCCATGCGATCGTGGCCAACTCATCCAATGAATTTAAGCAGATATACAGGGATGAAAAAGTGCTGGAGTCCGATGCCTACACTGTTTACACCAACATTACCACGGGCGGCGCCATGAGAGGATACGGCATTCCCCAGGCGGCGTTTGCAGCAGAGTGCATGGCGGATGACCTGGCCCTGGCCCTGCACATGGACCCCTTGGAGTTCAGGAAAAAGAACTGCATGCAGGCGGGATACGAGGATCCCCACACCCATGTAAAATGTAATTCATACGGCCTGGAAGCTTGTATGGAAAAGGGCCGGGAGTTTATCCGCTGGGATGAGAAACGCAAAGAATATGAAAACCAGACAGGACCTGTGAGAAAAGGAATCGGAATGGCAATCTTCTGTTATAAGACAGGAGTCTACCCCATTTCCCTGGAAACAGCGGCATGCCGTATGATACTGAATCAGGACGGTTCCATGCAGCTTCAGATGGGAGCCACGGAGATCGGCCAGGGAGCCGACACTGTGTTTACCCAGATGGCGGCGGAGGTGACCGGTATCACAGAGGATAAGGTCAATATCATGTCCACCCAGGACACGGATGTAACACCCTTTGACACAGGAGCCTATGCCTCCAGACAGACCTATGTAAGCGGCATGGCAGTGAAAAAGACCGGTGCGGTCCTGAAGGAAAAGATCCTGGACTACGGCGCCTACATGCTGGGCAGACCTCAGGACACACTGGATATAGAGGCAAACTATGTGGTGGATCAGGAGACAAGACAGCAGCTTCTTTCCATGGAAGAACTGGCAACCACGGCGTTTTACAGCCTGGACCGTTCCGTGCACATCACGGCGGAGGCCACCAGCCACTGCAAGATCAACACCTTTGCCACAGGTGTGTGCTTTGCCGAGGTGGAAGTAGATATGCCGTTAGGCAAAGTAAAAGTGACCAACATTGTTAATGTCCACGACAGCGGGACGCTCATTAACCCCAAGCTGGCAGCTGCCCAGGTACACGGCGGCATGAGCATGGGCCTGGGATACGGGCTCAGCGAACAGCTGCTCTTTGATGCAAAGGGAAGGCCGTTAAATGACAACCTGCTGGATTATAAACTGCCCACCTCCATGGACACCCCGGATCTGAATGCCCTGTTTGTGGAGCTGGACGATCCCACAGGCCCCTTTGGCAACAAGGCGCTGGGAGAGCCGCCGGCCATTCCGGTTGCCCCGGCCGTGCGCAATGCGGTGCTTCATGCCACCGGAGTAGCAGTGGACTCTCTGCCCCTTGATCCCCAGAAAATGGTGGAGCATTTTAAGGCAGCAGGATTAATATAGAAAGGGCGGTGTAAGGCATGTATGATATTGAAAAATATTACCAGGCAAAGGATATAGATGATGCAGTGCGCGCTCTCTCTGCTGACCCGGATGCGGTTGTGATCTCAGGAGGCAGCGATGTACTGATCAAGATCAGGGAAGGAAAGCTGGCAGGCTGTTCCCTGGTGAGCATACATGGGATCAGGGAACTGGAAGGCATTTCCATGGAGGAGGACGGTACCATTGTCATCGGCCCGGCCACTACCTTTTCCCATATTACAAACAATAAGATCATCCAGGAGTATATTCCGATCCTGGGGGATGCAGTGGATATGGCAGGAGGACCCCAGCTGCGCAACATCGGAACCGTGGGCGGAAATGTGTGCAACGGAGTGACCAGCGCCGACAGCGCAAGCAGCCTTTGCTGCCTGGATGCCATTCTGGTCCTTACGGGACCGGCAGGCGTCAGGGAAGTGCCTATCAGTGAATGGTATACCGGACCCGGCAGAACGGTGAGGGCGCATGATGAGCTTCTGACCTCAATTAAAATAAAGAAGGAAAACTATGAAGGCTACGGCGGCCACTATATTAAATATGGAAAGAGGGGGGCAATGGAGATCGCTACCCTGGGCTGTGCCGTGACCGTAAAGCTGGGTGAGGACAAAAAGCACATTGAGGATCTGCGCCTGGGATATGGCGTGGCAGCTCCCACACCCATCCGGTGCCGTGAGACGGAGCAATCCGTGATCGGTATGGAGACGGGGGAGGCCCTGGCTGAGAAGGTGGGAAAAGGAGCTCTCAGTGAAGTAAGTCCGCGTTCCAGCTGGAGGGCTTCCAAGGAATTCCGCCTGCAGCTGGTGGAGGAACTGGGAAAAAGGGCTGTGAAGCAGGCCGTGATCAATGCAGGAGGTGAATGGGATGCTTAATATTGTGCAGATGACCGTCAATGGGAAAGAAGTGGAGTTGGCAGTGGATCCAAGGGAATCCCTTCTGGACACATTGAGGAACCGCCTGGGCCTGACCAGTGTAAAAAAGGGCTGCGAGGTGGGGGAGTGCGGTGCCTGTACCGTGTTGGTTGACGGTGAGGCCATAGACAGCTGCATTTACCTGACCATGTGGGCGCAGGGACGGCGCATTATGACCGTGGAGGGCCTAAAGGGGCCTAACGGGGAGCTGAGCCCCATACAGAAGGCATTTATAGAGGAAGCAGCCGTGCAGTGCGGGTTCTGTACGCCCGGGCTGATCATGTCGGCTGTGGAGATAGTAGGGACCGGAAAGCGGTATAACCGTGAGGAACTGCGAAAACTCATATCCGGGCACCTGTGCAGATGTACGGGGTATGAAAATATCCTCAATGCCATGGAGCGGATTGTTGAAGAAACCTACAAGGTAGTTGGAAAATAGAAAAGAAGATTTAATTGGATCAGATCGATGGATGCGGTTAACGGACAAAGCCCTGAGGAAGCTTGGACGGCATCTTGAGATATAAGAGTTTAGGATTCACCATAGTGAAAAAGAGGGCGCCGTGCCAAATACGGCGCCCTCTTTTTCACTATAAAATCCCAGTAAATGGAAGCTAACGGAACTTTTTGAGAAAGTACATAAAAATGTTGAAAAATTATAATTTATATGTAAAATAAGGAGGGGGAAATTTCCGGGATTTAGGGTTATATTACTGGAATTAGCTGGTCGTTTATGTTAACATATAGGTAGGGGCCAGGGAGGCCCTGCGAGGAGATAAAGGGACGCTTGGTCCCTAAGACGTGGGATAAAAGGTGAGTATGCATCATGTTTGATATTAATATGGACAAAGTATATGTAAAAACCTTTGGCGGCTTTGATCTGTATTATAGGGGAGAGCTGATATACTTTTCCAGCAGTAAGGCCAAGGAGCTACTGGCAGTGCTTGTGGACTGGAGAGGTAAAGCGGTTACGCTGGCCCATCTGGCAGGAGTTCTATCAGAAGGAGAGCGGGATGAGGCAGCGGCCAAACAGGCTGTCCATCTGGCATGGCACAGACTGAAGCAAACTCTTAAGAAGTACGGAATTGAGAAGATCGTCATAAAGGGAAGAGGTACATATGCCGTTAATAAGGAGCAGATTGTCTGCGACAGTTATGATATGGTGCGACAGGTAGAAGGCGCATCTAATTACTTTGCAGGTGAATATATGCCGGAGTACAGCTGGGCGGAGGTAACTCTGTCAAGTCTTATGAGGGATTATTTTGAGGAGGAATTTTAGGAAAATTCTGAATCAAATGTTTAGAAAGGTAAATAATAATAAAATATTAGGTTTTCCGGAAAGAAAGAAGAAGCAGTCTGAAAAGATAGCTTCTTTTTTTATATGTGTGTAATTAACAAATTATACCCAATATTTCCAGAAAACTACAAAAAATTACATGCCGCGTATAATTGAAACGGTTCTGTAACGAAACTGAAAGCAATTAGGTGGTATATCCTTACAGAGAACAGTACTATGCGGCTGGAAATAACGGGAGTAATAACGCTGATGTCGGTGGTGAAAAATGAGAGGATATTTGTCAAGACCTTTGACGGCTTTGATGTTTATGTAAATGGCAAACTGATTTATTTTCCCAGCAGCAAGGCAAAGGAGATGCTGGCGGTTTTGGTGGAAAAGCGTGGAAGCAGCGTATCCTTATCCCAGATGACGTATTTACTGTATGAAAATGTGGAAGAAAAAACAGCCAAGAATAATCTGAGGGTTATCTACCACCGTTTACGCCGGAGCTTGGAAGAGTACGGGATCGAGAAGATACTGATCAAGAAGAGGGGGAGCTATGCGGTGGACACGGAGTTATTTGTCTGTGACTTTTATGAGTTTATAGAGGGAAATCCCGATTATGGAACCCTATTTTCAGGAAGCTACATGCCTGAATATTCCTGGGCAGAGGACACATTGCCTTATCTGAAGAATCTGTACCGAAAATACAACGGAGTGTTGAAGTGACATGACAGGAATCATTGACATACACACCCATATCCTGCCGGGAATCGATGATGGATCAAGGGATTGGGACGAGAGCAGGAGGATGCTGGAGGCGGCTTATCAACAGGGAACGCGCTGTATCATAGCCACGCCCCACTATTCCAGAAGGGGGCTGCCGCCCCAGATATATGATCTGGCTGAAAGGCTGTCAGAGGAGGCAGGCAGGATCGCGCCGGATTTTAAGACAGGTTTGGGACAGGAAACATATTTCCATGAAGGTCTGGTGGAAAACCTAAAGCAGGGAAAGGCTCTGACCTTGGAGAACACCAGGTATGTGTTGGTGGAGTTTGATCCCCAGGTGTCCTACCACAGCATGTACCAGGCGGTCAGGAAAATGACCATGGCCAGATACATACCCGTGATCGCCCACGTGGAGCGCTATTTCTGCCTGAGGGAAGGGGACGGGGTGGAAGAGTTGATCCAATGCGGCTGCAGGCTTCAGATGAATTACAGCAGCCTGGAGGGAAACGGCATATGGAACCGGGATGTGCGGTGGTGCCGCAGACAGGTGGCGGAGGGCAGAATCCATATGCTTGGCACAGACATGCACCGAATGGATTACAGGAAGCCGGACATGGAGGAATCCCTCCGGTGGCTGGAAAAACATATGGGCGAACATGAGGTAAGAGCCCTGGTTAGCAGCAATGCGGACAAAATACTACAAAAAAGAAAAACAGGAGAATAGGGATAGGTATGGAAAAGAATTTTGATGATGACGAGATAGAGATCGACCTCTTGGAACTGCTGAGGGAGTTCCGGCGCCGGATATGGATCATATTGGGCGTTATCGTGCTGTTTGGAGGCGTTGCAGGGGCGTTCAGCAAGTTTGTCCTTACACCGCAGTTCAAATCCACAGCCATGGTCTACATCCTTTCCAAGGAGACCACGCTGACTTCACTGGCAGATCTGCAGATCGGCAGCCAGCTGACCAAGGATTATAAGATAATCGTCACCAGCCGCAGGGTGTTAAACCAGGTGATCGATGAGATGGAACTGGGCCTTACATACAAAGATTTGAAAGAAAAGGTCACCATTGACAATCCCCAGGATACGCGTATCCTTTCCATTTCCGTGGAAGACCCGGATCCCAACATGGCAAAGATGATCGCGGACAAGATCGCAACCGTGTCGTCAGACTACATTGGAGATATCATGGAAATGGTTCCGCCCAAACTCATTGAGGAGGGCGAGGTGCCTGTCCTTAAATCCAGCCCCAGCAATGCCAAGAACGCATTGATCGGCGGCTTGCTGGGTGCGGTGCTGATCTGCGGCCTGATCACGGTCCAGGTAGTGATGAACGACACCATCCGTACCGAGGAGGACGTAACCAAGTATCTGGGACTCTCCGTCCTGGCTTCCGTGCCTGAGAGAGAAGGGGAAAAGCCTGAGGACAAGGAAGCCATGATCTCGGGAAAGTCAAAACCCAAGACGGGAACTGGAAAATCAAGGAAAAAGAAGGGCGGTAGAGCGTCATGAAACAGATCATAACATTAAACAGGGATATGAAAGACGATTATCACTACAATGAGGCGATCAAGACCCTGAGGACCAATATACAGTTTTGCGGAAACGGTATCAGGACCATTATGCTGACCAGCTCCCTTCCCGATGAGGGAAAGAGTGACATCACATTTGCAATGGCCGCCTCCCTTGCCCAGATCGGGAAAAAGGTAGTGATGATTGATGCGGATATAAGAAAATCCGTACTGGTATCCAGGTACCAGCTGGAGACGGAGGTTTATGGACTGTCCCAGTATCTAAGCGGCCAGAAAACGCTGGCGGACGTGCTCTATGATACAAATGTGGAGAACCTGAGCATGGTATTCGCGGGACCGTATTCACCTAATCCGGCGGAGCTTCTGGAGGAGGATCTGTTTGAACAGATGGTCCAGGAACTGAAAAAGACATACGATTACGTGATCATAGATACCCCGCCCATGGCAAACCTGATCGATGGGGCCATTGTGGCCAGACAGTGCGATGGTGCCGTGATGGTGGTGGAAAGCGGCTGCATCAGCTACCGTTTGGAGCAAAGGGTAAAAGGACAGCTGGAAAAGAGCGGCTGCCGTATCCTGGGAGTTGTGCTCAACAAAGTGAGCATGGAGCGGAACGGTTATTACAGCAAATACTACAGCCGTTACGGTAAATATGGAAAATACTCCAAGTACGGCAAATATGGAAAATACGGGAAATATGAAAAATACGAGAAGGCAGAGGCATGAGTTGGCTGAGAAACCATAGAACTACCGTTTACCGCATTGGAATCGGGATCGCGGCACTGGCTATTGTGGCTTTTATCTGGGCAGGCATCGGACTGTACCGGCAGAGAAAAGCCATAGAAGCAGAGATTGCGGCCAGGAACTACGCTGCCCAGTCTGCAAACCAGTCCGGGGGACAGTCAGGGGGTCAGAACGACACATACCTGTTCAGCGGCGATATCGTTACATACAACGGCAGGAAATACAGGCGCAACAGCTATGTAAAAGCCATTCTGTGCATGGGTGTGGACCGGGCCGGCGAGATGACAGAAAAGACCACCACCGGATTCGGAGGACAGGCCGATGGACTGTTCCTCATTGCCCAGGACACGGTGCGCAACACACTGAAAATACTTATGATCCCCAGGGACACCATGACAGATATTACCCTGACAGATCTAAGCGGCAATGAGCTGGGCAAGGACCTGCAGCACCTGAACCTGGCCTACGCATACGGCGATGGCAGGGAAAAGAGCTGTGAATACATGGTGGAGGCGGTATCAGGGCTTCTTGGAGGCCTGAAAATAGAGTGGTACCTGGCAGCTGATACCAGCGCCATTTCAATGCTCAATGACGAGGTGGGGGGCGTTGCCGTGACCATAGAGACAGATGGGATGGAGAAACGGGATCCGGCCCTGATCAAAGGGGAAACAGTAACCCTTAAAGGAAAGCAGGCGGAGATATTTGTCCGGTTCAGGGATATCCATGTGGACCATTCGGCATTGTTCCGCATGGACCAGCAGCAGCAGTATATCAAAAGCTTTTTTGAAACCGTACAAAAGGGGGCTTCCCACGACAACGGACTGGTGGTCAGGCTGTTCGACAAGGTCCAGGACTACATGGTGACCAATATGGCCAAAGACCAGTATCTCAAGATTGCAATGGATGCAGTGGGGAATGGAAAGCTAAGTGATGAAGATTTCTACACGGTTCCGGGTGAGGGGGTAGTAACCCCAAGATATGATGAGTTCTATGCGGACAAAGATGCATTGACCCCGGTTATATTGGAACTGTTTTACCGCGAGCTTGAGTAAGTTGCGGGAAGCAAGAATCAGGCAAGTGATAAGCGGGAAACACAAAGGCGCAATATCCAGTGTGGAAACATGCTGTTTATTGAATATAAAAAACTCTTTAGGAGAGAAGAAAGGAGAGGTGAAGGATATGAAAAAGAAATACGTAGCAGCGTTGGTTCTGGCAGCAGCCCTGGCTTCACAGCCGGTATGGGCATTTGCAGCAGGAAGTTCATCCAGTGACGGCAGCATCGGACTTGATTCCGGTTCTGTTGCAACAACTACAACCAACACTACAACCAACAGTTCCAACACCACAGTAACTGTATCACCCTCTGGCGTCAAGACCACAGGAGCAACCACCAGTGCAAGCCCAGCAGGCAGCACGATCGGTGTTGCAGTAGACACTGTGACCACAACAGGCCAGCAGGTAACAACCAACTCCAAGGGACAGGCCGTAATCGGCGACACAGCAGTTGGATTTGCTGCAAGCACAGCAGCAACAGTAGGTCTTCCTGAGAATGTAGTATCTGCAATCAACAATATCAATGCAGGTAAGCCATTAACAGAAGCTGTACAGAACCTTGACCTGACCGGATACAACGCACTGACAGGCACCCATGCCATTGTTACCATGGATGCAAACACAGGCGCTGTTAAGACAGGTGCAGTAGAAGTATCCCTGTATGTTCCAAACCTGGTTGATAACCTGGCTAACGTACAGGTACTGTTCTACGACAACGCTACCGGCCAGTGGCAGCTGATTCCAGCCCTTAAGGTGGACCCGGTTACCAAGACCGTAGCTGTTAATGTTCCAGGATCTGGCACATTATCCGTAGTTTACAAGAACTAAAAGCATTGAAGAAATGCAGGCCGGGGTACATGACTGATAAAGCCGTGTACCCGGTTCTACAGGGATAGGACAGGGAGCAGGGGTTTGAGGAAAAGAGTGGTGGGAAAAAATGTATCGAAAAGCGGATAAGGGCTGGATGAAGCATCTGGATTTTACTTTGATAGATGCGTTGTGTCTGCAGCTTGCATATGTTGCAGCGTATTTTGTGCGTCATGGGCTTCACTGGCCATACGAAAGCCAGTTGTACCGCAACATGGTGTTTGTATTTCTGTTCATTCAGATATTTGTTACATTTTTTGGCGAGAGCTTTAAGAATGTGCTGAAACGAGGCTATTTTAAGGAACTGATTTCGGCTGTCAAGCATGTATGCCTGGTGGTCCTTATTGCCGCCTTTTATCTGTTTGCTACTCAGCAGGGGGAGGAATATTCCAGAATTACGCTGATAATGACTGGGATTTTTTATGCCGTATTTTCCTACGGAGCAAGGATCCTCTGGAAGAGATATCTGCTTACAAGGGGAGATGTGGGAAAGGGAAAGCGTTCCCTTTTGATCCTCACGTCCAAAGATATGGTGGAGGAAGCGGTTGAGAGTATCCGCCAGAACAATTATGAGTGTTTCCGCATTGTGGGCGTCACGTTATTGGATGCGGATTGGGCCGGCCGAAGTATAAACGGTGTGGAAGTTGTTGCTAACAGCGATTCCGTTGCCGAGTATGTGTGCCGGGAGTGGGTGGACGAGGTATTTGTCAATCTTCCCAAGAAGATGCCGCTGCCCCAGGAGTTGATGGACTGCTTTATAGACATGGGAGTTACCGTTCATTTGAAGCTGATCGAGATGGGAAGGCTGAAGGGCCAGATCCAGCACGTGGAGCGCTTGGGAACCTATACGGTGCTGACCAGCAGCATCAACATGGCTTCATGGAAACAGGCGTTTTTCAAACGGGCCATGGATATCGCGGGAGGGGTCGTAGGATGTGTATTAACAGGCCTGCTGTTTGTTATAGTGGCGCCCTGCATCTACGTCCAGTCGCCGGGACCAATATTCTTTTCCCAGGTCCGGATCGGAAAGAACGGAAAAAAGTTTAAATTATATAAATTCCGAAGCATGTATATGGATGCTGAGGAGCGCAAAAAGGAATTAATGAGTCAGAACCGCGTACAGGGCGGGATGATGTTTAAAATAGAGAACGATCCCCGGATCATCGGCGGAGCAAAGGGAATTGGGAACTTTATCCGAAAATACTCCATTGATGAGTTCCCCCAGTTCTGGAATGTGCTAAAGGGTGATATGAGCCTGGTAGGCACCAGGCCCCCCACCGTGGATGAATGGGAGAAGTACGACCTGCATCACCGAGCCAGGCTGAGTATCAAGCCGGGGATCACCGGAATGTGGCAGGTGAGCGGAAGAAGCGAGATAACGGACTTTGAGGAAGTCGTCCAGCTGGACAGGGACTATATTACGGATTGGAGTATTGGGCTGGATATAAGGACCTTGTTTAAGACGGTTTGGGTGGTCTTTGATAAGAAGGGGTCTATGTAGAGGGTGTGTGGGAATGGTTGTGGGGATTTGTGAGGGTGGTTGGTGCAAATAATAACAATTATTTGAACAAAAACTCCAGTCAATTATGGCTTTTTGATAATAAAAAAAGGGGGGAGAGGCAATGGGATGTATAAAAGCAACACAAACTCCTATTGAGGGATTATATGTGATAGAGCCGACAATTCATAAAGATGACCTTGGATATTTCATTGAAACATATAATCTTAAGGATATGGCAGAAGCTGGACTAAAGGCTACGTTTGTTCAGGATAACCAGACAATGTCAATTAAAGGTGTATTACGTGGACTTCACATTCAGAATAAATATCCACAAGAAAAATTAATTAGAGTAATTAAAGGAACAGTATTTGATGTTGCCGTTGATATGAGAAAAAATTCTCTCACCTATGGACAATGGTTCGGCATTGAGTTATCAAATGAGAATAAAAAGCAATTTTATATTTCAAAAGGGTTTGCTCATGGCTATTATGTTACATCTGATATTGCAGAACTTTGTTATAAAGTAACAGACTTTTGGCATACGAATGATGAAATAGGAATTCCGTGGAATGATCCTACGTTAGCAATCAGTTGGCCTATTCCCAAAGGTACTCAACCTATAATGGCTGAAAAGGATAAACACTATAGTAATCTTGGTAGATTATTTTTATGAGGGAGGATACCATGAATATTTTATATACATGTGATAATAATTATGTATGGTTAATGGGAATATCCATGCTATCTCTATTTGAAAACAATAAAAAAGCTGACAAAATAATAGTATATTTGTTTAGTGAACATATAGCTATTGATAACCAGAATAGATTAAAATCAATCGCATACTTGTATGGCAGAGAATGTATTATTATAGATTTACCAGAATTAGATATTCCTAAGGCACTTTGCAGTCTAAGATGGCCCAAAAGTGCTTTTAGTCGGTTGTACTCGGCAGAACTACTCCCAAAAGAAATCTATAAAATTCTTTATATAGACTGTGACACAATCATTTTAGGGTCATTAGCTGAACTATGGGAAATGAATGTTGATGAATATACTGTATTTGGGGTAAAGGATTGTATTGGTTTAAATTACCGAAGAAATATAGGATTAGATACGCATAGCTTATATATTAATGCTGGTGTTCTTTTATTGAATTTGGAAAAGTTAAGGATGTTTCGGATAACTGCATTAATCGATGGCTTTCTAAAAAGTTATGGCAATACAATCCATTATGCGGATCAAGATATTCTTAACGGTATGTTTAACGGGAAATTTGGAATTCTGCCTTCTAAATATAATGTTATGACGCTGGAATTTATGTATAACTATACTGAGATTAGAGCAATAAGGCATCCTATTAATTATTATTCTAGAGAGGAGATTAAAAATGCAATAGAGCATCCATGTATTACCCATTTCACAACTTGTATGTTAAATATACGCCCATGGTTTAGAAACTCCACACATCCATTAACAAACGAATTTATGCATTATAAAATGATGAGCCCGTGGAAGGATAAAACGCTTAATGTTATGCATATGGACCTAGGCACTAAAACGAGACTATTAAAATTACTACATAAACTCCCATTAACATTGGAACTAAATATTCTAGGATTATTACATTCGGTCATTTATCCCAAAATGATTTGTTTGAGAGCATTTTTGAAAAATATATTAAGAATTAATCAGGAGCGAATACAAGAATGAAGATATTAGTTACAGGAGGGACTGGATTTATAGGAGAATACTTTATTCCAGCGCTATTGGAAGAGGGACATAACGTAAGGCTTCTTGTACGGGATCTAAAAAAAGGAAAAAAAATGTTTTCTGACAAATGTGAATACTTTGTTGGAGATGTAACAAAAAAGGAATCTCTCATTGGCTGTTGTAATGATATTGATATAGTATATCATATGGTAGCAAAGGTTGGAAACGAACTTCCCAATAAAACGAATTTTTATAATTTTCGTAAAGTCAATGTTGAAGGTACAAAAAATCTTATTGAAGAATGTAAAAAAACGAACTTAAAGAGGTTTATATATGTGAGTTCAATTGCTGCAATGGGAATAGTAAAAGAAATTCCAATCACCGAAAATAGCAAATGCAATCCATATTTGCCGTATCAGGTATCCAAATATGAAGCTGAAATGCTTATAAAGGAAGAATATAAAAAAAACAGTTTTCCAGGGATTTGCCTACGCCCGACTAAAGTTTATGGGATAGGTGAACATGAATACTCTTATTTAACGCTAGCAAAGTTATGTAAAAAAGGTATTTACTTGAAGATAGGAAAAAGTCATAATTATACATCAAATATATATATAACTGATTTTGTTAAAGGATTAATTCAGTTACTTAACTATGGGACTAATGGCAGTACATATATAATGACCTCGAACGAATCTATTTCATTCATTGAAACCGGAAGACTGATCGCACAAAATTTAGGAAAAAGAATTACTATAATACCAATACCAGCAAATGTAATGATTATGGCCGCTTCATTTGAAGAAGCGTTATTCCTCTTTTTGAATAAAAAACCTATAATTACAAGAAAAAATATAGAAGCAACTCTTACAAACCGTGTTTATGATATTACAAAAGCCAAGGATGAATTACATTTCAATCCAGAGGTTACGTTAAAAGAAGGTATTACACGGACTGTGAAATGGTATGTTAAAAAAGGAATAGTATAAATTTCAGAAGGATCGGAGCTATTAAAAAATGAACATAGCTTTTTTGACATATGGAACCTCACCAGTTCCAGCAACTAAAGGAGGAGCAGTTGAAAATCTTATAGAAAATCTACTTAAGGAAAATGAACGTTATCATTTACTTAATATGACAGTATTTAGTATTTATGATTTTGAGGCTGCACAAAAAGCAAAAACATATAAGTATACTAAGTTTAATTTTGTAAAGTGCCCAAGAATTATTGACTATGGCGATAAGTTGATTTATTTTGTAGCTAAAAATTTATTAAAAAAAGAAAACTTGATATCGTATCGTTTTATTTTAAGAAGAATATATGTAATGGGACATTATCCTAAACTACTTTTAAAACAAAATTACGATAGGGTTATATTAGTGACAAATTCCACTTTATTTTTTGTTTTGAAAAATAAAAAAGTATTTAATAAATACAAAGATAAGGTTGTTTACTATTTACATAATGAAGTAAGATCTTTATTTCGATGTCAGCGAGAAGCGGCGTCCATACACAGCTTAATTGGCATCAGCGAATTTGTTATCAATTCATTCAGGAGAGAGATCAATGCTATTAGTTTTAACAATTGTTTTATCTTGAAGAATTGTATTGATACTAACATATTTGGCATTTCCGATATACAGAAGGAAGCTGAATTAAAAAAGAGGTTTCACATCGTGGAAGATGATTTTATAGTAGTATTTGCTGGGAGAATAGTAAAAGAGAAGGGCGCTTTGGAGGTAGTAAAGGCAGTAAAAGAATGTAGAAGAAGTAATATAAAATTAATAATTGTAGGAGGAGGATTTTACAGTAGTGATGTTGTGGATAAATATTCACTTAAACTAAGAAAAGAGGCAGAAAAAAATTCTGACAGGATTATATTTACAAATTATATTGATTACAATGATATGCCATCAATATATGCAATAAGTGATGTGGCTGTCCTACCCTCCATATGGGATGAACCAGCAGGAATGACAATGATAGAGGCTGCTATAAGCGGCACTCCTTTAATTACTACTAATTCCGGAGGCATTCCAGAGTATATTCCTCGAAATGCTGCAATAATCCTTAATAGAGATGAGCATTTAATTTCCAATATTGCGAAATCAATATGCAAATTAATGGATGACGAAAGACTGCGTTATAAATTAGCTGCTGAAGGAAAAAAACTACGTCAGGATTTGAATCTTAAATCTTACTACTATAACTTTGTTAAAATCATAAAGAAATAGAATCTTATTAAGAAAGAGTTTGAGATATGGCCCCAAAAGTATTGATCTTGATGTCTACATATAATGGCGGAGAAAGAATAAGGCGTCAGATTCAAAGTATTATAAATCAAAAAGGAATAGAAACCCACTTACTAATTAGGGATGATGGCTCTGATTCAGAAACAGTGAGGTTATTACAGCATGTTAGTAATATTTGGAATGAAAGAATCACATGTATTTATGGGACAAATATTGGATGGAAAAGGAGTTTCATGGAATTACTATTTCTATCGAATGATAATTTCGATTATTATGGTTTTTCTGATCAGGATGATCTATGGTTTGAAAATAAAATATCCTTCTGCATCCATAAGATGAATGATGACAACTATGATGGTGTCAAGCTATCTCATTGTAATTGTTTGTCAGTAAATGAAATGTTGGAACGAAGGAAGGAACAAGAGCCAAGAAGGCCTTATCCATCGTGTCATAAAGCCGCGATTGCAACAGAGTATTTTCAAGGATGCGGAATGTTGTGGAATAAGGATGCTATGAAATTAATTAAATTGTATCATCCTCAGAATTTATCCTTGGCCCATGATTATTGGGTAGGATTAGTTTGCTATCTTTTTGGTAAGGTTTATTTTTTAGAGTCTCCTCAATTTTTTCATATAAGATACGATAACAATTCATCAGAAGACGGCAATGTGTTACGTGGAAGAATCCAACGTATAAAACTCTTTATAAGTAAGTCCAATCCTTATATGAATCCAGCCAAAGATTTGTTGAGAGGGTATCATGATTATTTAACAGAAGAGGATTACAAATTTTGTTCTATATTAGCTAATTATAAAGTCAATTATAAGTACAGAGTAATTTTGTTTTTGGATTGTAAATTTAAACGCCCATCAAAGGCGGCAAGTCTTTTACTAAAATGTGCAATTTTATCAGGCCGCTACTAGTATTTTATAAGTATGCCTTTAGATATATGAGGTGACCAAATTATTATGCTGAAGATCAACTTTAATTACAAAAAAGCAGGATTTAATTGTATTTTTTTTATCTGTCTACTATATATACTAATGAGGCCTGTACTGATTACTTATATAACCCCTGTTTTCAAATATTTATTTATTTTAACAATAATTATAACCTTTATGATAGCAATATCACATAAAAAAATTATAACCTTAATCGGTTTTAAAGAAATCATTTGCTTGACACTATTTTATGTATATGTTGTGGTCAATAGCTGGTATTTTGGCGATTCAGAATTGCTTTATTACGGATTAGAAAGATATATTTTCCTAACGCTTCCAATTTTTATTATTCCTTTAATAAATACAAGAATAAATTGGCTATATGTGCTGAAGTGCTTAACTGCTTTTGGGATAATTGATTCATTAATATCTATATATGAATTTATAACATACAATGCTGTATTTCCACTCGCTAATATTTCGGAAGATATATCCATACAAATGTCAAACTATAAAATTATACGGACATATGGATTGAATGGTAATTACTTTTTATTGGCAGAAATCTTGTGTGTATGTGGTTTTGCTGCTTATTATTTATATAAGTTTGAAAAAAAAAGAAGTGCTTTATTTGCTTTAGTAATTATATCAATTGGAGTGTTAACTACTGGATCCCGAGGGTATTATGTGGCTTATATGGTTGGGCTATTAGTATTATATATTAGCGAAGCAAAATATCATTATATTAGTCAATCACAATTATTTAAAGTAGTATTTATAATCTTAATAGCTTTGCTGGCATTATGGTTTTTGTTAGGTACGAATTATATGTTAGGAATACCAAGTATAGATACAATTCTTACAAGAATGAGACAAATATTTGCATGGACAGGAGAAGATGCCAATGAAGCAAGATTAATTAAATGGCAATGGTCAAGTCAACAGTGGAAAACTAGTTTTTGGTTTGGATATGGTGCTTGTAGTACAGATACACGTTATTCAGGCTTTATATCAGTTACTGAAAGCGGACTCCTTAAAAGACTTGTTGAATTGGGATTAGTAGGGACTGTAATGCAATATTATACTTTTTTTCATCCACTTATTAAAGGACTAAAAGAATATAATAAAGCAATAAAGAAAAATCCTATGGTTATATTTTTTTTGACAGTTATTCTCTGTTTTTTAGTCGAGGATTTAATTTTACAAAGATACACAGAGCTTGAATATACAATTATCTTATGGTGTTCAGTTTCATATATATCATATTGTCAAAAAGATGATGCGAAACTTTAATAATAAAAGCAAGATGTGAGGGAAATCATTTCATGAATATACTTATTATACACGCACATACATCTAATAGGGGAGATGAAGCAGCAGTAAAATCCATGGTAGATGAGCTTCTGTTGAAATATCCAAGAGCAAATATAACCATTTCTTTGACTGGAATTACGCCCTATCCTAATTTACCAAGTCAAGTCATGCTTATAGATCGTTTTCCAAAGGTTCGAGCAAGACTGGAACAATTTGAGTTTTTCATTGCAATATTTACAAAGGGAAATTTTGTTTTTACAAAATCAGGAAAGGAGTTTCTGAATGCGGTAGAAAATGCTGATTTAGTGATACATGCCCCTGGTGGGCCATCTATCGGTGATATATACTATAAAGTGGAGATTTTATATTTATTGTGTCTTGATTTTATAAGAAAAAAAGGGAAACGATATATGTTCTATGCGCCATCCATGGGGCCATTTAAGATCACAAAACGAAATAATTTACGCAAGAAGATTCTTCTTGGAGCTCAAAAAATAATTGTGAGGGATCCTATTTCGTTACAATACATAAAAGAACTTATTCCTGATATTAATGTAATTCAGACATTAGACTCTGCCCTCCAACATGATATTGATATTGTTACAAATAAGAATAAGTATTTACAATATCATGGCTTACGGAACTTTGTTGAATCACATAATATGTGTATCGGAATTACAATCACTGATTTGCAATGGCACCCATTGTACAAAAATAAAGCTATTGTAAAGAATATTCCCATTATTTTTAATGAATTTATTGAAAGTAAAATAAAAGAAGGTTATGGTATTATTTTCATTCCCCAGTTATATGGAGCTGGAAATGATACAATTGTCATGAAAACATATATGAAAGAAAAACATACATTTATGGTTGATGCTTTTTTAGATGAATATGATGCATATTTCCAACAGTATTTAATTAGTATCCTCCATGCTGTTGTGGGTATGCGTTACCATAGTAATATTTTTTCGGCAAAAATGGGCACGCCTTTTATATCTATTTCATATGAGCAGAAAATGAAAGGATTTATGCAATCTATTAATATGGAGGATTATTGTATTGAGTTAGATGATATTTCCCTCCAATTATTAGATGAAAAGTATATGGTGTTAGAATCTAATTATGAAGATTATAAAAGAACGCTTAACAACCTGCATCCCAAAATGAAGGAAGATGCTTACAAGTCAACACAAGCTGTAATTGATATTCTTGAAAATTGATATAAGGATTTATTATAGGATTTTGATTATTTTAGAATACGGGGAAGGCTAATGTTATCATATTTTAAAGAAAAGATAAAAATTAAATTAGATCGTATCACGATGATCAATGAATTTTATCATGATTATAAAGATTATAAAAAGTGGAATTATAACAGTCCTCATGCACGAACACAAAATGCTCAAGATGCCAGAATATTACGTCAAACACATATATTAGAGAAAGGGTTATCATTAAGTAATCCAAGAATGGGATTTGGGAAAGAAAAAATAAAGGAACTTCTATTCATGCTTGATGAGTATATTAAAGAGGGATTTTGTACTGATGATTTTGCATTTCAAAATGCTATATGCATATTAAACCAGTATTCTTCTTTTCAAAAAAGTTTGAATTATGAGAATACAGACTTAAGTATTAAATTAGATAGTCTAAATAAATACAGAAATTATCAATTCACTGCTGGCATTCTTCATGCTACTCGTGAAGAAATGTATAATAAAGCACATGGTTATTTTCCGGTTTTTTTTCATAGCAGGCATTCTATTAGGCAGTTCTCTGATGAGAGTATTGATCCTGAAAAGCTAAGAAAAGCAGTGCAATTAGCTCAAAAGGCACCTACAGCATGTAATCGCCAGGCCTGTAAAGTTTACTTTTACAATGATCCTGTAATAAATAGGAAGCTTGGAGAACTTATTGCTGGTAACAATGGATTTGAAAATGAAGTGAAGCATTATCTTGTAATTACAGCAGATATCTCTGCATTTTATAATACCTTTGAAAGAAATCAACTTTATATTGAAGCAGGTATTTTTTCAATGGCTCTAATGCAAGCCTTACATTTTTATGGTATTGCAAGTTGTGCTCTTCAAAATGGGGAATATTATAAAAAAAATCAGAGATTTAAGACAATATGCAAAAATATTCCTAAAAACGAAAAAATAGCCATATTTATTGCCATTGGTATGTATAAAGAAGAATTTAATTATGCTGTTTCTAAACGAAAAAATATTAATAGTGTTTTAATAAGGGACTGATTATGAACAACCGAAATAAGGAGCTTGTAGTTAATACTTTGATTTTAGGTATTGGACAATTTATACCTAAGTTGATGACGTTAATCATTTTACCTATATTAACAATGTATTTAACAACAAATGAGTATGGTAATTATGATTTGGTTTTAAGTCTTGCGAGCTTTCTAATACCGATTTTAACACTTCAAATACAACAAGCTGTTTTAAGATATTTATTATCCACTTTGGAAAATGATAATAAAGATAAGTATGTCACAAGTGCACTATATTATGTTACTGCTTCATCAGTTATTTTATTACCTATTATATTTGCTATCTTATGCGTAGTGAGGGTTAGGATAGCCATGTCCTTATCTTTTTGTATATTATTTTTCTCAGAAACTATGTATACATTATTAGGACAAATTGTAAGGGGGTTAGGACAGAACACTAAATTTTCGATAGGTGTCATTATCTATGCCTTTGTCAACATGCTTTTAACAATTTTATTTGTTACCATATGGAAACAGGGCCTTTTTGGTGTGGTAATATCCCTTGTTTTATCGTATATTCTTACAAATCTATATTATATATATGGTAGTGATATGTTTAAGCATATTCATCGAGATGCCTTTTCAAAATACAAGCTAAAAGAATTACTAGATTTTTCAATCCCTATCGTTCCCAGTTCTATAGCTCTTTGGGTTGTCAATCTGTCTGATCGGTTAGTTATAATATATTTTTTGGGTGCATCTTCCAATGGTATATACGCTGTTGCAAACAAAATTCCTGCGTTATATAATTCAGCATATAATATATTTAATTTAGCTTGGACTGAGACAGCATCAAAAGTTTCTGACGATGGGAATCCTGCGGATTACTATAGTAGAATGTTTAGAATTTTGTTTCATTTTTTGATTGGTATAATGCTTGCTATGATTACATGTACACCCTTCATTTTTAGGCTATTGGTAAAAGGTAGTTATGGAGGTGCTTTTTTTCAGGTACCAATACTTTATGTTGGTATTTTCTTTAATAGTTTTGTCAGCTATTACAGTGGAATTTATATAGCTATGAAGAGAACAAAGGAGGTAGGCGAATCCTCAATTGCAGGAGCTCTCCTAAATATTATTATAAACATTATACTAATTAAAGAAATAGGATTATACGCCGCCTCTATATCAACGGCTTTGTCATTTGCAGTTATTGTTCTATACAGAGCCTATGACTTGAATAAGGTTATAAATATAAAGTATAATATAAAAGATATTACAATTGGTTTGCTATTCTTCATAGTGTCAAGTATGATGCTTTATTACCAATCAATATGGTCAACTGTGATCTGTCTTATTTTAGCTATTTTGTATAACTTACGGTATAACCTAATACTAATCAAAAAATTATTCTGCATGTTTTAATATAGTCAACAAATTAATATTCATAATATATAAAATTTATTTCATAGATCTTTGATTGTGGCAAAAAAGAAACATGTATATAAAATATAAATAACTGGGGAAAAATGTAACATCATCTAATAGCCTACTGATGGGAACGATATTAAGCTTTTCCAATTAAGAACATATAGGCTCTCCTTTAAGCATAGAGAAAGTCCTGTCCACGATGACAGGCACGCAGTATATACATATGTAAGAACTGAAGATTTATAAAAAGGGCCGAAAGCTTCTATATGGAAGTTCATCTGCCAGTTCTTACGGCCGATGCAGAATCCACGGATTGCACGTTCACTGGCATTGTTGTCAATGGGCACTTCTCCATCCGACAGAAATACCCTGAGATATTTTTCCTGATTCAGGGCATAGGTAAAGGCTGCTCTGAGTGTACCCTTTCGCTCAATCAAAGGCTCATTCTGTTTCAGATACGCAAACAATGCATCCACCAATGGTTTTACTACCACTTGTCGCTGCATACGCCGTTCCCGGGCACTCAGGTCTTTCAGTTTTCCTTCTTCGCGGTAGGTAGCCTGGATCTGCTTCATGATCAGGTACGATATGGATTCTTTTTGATGCTCTTTTGCAATGGTCTGCATGGCATCATCAAATCCACGTCTGCAATGGACCCAGTAGCCGGCTATTGTAAGATCATCCATTCGTTTTTCCACGGTATGATACACCTGATATCCGTCTGTGACACAGATCCCTTTGTAATCCTTTATGAACTTTCTGGGATGTTCTCCTGAACGGGTCTTCTGATAATCATACAAGATAATCTGCTGCTCTTTATTCATAAAACCTGAGCGGTAGACCCACATGTAGCTTTTGGCTCCGGCATCACGTCCATCCCGTTTTACAAGAACCGGTGTTTCGTCTGCCTGGATGACATGGAAGTCGTATAGCTTCTCGTGAAGCCGGTCATATAAGACTCCCAGATATTCTTCCGATAGACGGATCATCCAGTTAGCCATGTTCCTCCGGTCAATGGTCAGGCCATACCGCTCGAACTCCTTTTTCCATACGGTGCAGGGGGATTCCATTCACATATTTGGCGTTCATGATGGCTGTGCCAAGGCCTGCGGATACCAGGCTCCCTCTGAGAAGGCTGGACGGATGCGGTGCTTTTACCACGCGGTTGTTTTTTTTGCTTGAATAAACTCCGATATGGTGTTCGTCCACTTCAACCTTAGCAGGGACAAAACGGTAATGTTTCATCACAGCGTCCGGAAGCTGTTTCCAGCCCTTCTCTCCGAATTCCAGCGTAAGCTGTCCGGCGCTCAGATAATGATCAATCCTGTTAACAGGCAGACCGGATATGTGTCCCTCTTTCCTTCCAGCCGGTTTTACACCGCGGGTTGGTTTGACCTCCAGGTCTTCCGGTTCCGGAATGGCCATGTTGCTGATGGCTTCAGCCTCATTAAAAAAGAGGATGTTACCATCGACTTCCTTGAAGCAGATCTGACCAGCATCTGTCATCTTTTCTGAGGAACGGCCAAAACGGGCCTGTTACAAGGAAAGACTTATCAAGCGTATTCAGTTGATCTTCTGTATACTTTTTAGCCATAATCGGAACTCCTGTGTTTTCTAGTTCTGATTATAGCAGATACCGCGTATTTCCGCCAATCCATAGTATTTCCTCTTTCGTCATAATGACGGTGGATAATCCATATGAGAGGTTTCAATCGCCCGGTTTCTCACAATCGTTATCCACACCAGCTGCAACCGCCAGGACCTCGTTGAAGAGATCATGCATCAGAGAATGAACGGTTTGTGGATAACCGGGGAGAACTTCCGGTTTCCTGCTTTTTAAGATGAATTTTAATTGATTTATTTTCAGCGTATTGCACAATGCCACATAACAGAGGGAACTGTCTTTAAAGTTTTGATGGGATGCCTGGCAAAGACCTCCAGGCCCTGCATAAGAGCCTGATATTGGTCAGCTGATATCTTTCGGACTTCATGAGCGGAACGGGGCCAGTCAAACGAACCATTATCAACGCGTTTGTAGCAGAGAAGGAATCCATCCCCTTCCCAGATCAGTGCCTTAATCCTGTCACAGCGCTTGCCGCAGAAAAGGAAAATAGTATTCTCATTGTAAGGATCCAGATGGAACTGGAATCTTATGATACCAGCCAGTCTTTCGATCCCCCTGCGCAGGTCGGTGTAACCTGTGGCAATGTAGATCTTTTTGAAATTCCGGGCATTACTCAGCATGGGAGATCACCTTAAGTACCGCGTCCACCAGCTCAGATGGTACTGTTGGAAGAAGCTGCAGCGTTAATCCGTTTTTGCCATGAAGAATGGCAATGGGCGGGGAAGAATTATTTTCTGCCAAACGATCAGGTTTTGTAGTGACAGGAAGCGAAAGTTCTACAAACACTGGTTTTGTCGGAGTCATGACATTTAGGCAGGCCTGCCTGACTTTCCTAAGGCGATAATAGTAGGTAGCTTTGTTGATTCCATGCAGCAGACACCAGGTATCCAGTGTCATTTCACAAGGACGGTTCTGGCAGTCCCTAATCAAATGTGCCCATTGTTGAATACGAACCTGCTGTGCAACGGAACTTGTTTGAGAACTCATACTTCTAAACCTCCATAACTTGGTATAAAAAGTTGAAAACTCAACTTTTTATACTGTAGTTGTGTCACAGTAAAAATAAACCACCTGCTCTGCAGGTGGAGGGAATATCTTCAG